>CAZGUU010000309.1:0-5860 GCA_964529315.1 uncultured Enterobacteriaceae bacterium
TCGGGCATGACTCGCTGCGCCGCCGCCGTCGGCGTGGCGACTCGCAGATCGGCGGCCAGGTCGGCGAGCGTCCAGTCGACCTCGTGTCCGACGGCGGAGACCACCGGCACGCGCGACCGGACGATCGCGCGCACCACCGCCTCCTCGTTGAACGCCCAGAGGTCCTCGGCCGACCCTCCGCCCCGGCCGACGATGATCACCTCGGCGCTCGCCTCGCGCCCCAGGTCGTCGATCGCCTGGGCGATGTCCGCGGCCGCCCCCTCGCCCTGCACCTTGCAGGGACGCAGCAGGATGCGCCGCTCGGCGAAGCGTTCGCCCAGGATGCGCAGCATGTCGTGGATCGCCGCGCCGGTCGGCGCCGTGACGATCCCTACGACGCGCGGCAGGAGCGGCAGCGGCCGCTTGCGCGCCTCGTCGAACAGGCCCTCGGCCGCCAGGCGGGTGCGACGCTCCTCGAGCGCCCGGTGCAGGGCGCCCAGGCCGCTCGGCTCGAGGCGCTCGATCTGCACCCGCAGGCGCCCGCTGGGCCCCCAGAAGTCCACCTTGCGCACCAGCGCCAGAACCTGCATGCCGTCGGCCGGGGTGAAGCGCAGCCCGGCCAGGGTGTCCTTCCACAGGACCACCTCGACCTGGGCCGCGTCGTCGCGCAGGGCGCCCCAGCCGTGGCCCCCGCGGCCGACGCGAAAGCCGGTCAGCTCCCCCACCACCCACAGCCGGGTGGGGAAGGCCTCCTCGAGCGAGAGCCGGATGCGCGCCACGAGATCGCGCACCGGGATGCCCCGAGGTACGGCCCCTGGGCTTGCCGCGGCGAGGCTCATCGGGCGCGGCGTCTTCCGACTAGCCCTTGTTGGCGACCAGCGTCTTGAACACCTGCCAGCTCTTGAGCAGCTCGACGGCGCGGTCGAGCTGCGGATCCTTGCCCGGCTCGCCCATCACCGTATCGGGCCCGGGATCGCCCTCGTCGGCCGGCTCGTCGCTCGTCCCCGAGGGCTTGCCGTCGCGCTTCTGGCTCTCGGGCTTGGACTTGCCGTCGTGCTTGATGCTCTCCGGCTTGGGCTTCGCATCGGGCTCGCCTTCGACGTCGCCCATGGGCTTTTCGAGGTGCTTGGGCAGGTTCTCTTCTCGCAGGAACTGCGGCTCGGTTCGCCGGCCCTCGCCGCGCGCCAGCTGGACGTTGTTCTCCATCTGGATGTCGGGGCTGATGCCGGTCGCCTGGATGGAGCGCCCGTTGGGCGTGAAGTAGCGCGCCGTGGTCAGGCGCAGCGCCGACTGGTCGTCGAGCGGCAGGATCGTCTGCACCGACCCCTTGCCGAAGGTCTGCGTACCGAGCACCAGGGCCCGCTTGTGGTCCTGCAGGGCGCCGGCGACGATCTCCGCCGCGCTGGCCGTGCCGCCGTTGACCAGGACGATCATCGGGAAGTCGGTGTGGCTGCCCGGCTTGTGGGCGAAGTACTTCTGCTTCTGGTTCTCGAGCCGGCCGTCCGTGTACACGATCATGCCGGAGTCGAGGAAGGTGTCGGCGACCTGCACGGCCTGCGAGAGCAGGCCGCCCGGATCGTTGCGCAGGTCGAGGATCAGGCCACGCAGGTTGGCGTCGTCCCCGCCGCTGATCTGGCCGATCGCCTCCTCGACGCCCTGGCCGGTGCGCTCTTGGAACTGGGTGATGCGCACGTAGCCGTAGCCGTCGCCGAGCGACTTCCACTTCACGCTCTGGATCTGGATGTTCTCACGGGTGAGCGTGAAGTCGAGGAACTGCCCGACCCCCTCGCGCTTGATCGTCAGGGTCACCTTCGAGCCGCGCGGCCCGCGCATGCGCTTGACAGCGTCGACCAGCGACAGGTCCTTGGTCAGGTCACCGTCGATCTTGACGATCTGGTCGCCGGGCTGGATGCCGGCGCGAGCCGCGGGCGTGTCCTCAATCGGCGAGACCACCGTGAGGACGCCGCTGCGGTTGGTGATCTCGATGCCCAGCCCGCCGAAGCTCCCCTTGGTGTCGACCTGCAGCTCCTTGTAGAGCTCGGGGGTCAGGTAGGCGCTGTGCGGGTCGAGCGAGCCCAGCATCCCGTTGACCGCCCCCTCGAGGAGCTGCTTGGTGGTCACGTCGTCGACGTAGTTCTTCTGCACGATGGACAGGATGCTGGTGAACGTCTCGAGCTCGTCGTAGGTTTCCTTGGGCACCGCCGAGACGCGCTCCACAGCGCGGCCGCCGGAGAACAGGACGGCCATGCAGAGGCCGAACGCGAGCGTGGTCAACGTGGCCCGCCGCCGTGCGGCGGCCGAAGGGTACCTCATGAGCCCATTCTCCCGGTGGTTCGCATCGAGCGCAACCGATCACACACACTAGCCGATACGCCGAGCCGATGCCCGCGCTGGCCAAGAAATCGTTCTCTGCCCCGCTGCGCCTCGGATCTGGCCGCAGCGCCGGCTGGTCCGGGCGCGGCACCCCGAGTCCACCGGGAGTCCGCCCGAGCAGCCCTCGCCGGCGCCGTTTTGACTTGCGCCGCGGCGCGCTGATACTCCAGGTAGTGCCCGATCCGCGAAGGGGTCGGCCTCGGGTGGCTCCGTGTCCTTCTTGATCGCACCAAGATGGTCCGCTGCGATCGCGCGCTCCGCAGCCGGCAGCCGCGCTAGGGACGGGAGCTCGCTGTGCGATCCGCGCGCCGCAGCGGCCCCGAGAGCGCCCTTCGATTTCACCGTGGCACACGCCCCGGGCACGGCCGATCACCGCGCCCGGGCACGCGCCCGTGTGGCAGCGGCGCCGGCGCCGCCCTGTCCCGCGGGCGTTGGGGAGGGGTCATGCGGGTGGAGCGTCAGCTCTCGTTGATCCTCGAGAACCGGCCGGGCGTCCTGGCGGAGGTCTGCGGCGACCTGGCCCGCGCCCGGATCAACCTCGAGGCGATCTACGTCGACAACCTCGTCGACCATTCGGTGGTCCGCATGGTGGTCAACGACCCCGGACGCACCATCCACCTCCTCGGCGCGGCCGGCGTGCTCGTGTTCGAGAACGAGGTGCTGGCCGTCAGCGGAGAGAACCGGCCGGGGGCGCTGGCGGAGATCGCGCGGCGCCTGGGCAAGGCGAAGGTGAACATCGACTACCTCTACGCCAGCGCTCCCGGGCCCAAGGGCAAGGGCAAGGCCACGGTCTACCTGCGCGTGAGCAGCCTGAAGAAGGCCCAGGCGGCGCTGGCCGGCTTTCGCTAGACCTTGCCCTCCGGCTCCTCGTCGATCCAGAACCGCCACTTGCAGAACGGCGCGTCCTTGCTGGCGCGCGGTGGGAGCAGGGGCCACTCCATCTTCATCTTCGGGTTGAAGAGCCGGGTGAGCACCTCGTAGGCGGCGTGCTCGAAGCTGCCCGGCCCGCTGGCGCACAGCCGGTTCATCCCGTCCATGTCCCCCTGCTTCTCGTAGTGGCGGGCGTTCTGGCAGAACTTGCCGACGTACGTGACGTCGTTCTTGCCCTTGACCTCGTAGTCGAACTCGTACATGCCGCCGCCGCGGGTCCCGTCGGGCGCAGCCTGAAAGTACTTGAACATGGAGATCACGTCGTCGTCGCGGATGTTCAGGGCCTTGCGCACCAGCGGCACGGCGAACCGCTCCATCTCGCGGCGATACACCTCGTTGAACATGCGCTGGCCCTCGTCCTTGCCGAGCTGCTCCTGCGCGACCTCCACCGCGACCACGCACAGCCCCTGGAAGATGCGCTGGTAGCTCTCGACGAGCCTGACCAGGGCCTCCTTGGACAGATCCGAGAACTGAAAGTCCGGCTTGTACTCCCCGCTGTAGTCTTCCATGTCAGCCATGACGTCCCCCGTACCTCCTGGGTGAAGAGCTCCACGCCCCGGGGCCCGACCGGGCGCTCCCGGCAGCGTGCCGTGACGGCGTGCTCCGGCTCCTCGCGAGCCGCAAACGCTGCCGTAACACGCGGGCGAGCTGCGAATCGAGGGGGGACGGCCGCTCAGCTGCCGTCCGGGCCGCGCACCCAGCGCCCCTCGCGAATCAGCGTGCGCAGGTCGCGCTCCATGGCCGGGTCCTTCCAGTCGCGCGGGCCGATGAAGCGCGCGACCTGTCGGCCCTCGCGATCGATGACGAAGGTCTCCGGGTAGCCGGTCACCGAGAAGCGCCGGCCGACCTCGCCCTGCGGATCGACCAGGACGGGGAAGGTGAGCTTCAGCTCCTCGACGAACGGCTTCACGACCCCGGCGCCGCCGTCGTCCTCGCTCACCGCGAGCATGACGAAGTCCTCGCCGGCGAGCTTGCGCGACAGCGCTTCCATGGCGGGCATCTCCATGCGGCACGGCGGGCACCATGTGGTCCAGAGATTCAGGAAGACGACTTTGCCGCGCTGCGCCGAGAGGCGCACCGCCTGTCCCTGGAGGTCCTGGACGACGAAGTCCGGCGCGAGCTTGCCGTTCGACGAGCATCCCAGCGCCGACCAGGACAGGCCCAGGCAGAGCAGCGCGGCCAGGGCTCGTTGCCTGCGCGCCGCCCACACCAGGCCGAGCCCTCCCGCGATGCACGTCCCGATGGCGAACCACTGCGCCTCGGTCAGGTCCAGCCACAGACGCGGCTCGATGCGTACGGTCTCGATCAGGAAGCGCGCCACGCCGGACAGGATCAGGTAGGCGAACAGCACCGAGCCGGGAGCGACCGTGTCCTCGCGGCGCGACAGCCGCAGCAGGTAGACGAAGATCGCCCCGTAGAGCAGGCTCTCGTAGACCGGTGCCGGGTGGACGAGCACGCCTGGCGGGTGCTCCCAGCCGAAGATCGCCCGAGGGTAGGCCATGGCCCACGGTAGGGTCGAGACCGTACCCCAGTCGCCGTCGCCGGCGAGCTGGCAGCCCACGCGGCCGATCGCCTGGCCCAGGGCCAGGCCCGGTGCGATCGCGTCGACCACTACCAGCCACGGCAGCCCGCGCGCCATCAGGTAGGCCGAGACGGTCAGGAAGCCGCCGGCCAGCCCGCCGTACCAGACGAAGCCCGCGCCGGTCACGACGAAGTGCAGCGGGGCGGCGAGGAACTCCTGCCAGTCGTTTGCGATCGCCAGGAGCCGCGAGCCCACCACGCCGCCGATCGCAGCCCACCAGACGATCGCCGAGGCGTGCGCGCGGTCCAGCCCGCGGCGCTCCAGGCCCTCGCCGAGCACGACGGCACCGGCGAGAAAGCCGAGCGCGAGCATCGCACCAAAGCTGTAGAGGGTGATCGGACCCAAGCGGACCAGGACGGGGACCATCGCGCACCGGGGACATATCCGATCCGCCGCGCGGGCGCCATGCGTCGCACCGCGCGGCGCCCCGACCGGCCTTCCGTCCTGGTGCCAAGGAGCCTTCCGCTGGGCGTCGCCTTGGTGGCAGGGCCTGCGGCTCGCGTCCTCTCGCGCAGGAAGGGTCGGTCGCCCGGCAAGCGCTCGACGGCGTGAGCCGGGCCGATTTGCGCCTCGAGCGCGCCCGTCGATATACGGTCTACATGGCACGCGCCGGCTTCTGGGCCATCGAGAGCCACGCGATCCGCTTCGGCCGCGACGGCCGCTGGTACGCCGACGACCAGCCGATCGCCCACCCGCGTATCACCGCGCTCTTCTCGCGCAGCGTGGAGCGGGCATCGGACGGGTCGTTCTGGCTGGTGATCGGCGACGAGCGGGCGCGGATCACGGTCGAAGACACGCCGTTCGTCGTGGTGCGCGTCGATGGCGATCCCGGCCGGGGCTTCGAGATCGGCCTGAACGACGCCTCGCGCGAACCCCTGCGGGCCGGCTCGCTGCGTCTGGGTGCGCAGGACGTGCTCTACTGCGACGTGAAGGACGGCACCTACACGGCTCGCTTCCTGCGCGCCGCGCAGGCCGAGCTGCTCGGCCACGTCGAGG
>CAZGUU010000310.1:0-5831 GCA_964529315.1 uncultured Enterobacteriaceae bacterium
CGAGCGCGACTCCCGCAGCGCCTTCGGCCGACGGGACCGTGCGAGCCGGCGCCGGACACTCGGCCTCGCGGATCACCTGGCGGTAGAGCGCCTCGGCGGCGCGAGCCTGCCGCGCCGGGGTGACGAAGCTCGGCCGCGGGGCGGCGGCGAGGCGGGCGACCAGCGCGCGGTCGGCGATCAGGCGATCCAGGGCCGCGGCGAGCGCTTCGGCCGACCCCGAGGCGACGATCCAGCCGTTCTCCCCGGAGCGCACGACCTCCTCGGGCCCGCCGCAATCGCTCGCCACCACCGGGATGCCACGCACCAGCGCCTCTCGCGTGACCAGCGAGAAGGACTCGCGCATGAGCGACGGAACGACGACCACGTCGGCCGCCGCCAGCACCGCATCCAACCGCTCGGGGGCAAAGCGCGGGTGGCAGTGCAAGCGCGAGCCGAGCTGCACGCCGGCCACGCCCGTCTCCTCGCGGGCCACCGCGTGGCAGTGCAGCTCGAACGCGGCACCGCGCAGGCGCAGCGCCGCATCGAGCAGGATCCCCAGGCCCTTCTCGCGATTGCCCGCGCCGCCGAGGAAGACGATGCGCAGGGGCGAGCCGTCCGTGGCGCCCGCAGGCGCCACGTCCCCCGTGCCCGCGGCGCCGGGGGCGCCCGTGGCCTCGAGCACGCCCACCTGCGGGCTGCCCGGCGCCGCCCGCACGCCGGCAACCTCATGGCGAGCGCGCGGCGACCCGAGCGCCGCGTCGAATGCGACGCCCGGCGGCTCGATACCGTTCTCCTGCACCAGCAGGCGCCGCGGATCGAGGCCGTTGGCGACCAGGCTGTCGCGCAGGTAGGCCGACGGCGTCACGATCCGCGCCACGCGCGAGAGCACCGCGTCGAGCCGTGCTCGCCGGGCCGCGAAGTCGTAGCCGGGCCGCCCGGCGCAGTGCTCCGGGCAGGGGGTCGCCGAGCAGATGCGGCCCTCGGGCGAGAGGCGGAACAGGCAGGGGCAGAGCCACCACCAGTCGTGCATCGTCCAGACGACCGGTACGCCGGCGTCCGCCGCGGCGTCGAGCACGCCCACGCCGAGCGCCTGCAAGCTGTGCGCGTGCACCACGTCGGGCCGTGTCGCGGCGAGGAACTCGGCGAAGCACTCGCGCGCCAGTGGGTTGTCCCAGCCCTGCGGACTCCACGGGTCGAAGGCGCCTCCCAGGTTGACGCGCCAGGTGAGCACGTCGTCGACCAGGTCTCGGCGCAGCGCACCGAGCGGCTCGGCGGCGGTCGTCCGCCCGCTGAACACGTCGACCACGTGCCCGCGCACGCCCAGCTCGCGCGCCAGGCGCCGGCACACCAGCGTCGCCCCGCCCTCGAACTCGGGCAGGTAGAGCGCGATCGCCTGGGCGACCCTCACCGGCGCAGCTCCGCGAGGCGATGCGCGCGCCCCGTGCCTCGCGCGCTACACCGCTCGGGCATCGTCCACGGCTGCCGCCGCTCCCATGCCAGCCGGCTCCTCCCAGGGTAGAGAGCACGCATCGCACTTGCGCATCTAGCAGAGCCGCGTCGAGGTCCGAAAAAGCGGCTCAGTTGGCGGCCTCGGCGATGCCCGCGCCCGCCTCCACCCGGGCCACGCCGCGCAGGCGGGTGGGGCGAGCGCGGCCCTCGAACGAATCGAGCGCCAGGCGCAGCGGGCCTCCGACCTCGGGGCCGCAGTCGGGCGCGAGCTCGTCCGGATCGCCCGCCAGGTCGTAGGCGCAGCCGGTCGGCCCCGTCGGGCCGGCGAAGCGCACCAGCTTGCGATTGGGGCCATCGTAGCCCGCGCGCAAGCGGCTGCCGCGCGGGTCGCGGTCCTCGACCCACACCGGCTGCCGGTCGTCGAGCGAGCGCGCCTGCACGTGCCCGGGGAGGGTCGCGCCCGCAGCCGCGACGACTTCGGCGAAGACGCCCATGGTCGAGACGCGCCGCCAGACGCGCTGCCCGGCATCCCGCCCGCCCGGGCGCTTGACGAGCAGCGGCACGCGCACTTGCGGCTCGAAGGGGAACTGGCCGTGGCCCGAGAGGCCGTGCTCGCCGAGCATCTCGCCGTGGTCGGCGGTCACCACGACCAGCGCGTCGCGGTAGCGTCCCTGGCGGGCCAGCGCGGCGAGGATCTCCCCCACCGCCCGATCGGCCGTCGCGACCGCGTCGTCGTACCGCGCGACGAGCGGCGCCACGTCGCGCGCTGCGATGCGCCCCGGACGCGAGCCCTGGTGCGCCCGCGCGTCCTGCGGTCCGCGCGCATCGGCGATGCTCGCGTAGACGAAAGACCGCTCGGGGTGGCGCTGGAGCCAGCTTGTGAGCCGCGAGGCCAAGCTCGCGGCGTCGGCCAGCTCGCCACCCGCCTCCAGGTCGTCGAAGCCGCGGGCGAAGCCGGCCGTCGGCGAGAGCGCCTCGGGGTTGCCGACGAACGCCGCCGTGCGCAGCCCCTCGCGGCGCAGGATCTCGGGCAGCGTCACCACGTCGGGGTCCAGCGGCGAGAAGCGCTCCGCCACCGGCACCGCGCCGCCGCTCTGCGCCGGACCGGCGACGGCCAGGGCATCGGCCGCAGCATCGCCGGCGCCGGCACCATCGACGGTGACAGCGGCCCTCGGGCCGGCCTCGAGCCCCGCCCCGTGGGTCGCCCCCGCCAAGCGCTCGGCGCCGTGGAACGACGGCCAGCGGCCGGTGAGCAGCGAGCCGTGCGCCGGAGCGCACCAGAGCGCCGGAGCGCTCGCCCGGTCGAAGACCACCGCCTCGGCGGCGAGCCGATCGAGGTGGGGCGAGGTGGGCCGCGGGTAGCCGTTCAGCGAGAGGTGATCGGCGCGCAGCGCCTCGACCACGATCACCACCACGTCGCGTGCCGGGGTGCTGCCTGGGCCCGGCACCCGGCAGCCCAGCGCGACTGCCGCGGCGAGCAGCGCGAGGCTCCACGGCCGTCGCGCGGGCGAGGCTGGACCGGATCTCGCTCGGCGATGCTGCGACTGGCGGTGCACGAATTCCCCCGGGAAGGCGTGGTTGTTACACCAAACGGACGCCGCTTTCGATCCTTTCTTTCCGCGGCGGACACACTGCGCGCACGGCACTTGCGCCGTGCGCTGGCGAAGCCGACCATGCGAGGTGGCGATGGCCTTCGAGAACCCGCCCGACTCGACCATCCGCGAGATCCTCGCGTGGCCGCGCACCGTCGCGGTGGTCGGCTGCTCGCCCGACCCGGGGCGCGACAGCCACCGCATCGCCCGGCTGCTGCGCGAGCGCGGACACCGGGTGATCCCGGTGAACCCCGCGTGCCACGAGATCCTCGGCGAGCGCTGCCATCCGTCGCTGCGCGACGTACCCGAGCCGGTCGAGATGGTCGACGTCTTCCGCCGGCCCGAGCACGTCGCGGCGATCGTCGACGAGGCGATCGCGATCGGCGCGCGCATCCTCTGGCTGCAGCTCGGCGTGATCGACGAGGACGCGGCGCGGCGCGCCCTGGCCGCCGGGCTCACGGTGGTGATGGACCGCTGCCCGGCCCCCGAGTACCGCCGGCTCTTCCCGCAGGGGCCGCCAGGATGACCCACCCGCGCGAGCTGCGTCCCTGGCAGCGCCTGGCCTCGGAGATCGTCTACCGCTGCAAGGTGTTCTCCTTGCGCCGCGACCGCAGCCGCTCGCCGCGCACCGGCGGCGAGCACGACTTCTTCGTCCTCGAGGCGGGCGATTGGGTGAACGTGGTGCCGATCACGGCGGACGACCGCATCGTCCTGATCCGCCAGTTCCGCCACGGCATCGGGGACTTCACCCTCGAGGTGCCGGGCGGCATGGTCGACCCCGAGGATCCCTCGCCGCTGCACGCGGCGCGCCGCGAGATGATCGAGGAGACCGGCTACGACACCGACGACGTGATCCCGCTCGGCGCGATCCACCCCAACCCGGCCATCCAGGGCAACCGCTGCCACACCTTCCTCGCCCGAGGCGCCGCCCTACGCCACGCGCCCCATTTCGACAGCACCGAGGAGACGCAGGTCGTCCTGGTCCCGCGGGCGGAGATCCCCTCCCTGGTGCGCGACGGACGGATCTCGCACGCGCTGGTCGTGGTGGCCTTCTACTGGGACGAGCTGCTGCGGAGGCCCGGGTGAGGTCGCGCAGCCTCGCCGCGCACCTGCGCGCGATCGTCGGCGAAGACGGCGTGGTCGACCGGCGCGAGGCGCTGCTCCCCTACGAGTGCGACGGCTACACGCTCGAGCGCAACGCGCCGGGGCTGGTCGTCCTGCCGCGCACGCCTGCCGAGGTCGCGACCGTGCTGCGCCTGCTCGCCGCGGAGCGCATCGCGTTCGTGCCGCGTGGCGCGGGCACCGGGCTCTCCGGCGGCGCCCTGGCGGTCGACGCGGCCGTCGTCGTGTGCACCAGCCGGCTGCGCGAGATCGAGTCGGTCGACTTGCGCAACCGCCGCATGGTGGCGCAAGCCGGCGTGGTGAACTTGCAAGCCTCGCGCGAGGTGCAGGCGAGCGGCCTGCTCTACGCGCCCGACCCGTCGAGCCAGGCGGCCTGCACGATCGGCGGCAACGTCGCCGAGAACTCGGGCGGGCCGCACACGCTCAAGTACGGCGTCACCGTCAATCATGTACTGGGCGTCGAGCTCGTCCTGCCCTCGGGCGAGGCCGTGACCCTGGGTGGCGCCGTGGAGGATCGGCCGGGCTACGACCTGGTCGGGCTGGTGGTGGGCTCCGAGGGCACCCTCGGCGTCGTCACCCGGGCCACCCTGCGCTTGACACGCGCGCCGCAGGCCTGGCGCACGCTGCTCGCGGTGTTCGACTCGGTGGACGCCGCGAGCGAGGCAGTCTCGGGGATCGTCGCGGCGGGCATCGTGCCGGCCGCGCTGGAGATGATGGACCGCCTGATCCTGGGCGCGGTGGAGGCCGCCTTCCACGCCGGGTTGCCGACCGACGCCGGGGCCGTGCTGCTCGTCGAGCTCGACGGGGCCGAGGCCGGGCTCGAGCCGCAGGTCGCTGCGGTGCTCGGCGTGTGCCGGGGCGCCGGCGCCCGGGAGGTGCGCATCGCGCGCGACGAGGCGGAGCGCGAGCTGCTCTGGCGGTGCCGCAAGCGGGCCTTCGGCGCGGTCGGGCGCCTGGCGCCCAACTACTGCACGCAGGACGGCGTGGTGCCGCGCACCCGCCTGCCGGAGATCGTCCGGGCGATCGCAGCGACGGCCGAGCGCCACCAGCTGCGCATCGGCAACGTGTTCCACGCCGGAGACGGCAACATCCACCCGATCCTACTGTTCGACGAGCGCGACGCCGACCAGGTGCGGCGCGTGCTCGAGGCGGGGCGCGAAATCCTCGAGGCGTGCGTCGCGCTGGGCGGCAGCGTGACCGGCGAGCACGGCATCGGTGTCGAGAAGATCGCGCAGATGCCGCTCCTCTTCTCGCCCGACGACCTGCTCGCCATGGCCCGCCTGCGCGCGGTGTTCGACCCCGAGGGCCGATCCAACCCGCGCAAGGTCCTGCCCGACTCCAAGGGCTGCGTCGAGGTGCGCACGCCGCACCGCCAGGCCGCGGCGTGACGCACCGAGCGCAGCTGGCATGACGCCTCCCGACGGCATCTCCGGCGACGAACTGGGCTCGCTGCACGCCGAGCCGGGCGGCCCCGGCGACGCCGTCGACGGCATCGTCCCGCACTGGGTGGTGCGGCCGCGGGACGCAGGCGAGCTGGCCGGGGCACTGCGCGCCGCTGCGGCGCAGGGGCTGGCCGTCGTCGCCAGCGGCCGGGGCGCCCACCTCGCGATCGGCGGCCCACCGGCCCGCCTCGACCTGCTGCTGCGCACCGATCGGCTCGACCGCGTGCTCGACCACCAAGCCGCCGAC
>CAZGUU010000311.1:0-5827 GCA_964529315.1 uncultured Enterobacteriaceae bacterium
TCCATGGATTGACGACGAGCACGCCGGTGCCGACGAAATCGGCCTCGTCACGTGTCATGAGATGAAGACCGTGGCGCAGAGCCGTCGCTGCGATCAGGCCGTCCGCCGCGCCGAGCGCCTTTCCCGCCTTCTGCAGCCGCGCCGTGACCTCACCCCAGATGCGGGCCGTTTCGCGATCCACGGGCAGCAACCGATCGCCGTAGTCGCGCTCGAGCTCGAGGAGCCAGGCCGCCAGATCGCGCTTGCGCTTTCCCTCGGCGAGGAGGTCGATGCCTTTGGCCATCTCGCCGCTCGACAGCACGCTCAAGAACAGATCCTCGCTCGGGATCGCCTCGATGGCGGCTACGACGGCGGGATCGGGCCTGGGCCTCTTGAGCTCGGAAACCGCGCAGGTATCGAGCAGAACCCTCAAAGCCCGGCATCCCGCATCGCTGCCCGGTCCCGCGCGAGGTCGACGCCCTCGAGCGACGGCCCGCTCATCAGGAACGTCTTGAAGTCGCGCTGGCGACCCGTCAGGCGTTCGTATTCGCGCTCGGCGAGCACGACGACGCAATCTCGGTGGCGACGGACCACCTGCGGGCCCTCAGCCAGAGCCCGGCTCACCAGCTCGCTGAACTTGTTCTTCGCATCTGCCAGTCGCCATTCCACGGTACGCTCACAATCTGTGACCGGCTTGACACGGCTAGCCAATCTAGCCGCAAGATGCCACGGCTTGGCCGTTCGGTCAACGGCTGCGGTCGCAGTAGGAATGCGTCCGATGGATCTCGTCGTCAGCGGTAGACACAGACCAGCACGCGCACGGCTCGCTTCGCTTCGACTGCAGGGCGCGGTGTCAGTGCAGCGAGTCGGTGGTGTCGAAGAACACCTCGACCGGCTCCTCGCACTCGCGGCAGACCAGGCGCGCAACCCGCAGGCGGCGCTCGCCACTCTCGCGCGAGCCCTCGCCGGTGCGGACCAGCGGGGCGCCGCACGCGCAGCGCCGGCCGCCCAGGTGCTCGTCGATCTCGTCGTACGAGCGCACGTAGATGGCGAGATCGACCGTCGCGCCCGGCCGGGTTTGCGCTGCGCGTCGCAGCCGCGAGCGGCGCAGGCGGCGGGCGCCGAGGGCGGCGACTGCGGCGAGAATCGCCACGGCGAAGAGGAGCGAGGTCACGGGAGCGGCACGGCGCTGCGTGGCGCGGCGAGCCCACCAGGTGCCACGGCGATGCGCCGCGAGCCGGGGCTCACCGCCCCAGCCCCGTGAGCTGCTCGCTCGCCTCCCAGAGCCGCCGCGCGGCGGCCGGGTCCTGCGCACCGCGGCCCGGGCGAGCCTCCCTGCAGTCGGCGAAGTAGCGCCCGGTCACGCCGTCGAGCTCGGGTGCGGTCGCGACGTGCAGGGATGTGGCCGCCCCCTGCTCCGGCGTGCGGAAGAACGGCCGCAGCAGCGGCACCACCAGGCGCGAGACCCACCCGTTGTTCGCACCCAGGCCGGTCGCGACCGCGCCCGGGTGGAGGCTGTTGGCGGTGACGCCGCTGCCCTCGAGCTTGCGCGCCAGCTCCTCGGTGAACAGCAGGTTGGCGAGCTTGGACTGGCAGTAGGCCCGCCACCAGCTGAAGCGCCGCTCGAAGCCCAGGTCGTCCCAGCGCATGCCGCGCACCATGCGGTGCCCCTCGGAGGCCACGTTCACCACCCGTGCGGGCGCGCTCGCACGCAGGCGCTCGAGCAGCAAGCGGGTGAGCAAGAAGGGGGCGAGATGGTTTACCGCGAGCATCGCCTCGATGCCGTCGGGCGTGGTCTCGCGCTTCAGGTTCACCACCCCGGCGTTGTTGACCAGCAGGTGGATACGCGGGTGGGCGGCGAGGATCTCCGCGGCGACGTGGCGCACGTCGCGCTGCACGGCGAGATCGCCGAGGTGCAGCGCCACCTCGCAGCCGGTCGCCTCGCGGATGCGGGCTTGCGTGCTCTCACCGCGCGTGCGGCTGCGGCAGACGATGCCCACCGACCAGCCCTGGCGAGCCAGCTCGCGCGCCGTGACCTCGCCGATGCCCGAGGTCGCCCCGGTGACGATCGCGGTACCGCGAGAGCTCACGCCAGCCCCCATCCTCGGCGCCGCCGATGAGCAATTCCAATGATGAGCAATTCCAATCTCGATCGGCGGCGACGCGGCTCGCCCCCGAGCGCATGGCTCGAGCCGGCGCCCGAGCCACGCGCTCCTGCCACGCGGGAGGCGCGAGCGCCAGCGCGGCCGCTACGCCGCCGGCCGCCACTTCCAGACGACGTACTCGCTGTCGTCGTCCTCGTAGAGGCGGTCGAGGACCAGCTCCATGGGCATGCCTGCCGCGAGGTCGCCGATCGCAACGCCCGAGACCACCTGGCCCAGGACGACCATCTTCTCCTCGCCGAGCTCGACGGCCGCGACGATGTACGGCACGAACGGGTCCGGTGAGACGTACGGAGCCGGCGGCTGGTAGCGGTTGTCGGTGAACGACCACAGCGTGCCGCGACGCGAGAGCGGCACCTCGTCGAGCTCGGTGCCCTTGCAGGCCGGGTTGCGGCAGTAGAGCGCCTCCTTGGGGAAGAAGTAGCTCTTGCAGGACCGGCAGCGGCTGCCGAGCAATCGCACGACGTCCCCGTCGGCGACGAACCAGCCCTCGACCGCGGGGACGCGCTTCTTCTCCTTGCTCATCGCAGTCAGCCTCCGCGCCCCGGCCGCTCGCGGCGGGCGCTGAACCCAAACGTCGGCGGGCTGTCGTCCGAGTCGAGGATCGCGTGCGCGATCCGTGCGCGGTGCCAGAGTCGGCTGCCCCAGGCCGGCTCGAGCGCCCAGGCGCGCTTCATCCACAGGTGGAGATCCACCTCCCACGTGTAGCCGATCGCGCCGTGCACCTGCAGCGCGGTCTTGGCGGCGAGCAAGGCCGCGTCGGCCGCCGCGGCCTTGGCCTGCGAGACGTCGACGGCGCGCGACGCGACGGCGCGCGCCACCGAGTCCGCCGCGCGGTAGACCACCGGCCGGGCGAACTCGATGCGCACCTGGACGCTGGCCAGCATGTGCTTGATCGCCTGGAAGGAGCCGATCTTGCGGCCGAACTGCTCGCGCTGCTCGGCGTAGTCGACGGCCTGCTCGACCAGCCGCTGGGCGATGCCGACGAGCTGCGCCGAGACGCCGAGCGCGCCGCGGTCGAGCGCCGCCGCCAGCAGGCGGTGCGCTCGCTCGCCACGCTCGAGACGGGTCGCCGCGCTCGGCGTCCAGCCGACGGTGAACAGCCGGCGCGCGGGGTCGTGGCAGGGCTGCGCCTCCAGGGTGACGCTCGCGCGGGGCAGCGCGTGCAGCTCGTCGCCGCTCTGCAGGAGGAGCAGGTCGGCGACGTGCGCGTCGGCCACCACCGGGTGGATCGCGTGGCCGACGGTGAGGATCGCCTGCCCCGCCGCGGCTCTCGCCAGCCACCGCTCGCCGAGCTCGGCCGCGCCGCACTCCGCGAGCAGCGCCGATCCGACCAGCGCGCTCTCGACCACCGGCCCAGGCAGGGCCACGCGCCCGGTCTCCTCGAGCAGCAGCACCAGGTCGACCTCGCTCAGGCCCAGCCCACCGTGCGTCTCCGGGACCAGCACGCCGAGCAGGCCGATCTCGCCGAGCTTCGCCCACAGCTCGGGCGAGCGGCCGGTCTCGGTCTCGGCGAGGCCGCGCACGAAAGACGCCGGGCACTCCTTCTCGAGGAAGCCGCGCACGCTCTCCTGGAAGGTCCGCTGGTCGTCGCTGAAGGCGAAGCGCACGAGCTCAGTCCTTGGGCAGGCCGAGCAGCCGCTCGGCGATCACGTTGCGCTGAATCTCGTTGGTCCCTGCGTAGATCGGGCCGGCCAGCGAGAAGAGGAAGCCGTCGAGCCACTTGCCCACGTCGCCCGCGGCGGACGCGTGCGACAGCAGCTCTGCGCGGGCGTCGAGAATCGCCATGGCCGTCTCGTGCATCTGCACGTCCATCTCCGACCAGAAGATCTTGTTCAGCGAGGCCTCGGCGCCGATCTTGCCGCCCGCGAGCAGGCGCGACACGGTCATGTAGGTGTTCAGGCAGTAGGCCTCGGCGCTCGACCAGGCGCGCACCACCGCGTCGCGCAGCGAGGGGTCGGCGGCGCCGGCGTGGCGGCGGTAGAGCTCGACCAGGCGCTGCGCCGTGGCCTGGAAGCGCGCCGGGCTGCGCAGCATGAGACCGCGCTCGAAGCCGGCCGTCGCCATGGCGACGCTCCAGCCCCGGTCGCGCTCGCCGAGCTGGTTCGAGAGCGGCACGCGCACCTCGTCGAAGAACACCTCGGCAAACCCGGTCTCGCCGTCGAGCTGGGCGATCGGGCGCACGGTGACGCCCGGCGAGCGCAGCGGCACCAAGACGAAGGTCAGGCCGCGGTGGCGCTGCGAGGCGGGGTCGGTGCGGAAGATGCCGAACAGCCAGTCGGCGAACGCGGCGCGCGACGACCAGGTCTTCTGCCCGTCGAGCACGAACGAGTCGCCCTCGACCCGCGCCGTGGCGCGGATCGCCGCCATGTCGCTGCCCGCGCCCGGCTCCGACCAGCCCTGCGCCCAGATCTCCTCGCCCGAGGCCATGCGCGGCAGGTAGCGTGCCTTCTGCTCGGGGGTGCCGTACTCCATGAGCGTCGGGCCGAGCAGGAAGATGCCGTTTTGATTGACACGGCCCGGTGCGCCCGCTCGCCAGTACTCCTCCTCGAAGATCAGCCACTCGACGAGGTCCGCGCCGCGCCCGCCGTACTCCCGCGGCCACGAGACCATCGCCCAGCCGCCCTGGTCGAGCCGCCGCTCCCACTCGCGGTGCGCCTGGAAGCCCTCCGCGGTGTCCATCGAGGGCAGCGGCTCGGCGGGCACGTTGGCCTCGAGCCAGGCGCGGGCCTCCTGGCGAAATGCCTGCTGCGCGGACGTGAAGGCCAAGTCCACCGCGGCTCAGCCCTTCTTCGCGTCCTCGAAGCTCGCGTCGCGCTTCTCGACGAATGCCGAGCGCGCCTCCTGCGAGTCGGGCGAGGTGTAGAGCTCGAGCGTGAAGCCCTGCTCGAAGCGGTAGCTGCGCTTGACGTCGAGCAGCTCGATGCCGTTCAGCGACTCCTTGGCCAGGCGCACCGCGCGCGGGCTCTTGGCGGCGATCGACTCGGCGATCTTGCGCGCCCGCGGCAGGAGCTCCTCGCGCGCCACGACCGCCTCGAGCGCGCCCAGGCGGTAGGCCTCGGCGGCGCTGATCGGCTCGCCGGTGAGCAGCATCTTGCGCACCTTCTGGATCGGGAACATGCGCAGCAGGTGCGAGGCCGCGCCCAGCGCGCCGCGGTCGATCTCGGGCAGGCCGAAGGTCGCATCCTCGCTGGCGACGATGACGTCGCTCGAGCCGACGATGCCGATGCCGCCGCCCAGGACGAACCCGTGCGCCGCCGAGATCACCGGCACCGCGCAGTCGTGGATCGCGGCGAAAGTGTCGTAGCAGCCCTTGTTCACCTTGGTGATCGCCGAGGAGTCGCGCGCCAGCTCCTTGATGTCGACCCCGGCGCAGAAGCCGCGCCCCGCCGCCGAGACGAGCACCACGCGCACGGCGTCGTCCTCGCCCAGCTTGCGGAAGAGCTCGGCCAGCGCCTTCCAGCCCGCGCTGTCGAAGGCGTTGACCGGCGGGTGGTCGAGCACCATGTGGGCGATCCCGCCCTCGATCCGGGTCTCAGCTGGCGGCAACGGCGGCCCCCTTTCCGTTCGCGGCGAGCGCGGCGAGCCGCGCCTCGGCCTCGGCGACGATCCTCGAGATCAGCTCGGCGCAGGTCGGCAGGTCCTGGATCACCCCGGCGACCTGCCCGCTCGGCAGCACGCCCTCG
>CAZGUU010000312.1:0-5806 GCA_964529315.1 uncultured Enterobacteriaceae bacterium
GGCGGCGGCTCCGGCCGCGGCGTCACGCGGCAGCGCCGCCCCTGCCAGGTGAACGGCTCGCCCGTCCACGCCTGCCTGAGCAGACGGCAGACCTCGCCGACCGTGCGCCAGCGATCCTCGAGGCGCCGGCCGTACATCTCGAACTCCGCCGGGCGGTAACCGCCCCCGATGCCGGCGATGATCCGCCCGCCCGTGGCCAGCTGCGCCACGGCCAGGTCCTCGGCCAGCCGGATGGGATCGTAGAAAGGGGCGAGCAGCACCGAGGTGCGGAAGCGGATGCGCCGCGTGCGCCCGGCCATGGCGCAGGCGAGCACGATCGGCGACGGGTTGTAGCCGTCCTCGGCGCAGTGGTGCTCGCCGAGGCCGACGACGTCGAATCCGAGCTCGTCCGCCCAGGCCACCTGGTCGAGCGCCGCGGCATAGAGATCCCGCGGCGCCGCGCCGAAGGTGGGCGCGCGCATGTCGTAGGTGATCACGAGCTCCATGGTCCGCGCTTCCGCGTCGAATCCTCGCTCGCGTTCACGTCTCGCAGCGAGGAATCGCGCCCGTCCCTATCACATCCCCCGCCGCCGGGAACCGCTCAGGCCGCGGGCTCGCGGCGCGCAACGTGGCGCTGGCGCTCGTGGATCGCCGCTCGGCGCTCCTCGGGCGCGACGCGCGGCGTTTCGGGCGGCAGGGCGGAGGCCAGCTCGTCGTACTCGACGACACGCACCGTGGGCAGCGGGTTGGTCCGCGACCAAATCCAGCGGTACTGCAGCACGCCCTCCTGCTGGCCGCCGGTATCGAGCCAGTTGGCCACGCCCGGGTCGCGATGGGCGACGACGCAGCGAACCCGTCCGTCGGGGTCGATGCGCGCCTGGTGGTCGTTCAGGCTGGTCTGGCGATTGGCGTAGTCCATGGTGCGAAACCAGAGGTCGCAGAGCTGGAGCTGCCAGTAGCGCGCCTCGGGCACCTCGCTCTCGATCACCAGCGCCTCGTCGGGAGCGAGGCGGTAGAGGTCGTTGCCGTAGTAGATCGCATCGGCGCCACCGACGAAGCGCCGGGCCGGTGCGACCTCGCCCGGACGATGCGCGGCACGCAGCTGGTCGACCCACTCGGTCCAGAAGCGCGCGCTGGCGAGCGTCCACTCGCCGGCGTCGTCGAGCAGGTGGGCCATGCGCTCGGGGGTGAGGGGCGCGGGCGCGCGGCCCTCCTGGCCGATCTGCTCGATGAGCATCTCGGCTGGGCGCTCCGTCGCCCAGTCGCGGAAGTACTGGCGGACCGCGACGTAGCGCGCCTCGGGGTGGAGCTCGAGCCAGGGGCCAGCGTACCCGGCGGGGCGCTCGGCGGCGAGCAAGATCTCGAAGCTGCCACCGGGCGCGAGCTCGATCTCGCCCGCCGTGAGCGTGGCGAAGCTCCGATCGTCGCCGAGCTGCATGTAGCCTTCCTTCACCTCGATCAGGAAGTCGAAGGCGTCGTTGCGCCGGCCGGTGATGCGGTAGGACGCGTCGGGGCGGATGCGCGCCCAGAGGTACTGGTTGTCGGCGTTCTCGGCGCCCCACTTGGCGGTGCTCTCGGGGTTGCGAAAGAAGCGCGGGAAGTCGGGGTCGGCGAGGTGGGTCGCCTGGCCGATCCCGGAGCCCACCAGGCCGAGCAGGTAGCGGAAGCCCTCGGCGCGCAGCTCGGGCGAGTCGGAGAGCCCGGCCCCCGCGCGCAGGACGTGCTCGCCCGCGGCGCGCAGGCCGTCGCAGAAGTCGGCCCAGGCGCGGCCGTCGAGTAAGCGCTGGGCTGCCACCTCGGGCGCCGGGCGTGCTCGGCGCAGGCGCTTCACCGCCTCGCCCGTCCGCCCGCTGCCACCCGCGACCGGCTCGTCGTCGCCTCGCGTAGCGCTCATCCGTGCACCTCCCGCGTCCGAGGGAAGCCCTGCTGCCGCCGTCCTTCGAGTCCGTCGCGCCGCGCGCCGACTCTCGAACGGTGCAGGTCAGACCTCCGACGGTACGGCGTAGCGCGCCTGGTAGGCGGTGAAGCGCCGTCGCTCCGCATCGCGGTCGAGCCCCGTGTCGGCGAACGAGTAGCGGTGCGCGCCGTGCTTGCCGCGCGGCTTCTGGTCGAGATAGCGGCGCATGCGCGCCTCGGCCTCCGCGCCGAGCGCGAGGCCGAAGTGGTCGTAGATCCCGGCGATCGTCCCGAGCGGGTCGCGCATCAGGTCGGCATAGCGCACGTCGAAGAGCTGCCTTGAGTCGATGGCGCCGCTCTCGCGCAGGCTCGTTGCGCCGTCGAGCAGCCGCTCGCAGGTCTCGCCGGTGAACCAGCCGAGCAGCCGCTCGGCATCGACCTCGTCCGAGCGCACCCAGGCCGTCGAGTAGAGGATGCTCGCGACCGAGGGAATCACGACCAGCGGGTCGCGGTGCGTCCACACGACGCGCGCATCCGGGTACACGGAGAGAAGCGCCGGCAGCGCGGTCAGGTGCGACGGGGCCTTCAGCACCCAGCACGCGCCCGGGCAGCGCCACTGGAGGTGCTGCAGCACGCGGCGATGGAACTCGTAGGCGGGCCGCATGTCGGACTGCGCCAGCCAGGCGGCGAACGTCGGCACCTGGTGGCGTCCCGGCAGCTCCTCGCTGCGGAACTCGTGCGCCATGATCTGCACGCACTCGACCGGGATGTGGCCGCCGAGCTCGTGCATCGAGTTGTACTCGGGCACGACCAGGTTCCAGAAGTCGACCTCGCGGTGCGAGCGCTCGATGCGCGGGTCGCTCGAGTAGCTGGAGCGCTCGGGCGGCGGGCACGGATGGCGGACCTCCCAGTGCAGCGGCACGCGGTTGACCGGGTCCTGGCCGAGCAGCTCGTGCAGGATCGAGGTCCCCGTGCGCGGCAGGCCGGTGATGAAGATCGGCCGCTCCACGGGCTGGCGCGCGATCTCCGGGTGGCGCTTGCGCCAGTCGGCGAGCTGCAGGCGGTTCTCGAGCCAGTTGAGCACGTCGCCGCGCGCCAGGACGCGGCCCAGCAGGTTGAGCCGCGCCTCCCTCTCCAGCGCCGCAACGAAGATCCGGTAGGGCTCGAGGAAAGCCTCGCCGCCGAAGTCCGTCAGGCCCGTGGCGCGCGATGCCTCCTCGAGCAGGGCGTCGGCGTCGAGGGCGATCCAGGCGGGGTCGCCGAGCTCGTTCAGCGTTCGCACCCACGCGGGGCGGGCGCCGGGCTGCCAGACGGACATTCCCCCACCTACCACCGCGAGCCCCCGAGTCCGAATCGAGGGAGGCTCGCGGCGTTCATCGCCGGCAGGCTAGCCGTCGCACTCGAGCACCTGGTAGCGGTTGAAGCCGTAGCGCTGGTAGTCGAGATAGGCGATCAGCCGCGGGACGATCCGGTACATGGGGATCGGACCCACCGCGTTCGTCCATTCGGACATCCCCGCGTACTCCATGACCCCCGGGAACTTCTCGAGGAAGAGGACGCCGGCACGTCCCACCTCCTCCGCATCGGTCACCGGCTCGCAGCGCCCGGAGAGCTGTACGGCCTTGGTCTGGTCGAAGCGCTTGTAGTCCTTGAAGATCGCGAATCCGACGTTCGGATTGCGATCGACGTTGCGCTTCTTGTCGCTCTCGGGGTCCATGCCGAAGTAGAGCGTCAACCCCTGGTTGACGTAGGTGATGCCGCTCGACTGCGGGCATCCGTCCTCTCGCACCGTCGACATCGTGCCGCTGTAGTGGCGCCGCAGGTACTGGAGAACCGTCCGCTCCAGGCTCTCCCGGCTCATCTCGCCCCGCAGGGCCGTGCTTCGCGCTGTCATCACTCCCTCCTCGAACGCCCTACCCTCGCCGAGCCGACGCTGGCGGTCAAGGGCGCTCCAGTGCGCGGCGAACTTCGAGGGCGCTGCGCTGCGCCTCGTCGCGCCGGCTCGGGTGGTCGAGGGCACTCCGGGCCGCCGCGAGCCCTTCGGGCTCCCCGCCGAGGCGCCCGGGGGCCAGATCGAGGGCGGCTTGCAGCGTCGCGCCCCTGCGGTATGTCGCCCGCGGGCCGGCCGGGCGTCGCCCGGTCGCCAGGAGAATGGAGGAGAGCGATGCGGGTCGACCTGCGAGGCAAGGTAGCGATCGTGACCGGGGCCGCCGGCGGCATCGGCGCGGTGTACGCCCGGGCGCTCGGCGAGAGCGGTGCTGCCGTGATCGTCGCCGACGCCGACGCGCAAGGGGCCGCGGCCACCGCGACGGCGCTGCGCGACTCGGGCCTCTTGGCCGAGCCGTGCACCGTCGACGTCACCGATACCGAGCGGACCCGGGAGATGGCGGAGCTCGCCCGATCCCGCTTCGGCGGCATCGACATCCTGGTGAACAACGCCGCCTTCATGAAGCCGGTCCGCCAGTCGCTGCTCGACTACCCGCCGGAGCTCTGGCAGCGCACGCTGGACGTGAACCTGACGGGAGCCCTCAACTGCATCCGCGCCGCGGTGCCGTCGATGCGCGCGCGCGGCGGCGGGCGCATCGTCAATCAATCCTCCGGCGGCGCCTTCGAGGGCGGCCACGCCTACGGCATCAGCAAGCTCGGCCTGCAGGGCCTGACCGTCTGGCTCGCCCAAGAGCTGGCTGCGAGCCGCATCCGCGTCAACTGCATCGCCCCGGGGATGATCAAGACGCCCGCGGGCGATGCGTCGCGGTACCCCGGCATGGTGGAGGCACTGGCCCCCACGATCCCGCTCGAGCCCGTGGGCGAGCCCACGGATCTCGTGGGCACCCTGCTCTACCTGGTCTCCGAGGCCTCGAGCTGGGTCACCGGCCAGGTGATCCGCGTCGACGGCGGCTGGATCAAGCGCGTCTGCTGACGCAGCGGAGCGAAGCCATGCGACCCGACTACTTCGATCGCTACCCGACCATCCACTTCGAGCGCGACGACCAGGGCATCGTGCTGGTGCGCCTGCACACGGCCGGCGGCCCGGTGGTCTATGCGTCGCAGAACCACAGCGACTGGTGCGGTGCGTTCCACGACATCGGTGCCGACCGGGCGAACCGCGTCGTGATCCTCACCGGCACCGGGGACGAGTTCATCGACCGCTTCGGCTGGGACAAGGCGGTCGACGGCCCGGCGGATTGGGATTCGATCTACTGGGAGGGCAAGCGCCTGCTGCGCAACCTGCTCGACATCGAGGTGCCGGTGATCGGGGCGGTCAACGGCCCGGCCACGATCCACGCCGAGCTGGCGCTGCTCTCGGACGTCACGCTGGCCGCCGACACGGCCGTCTTTCGCGACCAGGCACACATCCCCTTTGCCACCGTCCCCGGAGACGGCGTGCACGTCGTCTGGCAGGAGCTGCTCGGCACCAATCGCGGCCGCTACTTCCTGCTCACCGGCCAGACGCTCTCCGCCCGCGACGCGCTCGCGCTCGGCGTCGTGAACGAGGTGCTGGCGCCCGATCTCCTGATGCCCAGGGCGTACGAGCTCGCCCGCCAGCTCGCCGGGCTCCCGACGCTCACGCTGCGCTACTCGCGCGTCGCGCTGACCCGGCGGCTCAAGCGTCTGCTCGAGGAGTCGCTCGCCGACGGCCTGGCGCTCGAGGGGCTCGCCGCCCTCGAAGCGACGCGCCGCCGCTAGCCCGCAGCTCTCACCAGAGGGCAGCGCTGGTCGCGCGCCGACCGTGCGGCGCATGGAGGCGCTGGTAGGGGTGACGAGAGCGCGCTCCCGAGGGCTCCCGCTTGCTGCGGCGCGCCCGGCGTGTCCGTCCGTCAATCCCAGGTGATGTCGGCCGGATCGCGCGAGAGGTGCCCGAGCGCGTCCTTCCACCGGTACAGGATCAGCGTGTCCATCACCTCGGAGCCCTGCCCGCGCCGCTTGGCGT
>CAZGUU010000313.1:0-5777 GCA_964529315.1 uncultured Enterobacteriaceae bacterium
CTTTCCCTCCACGACGCTCTTCCGATCTCGCGGCGGGCGAGGCCGCGGGGGAGGCCGCGTCGCGACAGAGCGCGCAGCCCGGGCCGGCGCCGGCTCGCGAGGGCGCAGCTCGCTCGACGGCCGCGGCGCCGAGCGCACCGGCCGAGGCTCCGGCCTGGGTGGAGCGGGTGCAGGGTGTGATGCGCGCGCTGGGCGACCGGCACGGTGCGCAGGTGCGCTTGAGCCTCGAGCCCGAAGATCTCGGCCGGCTCGAGGTGAGCATCCAGATGCGTGCCGACGGCGTGCACGCAACCGTGCTCGCGGAGCACGAGCCGAGCCGCGCGCTGATCGCGGGCCAGGAGCAGATGCTGCGCCAGGCGCTCGAGCGCACCGACCTGCGCCTGTCGAGCTTCTCCGTCCAGGTGGGTGCGGGCGACGGGCAGGACGGCTCGGCGCACGAGCGCGAGCCGGCGGAGCCATCGGCGGGCGGTGTGGCGCGGCGTACGGGCCGCCGCGAGGAGCCCGTGGAGATTCTACAACCATCGGCGGCCGCCGCACCGGGCCGCCTGAGCGTGAGGGCCTGACATGTTCATTCCTCCGACCCTGGCCGCCACGGCCGCGGTGAGCGCGGTGGGCGCGCTCTCGAGCCTCGCGGATGCGGCGAGCTCGAGCGCCTCGACCGCGGTCGCCAAGAGCGGCAGCGACCTCGGCAAGCAGGATTTCCTGACGTTGCTGGTCGCGCAGCTCGAGAACCAGGATCCGCTCGACCCGATGGACAGCACGCAGTTCGCCTCGCAGCTCGCGCAGTACTCGAGCCTCGAGCAGCTCATGCAGATCAACGAGAAGATCAGCGACGCCCTGGACGAGGCCGGATCGAGCTCGGTGGTCGACGCGGTGAGCTTCCTGGGCCGCGAGGTGTCGTTTGCCGGGGACGAGATCTCGGTCGCCGCGGGTAAAGCCGACGGCATCGACTTCACGCTCGGGGGGAAGAGCTCGGTCACCCTCGAGATCACCGACTCGAGCGGCGGCCGCGTCGCCTCGATCGACCTCGGCGAGAAGGCGGCCGGCGCGCAGCACTTGGACCTCGCCACGCTCGACGACCTACCCGACCTGGCCGACGGCACCTACACGGTGAAGCTCACCGCCAAGGCGAGCACCGGCGTGAGCCAGGATCTCGCGACCAGCATCCGCGGCACCGTGACCGGGGTCGATCTCTCGGCCGACCCGCCGGTGCTGCTGGTCGGCGAGCAACGCGTCGCGCTCGAGTCGATCGACGAGGTGCGTGCGGCGAGCAGCGCTTCCTGAGCAACGGAGAACCTCCGGCGAGGCCGGAGCACGACGACAGGAGACCGACGATGGCGATTCTCGGAGCACTTTCCATTGCGCGCAGCGGCCTGACCGCGACCGGCGAGGCGCTCAGCGTGACAGGTAACAACATCGCGAACGTGAACACGACGGCCTTCAAGGGCAGCCGCTCGGAGTTCGCCGACCTGCTGGCGACCGGCGCCGGCGGCAGCCAGGTCGGCCTGGGCGCGCGCCTGATCGGCACCAGCTCCGACTTCTCGCAAGGGGACATCGAGAGCACCGGCCGCTCGACGGACCTCGCCATCGAGGGCAACGGCTTCTTCGTCGTGCGCAAGGACGACGGCTACCTCTACACGCGCACCGGCACCTTCGATCTCGACGCCGACGGCCTGCTGGTGACCTCCGACGGCTACCCGGTGCAGGCCTACGAGCTCGACGAGAACGGCACGCCGATCGGGCCGCTCACCGACATCGAGACCGCTGGCGCGGCGAGCGCGCCCGATGCGACGAGCGAGATCGAGCTCGAGAACAACCTCGACGCCTCCGCGGAGGTGATCACCGGCGGGTTCGTGAACACCGACTTCGACAGCGCCTACGCCTCGTCGAACTTCACCACCACGGCCCGGGTGTACGACACCCGCGGCCTGGCGCACGACCTGACGCTGTTCTTCACCCGCACCGGCGACAACGCCTGGGACCTCAACATCGGGGTCGATGCCGGCGAGACCGCCGGCGGCACGGCGGGCGAGCTGAGCATGGTCGGCAGCACGATCAGCCTGACGTTCAACACCGACGGCTCGCTGGCCGGCCCCGAGCCGACCGACGTCAGCGTGACCTTCGCCGGGGCGGAGGCGCAGGACATCTCGATCGACGTCGGCACGCCGAACACCGCGCCGACACCCGGCCTGGGCCTCGACGGCCTGACCCAGTTCGGCAGCGCGTCGAACGCCTCGGCCGACGCCGACGGCTTCGGTGCGGGCAAGCTGCAGTCGATCGCGGTAGAGTCCGACGGCACCGTGCGCGGCACCTTCGACAACGGGCAGACGCGCGACCTCTACCAATTCGGCCTAGCCGACTTCGCCGCACCCGATTCGCTGAACGGCCTGGGCAAGGGCCTCTTCCAGGAGACCAGCGCCTCGGGCGTGGCGGCGATCTCGCTCGCCGACAGCAACGGCTTGGGGCGCATCGTCGGCTCGGCGATCGAGCGCTCCAACGTCGACCTCGCCCAGGAGTTCGTCGATCTGATCTCTCTGCAGCGCAGCTTCCAGGCCAACGCCCGGGTGATCACCACTGGCGACAGCTTGCTGAACGACCTGATCAACATCGTGCGGTAGCCCGGGCGGCCGCGTGGCGGCGCCGCGGCGGGCGTGCGCTGCCTGGACGAGCCCTGCCCCCCCCGCGTTTCTGGCCCGGGGCTGCCACAACTCTGACCCGCGCAAGTCAGGCCCACCGCTCTGCGGCGCTCCGCGTCACGGGGCGGTGGGTAGACCTTGCCGCGGATTGCGGAGGTTTTTCCCACCTCGCCGCACGCGCCGGCGTGCCGCAGTCGAGGCACATGGCTTGCTGAACACCCAGCGATGCCGCGGCAACAGCGCCGCGGACGTGGAGGGAGCAGAGCCATGGCCAGTACGGCTGCCGCGAGCGCCGAGGCGGCGTCCGCAGCGGACGCCAAGTCCGCCAAGAAGGGGAGTTCCAAGCTCCTGCTGATCGTCGGCCTGGTCGTCGTGCTGGTCGGGGGCGGCGCCGGGGCCTGGTTTGCCGGCCTGCTGCCCTTCGGCAAGCAGGCGGCTGGCGGCGCTGGCGAGCACGCCGAAGCCGCGGTCGAGGAGGAGCACGGCGGTGGCGCCGCCGAGGGCGGACACGGAGCCGGCGGTGCGGGCGGCGTCCGGGCGCTCGACCCGTTCCTCGCCAACCTCGCCGACGAGGGTGGCAATCGCTACCTGAAGACCACCATCCAGGTCGAGTTCGCCGGCACCGAGCCGCCGGCGGCCTTCGAGGCCCGGATGCCGCAGATCCGCGACGCGATCCTCACCCTGCTCACCAGCAAGAGCTTCGCGGACATCCGCACGCCGGCCGGCAAGGAGACGTTGCGCGACGACGTCATCGACCGGCTGAACCACGTGCTGCGCGCCGAGGCCGTGAAAGCGGTCTACTTCACCGAGTTCATCGTCCAGTAGGTGCTCGCATGTCGGACACCCTTTCGCGCGACGAGGTCGATGCCCTGCTCAAGGGCATGGCCGAGGGCGAGGTTCCCATGGCGGACGCCGCAGCGGAGGCCGGTGCAGTGCGGTCCTTCGACCTGCTCGGCACGGATCGCGTGGTCGGTGCGCAGATCCCCGGCCTCGACCTGATCCACGACCGCTTCGCCCGCGAGCTGCCCGCGGCGCTCGAGGCGATCGTCGGCGCGCCGCCGACGGTGGAGCGCGCCGAGCTCGAGGTCCAGACCTTCCGCACGCTGTGCCATCGCCTCGTGCCGGGCACGGCGCTCTGCCTGTTCACCCTGGCCCCGCTGCGCGGCCACGGCCTGCTCTCGCTGCCCCCGGCGCTGGTCTACGAGATGGTCGACCGCATGTTCGGCGGCACGGGACGCCTGCCGCAGAGCCTCGAGGGGCGGGCGTGCTCGGCGATCGAGCTGCGCACCGTGGGGCGCATCGCCGCGCGAATGCTCGGCGCGCTCACGGCGGGCTTCGCGCCGCTGCTGCCGGTGAGCTGCGCCTTCGAGCGCACCGAGCTCGACCTGGACCTGGCGAGCATCGCCGCACCCGAGGAGATGACGGCCTCGCTCGAGCTGCGCTGCAGCTTCGGCAACGGCGAGGCAGCGGTGGCCGTGGCGTTGCCGCACGGCACGCTCGAGCCGCTGCGCGCCAAGCTCGGCGAGCGCCAGGGGACGACGCAGGGGACGGATCGAGAGTGGCTCGGCGCGATGCGCGCCGCGGTCTGCCAGTCCGACGTGCTGGTCACGGCCGAGCTGGGCTGCCGCGACATGGCGGCGCGCGAGGTGCTCCAGCTGCGGGTCGGAGACCTGCTCGCGCTCGAGACGCGCGGCGAGGACCCGCTCGTGGTTCGGGTCGAAGGGCAGCGGGTGGCGCGCGGGCTGGCCGGGATCAGCCGGGGTCAGAATGCAGTGCGAATCCTGGGATTCGACGCGGGGGAGTGAGACGTGGCGGAAGAGCAGAAGCAGGCGGGGGCGGGTCTCGTGCCGGAGACGGAGCGCAGCAATCTCGAGCTGCTGCTCGACGTGCCGCTCTCGGTGACCGTCGAGCTGGGCCGCGCTCGCATGCCGGTGCGCCAGCTCCTGGCGCTGGGCGCGGGGGCGGTGGTCGAGCTCTCCAAGCTCGCCGGCGAGCCGCTCGACGTGCTGATCAACGGCAAGCCGGTGGCGCGCGGCGAGGCCGTGATGGTCAATGATAAGTTCGGTGTACGGCTGACCGAGGTCGTGAGCCCCAACGAGCGCGTGGAGCGCCTGCGGTGACGCCCGAGGCTGCATCCGACGCGCCGTTCGCCCTCTATGCGGCGATCGGCTTCGTCGTCGCCCTGGCGATCGTCGTCGCGCTGTGGCTGCGCGCGCGCACCGCCGGCGAGGGCGACGGCGTGATCCACCTGGTGTCGGTGCGCTCGCTGGGCGGCAAGCGCCTGGTCGCGCTGGTCGAGGTCGAGCAGCAGCGCTTCCTGCTCGGCATGACCGACGAGAGCATCTCCTGCCTGGGCCGGCTGCCGCGTCCCGGCACGGCACACCGCGCCGAGGGGGCGACCCTGGCGCTGGCCGAGCCGGCCCTGCACGAGGAGTGCGCGTGAGGCGGACGGGGCACACGCCTCGAGCGGGCGCTGCGCATCGCGACGGCGAGCCCGCACGAGGAGAACGCACGGGAGGCAGGCCAAGCGCTGCCCCGTGGGTCGCTCTGCCGGCCGTGCTCGCGGTGCTCCTGGCGCTGGCGACGGCCGCCGCGGCCGCCAGCGGGCCGCAGCTCTCGCTCGATCTCGGCGGCGAGGGGGATCGGCTGAGCTCCGGCCTCCAGCTCATGATCCTCTTCACCATGCTGTCGTTCGCGCCGGCGATCCTGATCGGCCTGTCGGCGTTCGTGCGCATCGCCATCGTGCTCTCGTTCCTGCGCCAGGCGGTCGGCACGCAGCAGATGCCACCCAATCAGGTGGTCGTCGCGCTGGCCCTGTTCCTCACCTTCTTCGTCATGACGCCGACCTTCCGCCTGATCCAGCACGACGCGGTGACACCCTATCTCGAGGAGAAGGTCGGCGCCGTCGAGGCCGTGGAGGCCGCCTTCCAGCCGCTGCGCGACTTCATGCTGCGCCAGACGCGCCAGAAGGACCTGGCGCTGTTCCTCGGGCTGGGCGGCCAGGAGCGGCCGGAGAGCCCGGCCGACGTGCCCGCCGAGGTGGTCATCCCGGCGTTCCTGATCTCGGAGCTCAAGAGCGCCTTTCAGATCAGCTTCATGATCTACATCCCGTTCCTGGTCCTCGACATGGTGGTCGCGGCG
>CAZGUU010000314.1:0-2004 GCA_964529315.1 uncultured Enterobacteriaceae bacterium
TCGACGATCTTCAAGTACGAAGGCGACATCCGTAAGGCGCAGACCGAGCTGCGCGACTTCGTAGCTCGACAGAAGGCGAAGGCACGAAGCGAGGGGCCGGGGCCAGCCGAGGACAAGGACGTCCTCCATTGAGAGCCACGTCGCACATCCCGACGGCCCGCACCTCGCCCCTGGGCTGGGCCCAGCCGGCGACGGGCTTGCCGGCACCCATCCGCTAGGGACGCCGGGGAGCTGCCGTGGAGGCACGGATCCTCGAGTTCGGCGCGCTCTTGCGGCACCACGGGCTGCGCATCTCGCCGGCCGAGACGCTGGACGCCCTGGTCGCCCTGCGGACCACCGGGCTCGACTCGCGCGACCTGGTGCGCAACGTCCTGCGCGCCACCATGATCAAGCGCTCGATCGACGTGCCCGCCTTCGAGGAGATCTTCGAACTCTACTTCTCGGCGCTCGGCCAGGCGATCCGCAGCCAGGGAAGAGACGCGGCGCGGGCGATCGCGAGCAGCGCCGCCGAGTACCAGGCGCTCCTCGACCGCCTGGCCGAGATCCTCGGCCGCCGCGACGCAGCGCTCTCGGAGATCGCCCAGGCGCTGCTGCGTCAGGACGACGGCACGCTCGAGCGGCGCATCCGCGAGGCGGCCGAGCGCGCACGTCAGGGGCAGGGGCAGGGGCCGCGAGGCTTCCAGGAGGGCAAGTTCGCCCATGCGATCGGCGAGGAGATCGGCCTGGGACCGATCACGGCAGCCCTCGAGCAGATCTCCGAGGACCTCGGGCAGATGGGCCTCGACGACGAGACGCTAGCCAAGCTCCGCGAGCTGATTCGCCGCCGCCTGGCCGACCTCGCCGAGCTTCTGAAGCGCGCGGCGCGCCTCGAGGCGGAGCAGCGCGATCCGCGCCCGCGTGACGCCGCGCGGACCGGCAACCTGGCGGAAAAGAGCTTCTACTACCTCACCGAGGACGAGATCCGGCGCATGAAGGACGCGGTGACGCGGCTTGCGCAGCGCCTCAAGCACGTCGTGTCGATCAAGCGCTCCCGCGCCAAGCGCGGCGCCTTCGATCTGCAGCGCACCCTGCGGCGCAACACGCAATACGGCGGCATCCCCTTCGAGATCCGGCTCGTCCGGCGCAAGCGCAATCGGCCGCAGATCGTCGTGCTGTGCGACGTGTCCGACTCGGTGCGCAACGTCTCGCGCTTCATGCTGCAGTTCGTCTACTCGCTGCAGGACCTCTATTCGAAGGTGCGCAGCTTCATCTTCGTCAGCGACATCGGCGAGGTGACGCGGCTCTTCGAGGAGCACGACATCCACCAGGCGATCGACCTCTCGCTGCGCGGCGACGTGATCAACGTCTTCGCTCACTCGGACTTCGGACGCGCCTTTCGCGCCTTCCACCGCGATCACCTGGCGGCGATCAACGGCCGCACGACCGTGATCGTCTTGGGAGATGCGCGCAACAACTACAACCTGCCGCAGGAGTGGGTGCTCAAGGAGATCCAGCGCAAGGCCAAGCAGCTGATCTGGCTGAACCCCGAGAGCCGGACCACCTGGGGCTTCGGCGACAGTGAGATGGATCGCTACATGCTCTTCTGCGACGTGGTCGAGGAGTGCCGCAACTTGAACCAGCTCTACCGGGTCGTCGACCGGCTGGTCGTGAGCTGAGCTGGGGCGGGCGCGAGGGGGCAGGGCGAAGCCGGGTCCGGCCGCCCCGGCCCACGCGAGCGTGGCCGGTCGGGGACGGCTTCGGGGCGCATCGCATCCGCGCACCGAAGCTCCGCCGACGACGCTCTGGCCGGTCCAGGGAAGTCCACCGGGCCCCCCTGGACCGGCCGCCCGTGCGACTCGTCGAGGCCAGATGGAATCGATCGCGACCAGGCGCCCCGGCCAGCCGCAGGCGGGCGGCCGTGGAGTCGGGCGGGGGGGGCCGGTGACCACGCCCCCGACCGCCCGGGGGGGGAGGTGAAGAAGAAACCCCCCCGGTGCCAACACAAGAAAAGCAGCGGAGAGAAGC
>CAZGUU010000314.1:2014-5775 GCA_964529315.1 uncultured Enterobacteriaceae bacterium
CGGCCAGCCGCAGGCGGGCGGCCGTGGAGTCGGCCTGTCGCCGCCGTTGACCCGGCCGCGACAGGCCGGTAGGGGTAGTCTCGGATGAACCGCGAGGATGCCATCCGGATGAACGTCGGCGGTCTGACGCTCGACCCGGTCACGAAGGCGCCGATCGTCGTGCTGCGCGACCCGGAGAACAAGCTCAGCCTGCCGATCTGGATCGGGCTCATGGAGGCCATGGCCATGGCCAGCGAGCTCGAGGGCGTGAAGCCGGCCCGGCCCATGACCCACGATCTGCTGCGCAGCGTGATCGCCGAGCTCGGAGCGACGGTCGACTGCGTCGAGGTGACCGACATCCGCGACAACACCTACTTCGCGGCCGTTACGCTCAAAATCGAGGACCGAACGCTGACCCTGGACTCGCGCCCGAGCGACGCCATCGCGCTCGCCCTGCGCACCAAGAGCCCGATCTGGGTCGCCAAGCGCGTCCTCGAGCAATCGAGCGTCGTGCAGGAGGGCGAGGAGGCTGGTGAGCAGAACCTCTCCAACGTCTCCCCCGACCGCTGGGCCGAGATCCTCGAGAAGATGGCGCCCGACGATTTCAAGTACAAGATGTAGCCGGGCCGAGGCCTGCGGATCGCACCCCAAATGAGCGAGGCAACCAAGAGGCTGCGGCGCAAGGATCTGCGCCAGCCCGACGAGTTCGTCACCCTGACCGGCCAGGCGCTCGACTGGGCGCGCGCCCACTCGCAGATCGTGGTGGTCGGCGGCGCCGTGCTCGCCGGGGTGGTCATCCTGGCCGGCGCCCTGAGCTGGTACCAGCAGGCACGCGCGGAGCGCGCGGCGCGAGCCTTCTACGCCGCCAGCGAGCTGTTCAAGCGCGACCAGTGGGAGGCCGCCGAGAAGAGCTACGCAGAGCTGGCCGAAGGCCTGGGCAGCACGGCGTACGGGCGCCTGGCCCTGGTCTACGCGGGTCGTGCCGCGCTGCGCGCCGGACGCCCCGCAGAGGCCGCGACCTATCTGCGGGACTACCTGCGCGCTCCGGTCGACGACCTGGCGCTGGAGCAGCTGGCGCGGATCAACCTCGGCGGTGCCCTGGAGGCGACCGGTGACCACGGCGGGGCCCGTGAGCAGCTCGAGGCTGCCATCGCGATCGACGGGCCGGCCCGTGGCGAGGCGACGCTCGACCTGGCGAGGATCGAGGAAGCGTCGGGTGCCAAGGAGAAGGCGCTGGAGCTCTACCAGCGCTACCTGGCGGACAACCCGGCGGCCGTCGCACGCGACCTGGCCCGTGCCCGCATCGTAGCCCTGGGCGGAACGCCGCCGCCGGCGGCACCGGCCTTCCCGGGTGGCATACCGCCGCAGCTGCGCCTCCAGTAGGCCACCGGGCGACGCTCGGCTCGATGCCGCACCGCCGCGCCCGGTGCCGTGGGCGCTCGGCCGCCGCGAGCCAGGCGCCCCCGTGCCCCTGTCGCCGACCGAGCCTCTTTCAAGAGGGACGGAAGACGAGGACGTACTGGTGGGGGAGAATCGCCGGCTCGGCCTCGAGCGCGTAGCCTGCCTCGCGCATCTCGGCGATCACGATCTCGCGCGCGAGCTTGTGCTCGGGTGGCGGGCCAACGGGCAGGTCGCGCTTCTCGAAGTCGACGATCGCGACCCGGCCGCTGGGCCGCAGGGAGCGCCCGAGACGACGAAAATAGGCCGGTCGGTCGTCGATGTGGTGGTAGGTGTCGACCAGCAGCACCAGGTCGACGGCACCGCGCGGCAGGCGGGGGTTGTCGGGCGAAGCCAGGATCGGCACCACGTTGGCCGTCGCTTCCTTCTCGGCGCGCTCGCGCAGGTGGGCCACCAGGTTCGGCTCCGGCTCGACGGCCAGCACCGTCCCGTCGTCACCGACAGCGGCCGACAGATGGCGCTCGAAGTAGCCGGTCCCGGCGCCGAGATCGGCGACCGTCTGGCCGGGCCGGATCGCGAGCGCGCTCACCAGCTCCTCTGGTTTCTGCCACTCGTCTCGCGAAGGATCGTCGAATACCGCGCTCCAGCGTGCGACGTCGGCGAAGGAGTGGGCGGAAGTTGCGGCGTGCGGCGCGTGCCGGCCGTGCGGCGTGGGCAAGCCCTGTGCGCTCGCCAGGAGCGTCCAGGCGACGAGCAAAGCCGCGGCCACGAGGGCGCTGCGAAGGGGGCGTGATCGCAGGCCATCGGCGGGTCGCCCGACGGCGCGCGAGCTCGACGGCTCACCGCACCCTGCGTCGGCCATCGCCCGAGAGGACACGGCGTTGCTCGTGTCTGCCCTCGAGGGCACCGTGCTCCGTCGCTTGGTCGTGGCGAAGGCGGTCATCGCGCCAGGCTCCTACGGCGCCGCCTGCGGCGGGACCGTTACCGGGGCACCTTGGGCCTCGACGAAGGCCGCGACACGCTTGGCGATCGCCGCGCCCAAGCTCTCGATGTCGCGTCCCGTCGCGTCCTTCGTCATCACGAGCTTCGCCGCGGCAACGTAGGGATTCAGCGTCACGACGGCGCCCGGCGCCTTGCCGCTCTCGGCCTGGCCGCCGAGCTCGGCGATCGGCGATGGTCCCCCGGGGCCGAGCTGATCGAGCTGGGCCTGGACCTGTGCCGTCGCCTCGCCCACACCGAACCCCACGACGGCGCGCTGCGCTCGACTGCCGGGATCGACCGAGGTGATCTGCCCGCGGACCAGCCAGCCGCTCGCAGGAAGGGCCGCGGCGGCCGGCAGGCGGATGACGGCCAACCCGAGCTGCATCCCGTTTAGGGATCGGACGATCGACGAGCTCAAGATCTCGACGACCTGCGCGTCGCTCAGCTGGTCGCCCAGTAGACGCTGGCCGATCCCGCCACCGGCCTGACCGCCTCCGGTCCCGAGCTCGCCCTGACCGCCAGCGCCGAGCGGCCCGCCGCGCAGGATGCCGCCGCCCAGGAGCCGAGGCCGCTGGCCCAGCGCCTGCGCCGCCTCATCCACGATCCCACTGGACGGCTGGATCGCCCCCGAGGCGACCGAGAAGTCGGCGACGTAGATGACCGACGGCCGGGGCACGCTGCCGCTGGTCACGCTCTGGGTCGACACCGTCGCGCCACCAGTCATCGCGGTCCTCGACCGAGCCGTGCAGCCCACGGCTGCGAGAACCGTGACGAGCCAGAGCAGCACCGCACGGTGACGGTCGCGGTGGAGAGCTCGCAACCAAGGCCAGGACGTCATCGGCGATGGCTACCACGAATCCCGAGCAGCCACAGCGTCCGACCGAGAAGCACCTCGGGGCCGGGCCAGCCCACGAGCTTCGCGGTCGCCGTGGGAACCGCCACGCGACGGGCCATCGGCCGGGGCTGCAATGTCCGGGAGCGCAATGTCCGATAAGTACGATTATGACAAATAGCCCCATCCCGGGCGGCGATGCCGGCCTGCCTATTCCGAGGCATCCTCCCCGCCGCCGGCACCCCCTTCTCGCGCGCGATCCGCGCCACCGGGCTGCAGGCGCGCCAGGGCCACGCGCGCCCGGCGGTCGCTGGGGCGCACCCGCAGCACGCGCTCCAGGTAGCTGCGTGCTTCGAGCCGCCGGTCCTCGTGCAAGGCGATCTCGGCCAAGAGCCGCAGGATCTCCAGGTCGGCCGGCGCCACCTCGCGAGCTCGAACCAGGAAGCGCCGCGCGGCTTCGCGCTGGCGGTGGCGGTAGTAGAGTCGCCCGAGGGTCTTGAGCGCGTCGGCGTCGAGCGGCGAGAGGCGCAAGGCCTCCTCGATCTGCCCAGCCGCCGCGCGCACCCTGCAC
>CAZGUU010000315.1:0-5772 GCA_964529315.1 uncultured Enterobacteriaceae bacterium
CCTGGGTGAGCGCGCGCGCCCCGGCCAGGGGTGCCGCCTCGCCGCGCAGCGCGTCGAGGCCGGCCTCGCGCTCGGCCAGGTACTCCTCGGGGCTGATCGGCAGGTCGAGCGCGGCCACCAGGTAGCGCGCCGAGTCCAGCGCCGGGCGGCCGACCATGTTGCTCTTGAGCGACCAGTCGAAGGTCTTGCCGAAGCGGCCGACGATCGACTGGGTCACCTCGGTGTAGAAGCGCTCGGTGTCGAGCAGCACGCCGTCCATGTCGAAGACCACGTGGCTTGCGGGGCGGGGCAGGCGCATGCTGGCGAGCTTGCCTGGCACGCGCTCGGGGCGTTGGCAACCGGAGCCGAGCCGAACGGTCGTTCGCCCCGAGGTGCGCGTTTCGCGCCTTCTTGCGGCCGCTTCGTGATGGCGTTTCGCGCGCAAAAAAAGCCCCGCAAGAGCGGCTCGACTGGCCGTTCGTCGGCGGTGTATGGATGGGGCCGTCGCGCGGCCTGCGCGGGCGAGGCAGGCTGGCGCCAGACGCCCGGCGTGCCCGCAGGTAGGTGTCCAAGAGTGAAGCCTACGACGAGATCGCCGGGCTGTGCGGGTTGCGCGCGCTGGGTTCAGCAACGGCGAGCGCCGGCTGTGAAGCGAAACGTCATACCCTGCTCTCGAGCGGCGTCGGCCCGGTGTACGGAAGAAGGACGAGGATGACGGCTCGGACGACGGCAATCGCAGCCACCGCTGCCCTGGCCCTCTTGGCGACGCACGTGACGATGGCATCAGCGGCGCCGCCGGGCCGGCTCCTCAGGACTGGCCAGACGCGCTGCTGGGATGGCAACGATGAGTGGATTCCGTGTGCCGGCACCGGCCAGGACGGGGATCTCCGCAAGGGGCTCACGCGACGCTATGTCGACAACGGCGACGGAACCATCACCGACGAGCGGACGGGCCTGATGTGGGAGAAGCTCGACCTCTCCCCGACCATTCACGACATCCGCACGACCTACTCGTGGGCGGCCGCATTCGAGAAGGTCGCTACCCTCAATGCCACGGCCTTCGCGGGACATGCCGATTGGCGTCTGCCGAACATCTTCGAGCTGAACGGCATCGTGAATCATGGAAGGAAGGTGCCGCTCTTCAGTGACTGCATTTGCGACATCGTAGGGTGCACCTGCTCCGGCCCGCTGTTCTATTGGTCGTCGACCACGCGCGTGAGCTCTCCGACCTATGCGTGGCTCATCTCCTCGATCGAAGGCCCCCTCGTGTACGCATTGTCTAAGGCGAGCGCCTTCCCCGGCGTTCGTGCGGTTCGGGGTGGCGCGCACAGGGGGCTACCGAGCCGGACGCTCCGGACCGGCCAGGCAAAGTGCTGGGACGCGTCGGGGACGCAGATCGCGTGTGCCGGCACCGGCCAGGACGGGGATCTCCGCAGGGGATTGAAGCGCCGCTACACCGACAACGCCGACGGGACGATCACCGACGAGAAGACGGGTCTGGTCTGGGAGAAGCTCGACGACTCTGGCACCATCCACGACAAGGACACCACCTACACCTGGGCGGCTGCGTTCGAGAAGGTCGCTGCTCTCAATGCCGCCGCTTTTGCAGGATACAGCAACTGGCGGCTGCCGAACTCATTCGAGCTATTCAGCATCGTGAACCTGCAGAAAGCGGCGCCGGCGGTGTCACCGATCTTCGATGACGCCTGCACGGCGGCCTGCACGAGCGCCGTTTGCAGCTGCACTCCTTCGTCGTCCCCTCCCGAGACGTTGTTCTCCCCAGCGGCGAGCTGGACGTCGACCTCGAGTGGTCACTACGCGTATTTCGCTCTGCTCGTGGACTTCCGAGACGGCAGTGTGCATCACGACTGGAAGGTGGTCGAGCATGCCGTTCGGGCGGTGCGGGGTGGTGGCTCCTGCGACTAGTCCGCTCCGCAGCTCTACCTCTTGCACTCGAGCGAGCTGCCCGCCGTGTTGAAACTGCAATCCCCCCGAGGTTCCACTGATCGCCGGCAACCCGGGTGGCGGGCGCGGGCTCGCCACCCGGGTTGCGAACGGCGATTGGGTGAGCAAGCTTCAGCATGCTCCGTGACACCAGGGACCCGCTGCATCCTGCGGCCCCGCAAGACCCCACCGCCGCGAACCATCCCACGATCGCCGTACGCCGCTTCGCCGGACCACGGGCAGACGAGCTGTTCGTCCAGTGCCGGCCGGCGAGCGGGACAGCGGACGCCGCGGCGCAGGCCCAAGCGGCCTACGCGGCGATCCGCGACTTGCTGGCCGCGGCCGGTGCGTCGCTCGACGCGCTGACCTGCGAGACGGTCTTCCTCGGCGACATCCGGCGAGACCTGGACGCCGTCCTGCGCGGCCGCGGGCAAGTGCTGGGGGACGCCGACCCCGGGGATCGGCCTCTGGCGGCGACATTCATCGAGCAGCCTCCGCTCGACGACGGTGTGCCCTTCGAGGTCTCGCTGCGCGCGGTGATCCCGCACGGGCCCGCGCCCTGGTCCGCCCGGGAGGTCCGCGTCGCGCCGCGCTGTGCCTGCACGGGGTGTGCGCGGACCGGCGCCCGGCTGGTCCGCCTCGACGATCAGACGTCCCTCTTCACCGGCAACGTCTTCGGCTGCGGCCAGAGCGCCTTCGCGCAAGCCTACGACATGCTCTGCCGGGCCGAGGACCTGCTGCGCGAGGCGGGCATGGGCTTCGCCGACGTGGTTCGCACCTGGATCTACCTGCGCGACATCGACCGGGACTACTCCGACTTGAACCGGGCCCGGCGCGAGTTCTTTCGCGACCGCGGCATCGAGCTGCGTCCGTCCAGCACCGGCATCGGCGGTGCTCCCTTCCCCGACGAGCACGACTTCTCCATCAGCCTGCACGCCGCCACGTCGCCCGGCGGGATCGCCCTCGAGCCGATGTCCGCCGCCACGCTCGGCGAGGCCTGGGAGTACGGCGCGGATTTCTCCCGGGGGCTCAAGGTGGCGGAGGCGAACAAGGTCGCGCTCTACGTGGCGGGGACCGCGAGCGTCGACGAGGTGGGTCGCACCGTGCACGTGGGCGACCTCGAGGCCCAGGTGGGTCGCATGGTCACCAACCTCTCCTCGCTGCTCGAGGCGCAGGGCGCATCCTTTCGCGACGTGATGTCCGCCGTCACCTACGTGAAGCACGCAAGCGACGGGCCGCGGCTGCGCGCGATGCTGCACGGCCGGGGCTTCGACGGCTTCCCCACGGCGCTCGTCGTGGCCCCGATCTGCCGGCCCGAGCTGCTCTGCGAGACGGAGCTGGTCGCGGCGCTGCCGCGCGAAGCCGCGTGATTCGAGCACCAGCGCGAAGATCGAGAGGCCAGAGCCGCCGCGAGGCGGGGCGTCCACGCCGCCGTGCCGGCGTGGCAGGGAGATGCTGCTCGCGGACCCGACCCGAAGGCGATCCTCGCGAGCCGGGGGTGAGCGGCGCGGCGGGACCCGGGGCGCCTGCGGCGGATCAGAGCACCTGGCTCGGGTAGCCGACCGCGCGCTCGAGGGCGGGGAAGGACGCATGGCGGCGGCGCGCGACGACGCGTATGCTCCCCGCCACTCGGCGCCGTGCGCGCCCCAGGGCGTGCCCGGCTGGCGCGACGCGCGGAGAAGAGGCAGGAGAGGGGCCATGACGAGATCGGTCGAGGCGAGGTTCGAGGGCCCAGTGTGCGGCGCCCGTGGAGCGGGCATCGCGGCCCGGCTGGCGATCGGCGCGCTCCTCTGCGCGATGGCGTCCGCCGCCCCGCCGCGTGCGGTCGAGGCCGCGGTGGTGAACCGGATCCTCGCGACGGTCGACGGCCAGCCGATCACGCAGCACCAGCTCGATGCCTTCATCCGGACGAACATCCGGGGTGCGGACCCGGACTCGGTCGGCGAGGCGGACCGCCGCCGGGTGCTCGACGTGCTGATCAACGACCTGCTGGTCGAGATGGAGAGCCAGTCGGCGGGCGTCGGGCCGGGCAAGGAGGAGATCGACGCCTACATCGAGCAGATCAAGCGGCGCAACAACCTCTCCGACGAGCGGCTGCTCGAGGCGCTCGAGGCGCAGGGGCTGACGGTCGATGCCTACCGCGAGCAGGTACGCAAGGAGCTGCAGCGCTCGGCTCTGCTGAACCGCCAGGTGCGCAGCCGGGTGAACGTCTCCCCCGAGGAGATCGAGCGCTACTACGAGCAGCACGCCGACGAGTTCCAGGTCGCCGAATCGGTGCGCGTGCGCCACCTCTTCTTCCCCATCGCGCCCGAAACCACACCGGCACAGGCCGAGGCGGCCGGCGCGGCGGCGCGGGCCGCCTACGAGCGGCTGCGCTCCGGCGAGGACTTCGACCAGGTGGCGCGCGACGCTGAGCGCGGGCCGGCGCGCGGCATCGGCGGCGATCTGGGCACGATGCGCAAGGGGCAGATGATCCCCGAGCTCGAGGAGGTCGCCTTCCGCCTCAAGGAGGGCGAGTCGAGCCCGCCGTTGGCGAGCGCGGGCGGAATCCACATCCTGCGCGTCGACCAGCGCAGCTCCTCGGGAGCGGCGGACATCGAGAAGGTCCGCGAGCAGATCAAGGAGAAGCTCTACGGCTCGGCGGTCGAGGAGCGCTATCAGCGCTGGGTCGAAGAGGATCTGCGCAAGTCGCACGAGATCGTCATCAAGTAGCGCGCCGGCGCGCCTTCGCCCGACACGCCAAGCGCATGGCCATCCGCTCAGAGACCACCCTCGCCGTGACCCTCGGCGATCCCGCCGGCGTGGGGCCGGAGGTGGCGCTGGCCGCCATCGTGGCGCTGGCGCGCGAGCGCGGCGCCGGCGTGGGAGCGAAGGCTGGCGGGCGAGCCTCGAGTGCCCGGCGACGGGCCAGCGCGGCCCGGGTGGCGCTGGTCGGGGATGCCGAGGTCGCTCGCGAGGCGGCCGCGCGCCTGCGCCCGCGCATCCAGATCGTGCCGTGCACGGCGGCGGCGCTGCCCGAGGGGCTCGCTGCGCAGGAGCGGGCGCATCGCCAGGGATGTGTGCTGCTGCCGATCGTCGCCCCGGGGGAGCCTGCGCACCCGCTCGCGCTTCGCCCGAGCCAGCGCCGTCCGGGGCATCCGACGCTGGCCGGCGCGCGGCTCGCCTTCGAGTCGATCCGCACGGCGGTGGCGCTGGCGCGGGCCGGGCTCGCCCATGGCATCTGCACGGCGCCGATCAGCAAGGAGTGGTTCGGACGCGCGGGTGTGGCGCGCACCGGGCACACCGAGATCCTGGCCGAGCTGACAGGGGCGCCGTGCGTGCGCCTGATGATGGCCGTCGACCGGCTGCGCGTGGTGCTCGCGACCTCCCACCTGGCGCTGCGCGACGTGCCCACGGCACTCTCGGTCGAGAGCATCGCCGACACCATCGCGCTGACGGCGCGCCACCTCACCCGCTGGTGGAGCATCGCCCGGCCGCGCATCGCGGTCGCGGCGTTGAACCCCCACGCCAGCGACGGCGGCGTCTTCGGCGACGAAGAGCAGCGGCTGATCGCCCCGGCCGTGCGCCGCGCGCGCCGCGCGCGGATCGACGCCCTGGGACCGCTGCCCGCCGACACGCTGTTCTCCGCGCTCGGCCCGCGCTGCGACGCAGTCGTGGCGATGTACCACGACCAGGGCCTGATCCCGATCAAGCAGCTCGACGTGCACCGCGCGGTCAACGTCACCCTCGGCCTGCCGATCGTGCGCACCTCGCCCGACCACGGCACCGCCTTCGACATCGCCGGCCGTGGCGTGGCCGGCGCCGACAGCCTGATCGCGGCCGTGCGCATGGCCGACGAGATGGCCGCCC
>CAZGUU010000316.1:0-5732 GCA_964529315.1 uncultured Enterobacteriaceae bacterium
GGGCCGAGCGGTGGGCAGCGGCGTCGGACGAGCCGTGGGCACGGGCGTAGTCGTCGGCCGGGCGGTCGGCGGCGCCGGCGGGCGCGGCGTCGGCGTCGGCGTGGGTGTCGGCGTGGGCGTCGCGGTCGGCGTCGGCGTGGCCGTCGCCGCAACGAGCAGCGGCTCGGTCTCGTCCGATGCGGCGTCTCGCTGGACAAGGGGCTCTGCCGCCGGCCGCTCGGGCTCGGGCGGCTCGAGCGGGGGCGGCTCGGGCTTCGCCTGCTCCGGCTCCCGGAGCTCCGGCTTGGCCGGTTCGGGCTTCGGCGGCTCTACCGCGGCCGGCGGTTCGACTCGCTCCGGCTCCGGCGGTGGCGGCGCGGGCTTGGGCGGCTGCGCCGGCGGGGGCTTCGGCTTGACGCGATCCGCCACCCTGGTGTGGCGGCCCGTCGCCGCCGCCGGCGCCGGCGGGCCGATGCGCACGTCGGGCAGGCCCGCCGGAAGGTGGCCGCCGAGCTCACCGCCGTCGATCATCGCCACCGTGTAGGCGTCGACCTCCGACTCGGGCCGGATGCGGAACTTCCCCGCCATCATGAGGGCGCCGAGCAGCGCCAGGTGCGCCAGGAAGGCGATCCCTACCATCGCCGCGAGCCGGCGGTCGAAGCCCCGCTCGGTGAGGATCGGCGGACGCTCCCGCTTCAACTCCGTACGTCCTCGTCACACCAGTGCGCGCGACGGCGACCGCATCGCGCGCCGCATCCGGCTCGGGCCGCGTCCCGCCCTCACGACGCGCCGGACGGGAGCTGGGTCACCATGCCCACTCTGTGGATGCCCGCTGCCTTGATCGTCGCCATCACCCGCACGACCTCGCCGTAAGCCACGCTCTGGTCGGCGCGCACGAAGACCTGCCCCTCGGGCTTCTCGACGGCGATCTCGCGCAGCCTGGCCTCCAGCGTCGCCAGTGGCATGGCGGCCTCGTTCAGGTACACCTCTCCGCTGCGCGTCACCGACACCACCAGCGGCTCCTCTTTGCCGGCGAGCGAGCCCGCCTGGGCACGCGGCAGGTCGACGCTCACGCCCTGCTGCAGGATCGGCGCGGTCACCATGAAGATGACCAGCAGCACCAGCATCACGTCGACCAGCGGCGTGACGTTGATCTGCGACATCGAGCCGCCCCCGCTGTCCTGCTGATCGAATGCCATGGTCGACCTCGAGGAACCCGCCTCACTTGAGGAAGTGGCGCTCGGCGATGTTCAGGAACTCGGCCGAGAAGTTGTCCATGTCGGCGTGCAGGACACGCACGTCGCGGCTGAAGTGGTTGTAGGCGACGACCGCCGGAATCGCGGCGGCGAGTCCCACCGCCGTAGCCACCAAGGCCTCGGAGATGCCCGGTGCAACCGCCTGGATGCTCGACGACTGCGCCGTCGACAGGCCGCGGAAGGCGTCCATGATTCCCCACACCGTACCGAACAAACCGACGAACGGCGCGGTGGAAGCCGTCGTCGCCAGGAAGGTGAGCGCGCGCTCTAGCTTGGTCACCTCCTGGTTGGTCGCGCGGCGCAGCGCCCGCTCGACGTTGGCGACGCCGGCCAGCTCGGTCTCCGACTCGCCCTCCCCCTGGCGCTTGGCGCGCGTCAGACGGATCAGCTCCTGGTAGCCGGAGCGGAACACCTGCGCGATCGGGCTCTGCTTGAACTCGAGGCTCGCCGTGTGGATCTGGGTCAGGCTCTTCGATTCCCAGAAGATCTCGACGAAGCGCTCGGACTGGCGCCGGGCCTTGCGGATCTGGCCGAGCTTGTAGAACGTGACGCCCCAGCTCCCCGCCGAGCAGGCGATCAACGCCCAGAGGACCGCCATGACCACGGGCCCCGTCCCGTGGAACAGGTGATCGATCATCTCACCACCCCGCTCTCCACCTCACCAGGACCACCATAAACCTCGCCTCGGGGTCGCCGTCAACGCCCGAGCCGCACCCCCTCGGTCGCACGCCCACGCCGCGCCCCCGAAGCAGCGCGGCTGATCTCCACCTTGACTTGCCCCCTTCATCATCTAATGGTCTCGCTGATCTGCCCACCCGTCCCCGGGCGCACCGGGCCCCATTCCCTGGAGGAGAGAGCAGCAATGGCGCTTCGTGTCGGCATCAACGGCTTTGGACGCATCGGGCGCAACGTTCTTCGCGCCGGTCTCGACGCCAAGGACATCGAGTTCGTGGCAGTGAACGACGTCACCGACGCCAAGACCCTGGCCCATCTGCTCAAGTACGACTCGGTCCACGGCACGTTGCCCGAGACGGTGCGCGCCGACGGCAGCACGATCCACGTGGGCAGCCGCACGGTCAAGGTGCTCAAGGAGCGCGACCCGGCCAAGCTGCCCTGGAAGGATCTCGGCGTGAACCTGGTGCTCGAGAGCACCGGCCTCTTCACCAGCAAGGAGGAGGCGAGCGGGCATCTCTCGGCCGGCGCCAAGAAGGTCCTGATCTCGGCACCAGCCAAGAACGCGGACCTGACCGTCGTCTACGGCGTGAACCACGAGCAGTACGACCCCGCCAAGCACGACGTGCTGTCCAATGCCTCGTGCACCACCAACTGCCTGGTGCCGGTCGCCAAGGTGCTCCAGGATCGCTTCGGCATCAAGCGCGGCCTGATGACCACGGTACACGCCTACACCAACGACCAGCGCATCCTCGACTTGCCGCACGAGGACCTGCGCCGGGCTCGCGCAGCGGCCCTGTCGATGATCCCGACCAGCACCGGCGCAGCCCGCGCCGTCGCGCTCGTGCTGCCCGAGCTCAAGGGCAAGCTCGACGGCATGGCGGTACGCGTGCCAACGCCGACCGGGTCGCTGGTCGACCTCACCGTCGAGCTCGAGAAAGACACCAGCGAGGCCGAGATCAACGCCGCGATGAAAGCCGCCGCCGAGGGGCCCTTGAAGGGCATCCTCTCCTACTGCGAGGATCCGATCGTCTCGATCGACATCGTGCACACGACCTTCTCCTCGATCTTCGACGCGCCGCTCACCAAGGTGATGGACAAGCGCTTCGCCAAGGTCATGGCCTGGTACGACAACGAGTGGGGCTTCTCCTGCCGCATGGTCGACGTCGTGCGGCACCTGGGCAAGACGCTCTAGCGACATGAAGGTCATCGACGAGGTCGAGCTGCGCGGAAAGCGCGTCTTCATCCGCGTCGACTACAACGTGCCCCTGGGCGCGGCCGACTCCGGCGGCCCGCCGCGCATCACCGACGACTCGCGCATCCGCGCGAGCCTGCCCACCGTGCGCTGGGCCGTCGAGCACGGCGCGCGGGTGACTCTCGCCTCGCACCTCGGCCGGCCCAAGGGCAAGCCCGATCCCAAGCAGAGCCTCGGCCCCGCCGCGGCGCGCCTGGGCGAGCTGCTCGGCCGGCCGGTGGCGCTCGCCCCCGACTGCGTCGGCCCCGAGGTCGAGCGCGCCGTGGCCACGCTGCGCGACGGCGATCTCCTGATGCTCGAGAACCTGCGCTTCCACGCCGAGGAGGAGAAGAACGAGCCGGGCTTCGCCCGGGCGCTGGCCGGGCTTGCCGACGTCTGGGTGAACGACGCCTTCGGCGCCGCCCACCGCGCGCACGCCTCGACCGCGGGCATGGCGCCACTGGTCGCGGTACGCGCCGCGGGCTTCCTCATGCGCGACGAGATCCGCCACCTGGGCAAGCTGCTGGCCGGCGCGGAGAAGCCCTACGTCGCGATCCTCGGCGGGGCCAAGGTGTCCGACAAGATCGGCGTGATCGACAACCTGCTGCCCAGGGTCGATGCCCTGCTGGTCGGCGGGGCAATGGCGTACACGTTCCTGCGCGCGCGCGGCATTGCGATCGGCGCCTCGCGGGTCGAGGCGGACAAGGTGGACCTGGCGCGCGAGACCCTCGCGGCGGCCGAGAAGCGCGGCGTGCGCCTGCTCCTGCCCACCGACCACGTCGCGGCGCGCAAGCCCGAGGCCGGCGCCGAGGCGCAGATCTGTGGGCCGGGCATCGCCGAGGGCTGGCTCGGGGTGGACATCGGCCCGGCGACGCGCGAGGCGTACGCCGCCGAGATCGCCCGCGCCCGCACCATCCTGTGGAACGGGCCGATGGGCATCTTCGAGATCCCCGAGTTCGCCGCGGGCACCGTGGCCGTGGCACGCGCCCTGGCCGCCGCCAGGGAGGCGACCAGCGTGGTCGGCCGAGCAATCGCCCCTGGGCCGCAGCCCGAGCGAGCTCGAGCAGGGCGACTTGCCCCACGGGAGGGCTGTCTGCTTAGCTGGCGGGCTCGAGGTCGAATTCCATGGGACGCACCCCGATCCTTGCGGGCAACTGGAAGATGCACTGCACGGTCGCCGAGGCGACCGCGCTGGCGGGCGGCCTGGCCCGCAGCGTGGGCGCCCGAGCCGACCGCGAGGTGGTCCTCGCCCCGCCCTTCACCGCGCTGGCCGCGGTCTGCGCCGCCGTGCGCGGGACGCACATCGCCGTCGCCGCGCAGAACATGCACTGGCAGGAGAAGGGCGCTTTCACCGGCGAGGTCTCGCCGCTCATGCTGCGCGAACTGGGCGTGAGCCAGGTGATCCTGGGCCACTCCGAGCGCCGCTCGCTGTTCGGCGAGACCGACGAGGTGGTACGTCGCAAGGTGGAGAGCGCCCTGGCCCACGGGCTCGTGCCGATCGTCTGCGTCGGCGAGACGCTCGAGCAGCGCGACGACGGCCGCACGCTGGCCGTTGTGAGCGCCCAGGTCGATGCGGCGCTGCGCGGCCTCACTCCCGAGCAGGGCCGCAGCCTGGTCATCGCCTACGAGCCGGTATGGGCGATCGGCACCGGGCGGGTGGCGACGCGCGAGCAGGCGCAGGAAGTGCACGCCGCCATCCGCGGCCTGATCGGCGAGCTCGGCCTGCCGGCGGCCGAGATCCGGATCCTCTATGGCGGCAGCGTCAAGTCGGACAACGTCGACGGCCTGATGGCCGAGCCGGACATCGACGGCGCCCTGGTCGGCGGGGCGAGCCTCGAGGTCGAGGGATTCACACGCATCGTGGAGCACCGCGCCTGAGCCAGGGGCGGGCCCGAGAGGTCAGCGAACAGCCATGGCCATCATCATCACCGTGCTTCACCTGGTCGCCTGCTTCATCCTGATCGTCGTCGTCCTGCTGCAGACCGGCAAGGGTGCCGACATCGGCGCGGTCTTCGGCGGCTCGAGCCAGACGATCTTCGGATCGAGCGGCGCGGGAAACCTGCTCACCCGGCTCACCACCTGGACCGCCGTCGCCTTCATGCTGACCTCGCTGTTCCTCACCTGGAACTCGACGCGCCACCTGACCGCGACGATCGTCGACTCGATCCCGACGGAGCCGCCGGCGATCAGCGAGCCGGCCGCGCCGGAGGGGGAGAAGAGCGCGGCGGCGCAGACGGGCGCCGGCGACGCGGCAGCCGATGCGGCTGCGGCACCGTCGCAGGCGGCGGACGCACCGGCACAGGGCTCGACGGCGGCGGGCGCGGGCAGTGCGGCACCCGGCGGCGCGGCGGGCGCCGCCGACACCGCAGGCGGCGGGGCAAAGGCCGCACCGGCTCCGGCGAATCCCTGAGCGTGCGCGCCGTGGCGGTTCTTGAGCCAGGCGCGGCCGGGAGCTAAGAGCAACAGCATCGCGCGCTCGGCGATCCCGGTCGGCGCGCGGCCCCCTGTGCGAGGGTGGCGGAATGGCAGACGCGCTAGTTTGAGGGGCTAGTGGGGTAACACCCGTGGGGGTTCAAGTCCCCCTCCTCGCA
>CAZGUU010000317.1:0-5729 GCA_964529315.1 uncultured Enterobacteriaceae bacterium
GACGAAGGTGGCGTCGCCGCGCCCGACGGCGAACACCGTGCAGCCGGGGTACGACTCGCGCAGGCGCTCGGCGGCACTCAGCGGATCGAGCCCGGCCGTCGCCACGAGCTCGATCGCGCGCGCCAGCACCAGCTTGTCGAGCCGGCCGGCGTCGATGTCGGCGAGCGTCGCCTCGACGGCTCGGCGCCAGGCATCGACCGAGCCGAGCGTGGCGATGCGGAACTCGAGCGCGATGGCCGACACCGGAGCCAGGCGAGCCGTGCGCGCGGGGCGTGCCAGGCGTGCAGCGGCACCGTCGAGCAGGGCTGCGAGCCGCGGTCGCGCCTGGCTCGCCTCGCCACTCGCCGTGGCGATCAGGTGCGCCGAGCCGCGACGGGCCACGAGCGCGAGTCGCGGCACGTGCCAGGCCGCGGCGGGAAAGCCTCGCCACGCGCCGTCGGCTGGCCGGTCGGCGTCGAAGGCGAAGCCGCCGATCAGCGGCAGGCCGCAAGGCGCCCCGTCGATCTCGAGCTCGCGCAGGGCGCGTGAGATCTGCGCCGCGGCATGCCGGCCGCCGGCCTCGAGCGTGGTCGTTGCGCCCACCGCGGCGATGGACCGGCCGGCCGAGGCCTGCGCCCAGAGGAAGCGGTGCTCGTCGGGGAAGGCGCGCAGGAAGGCAATCGGGTCGTGCTCGCGGTCGAGCGGCAACGTCGCGCAGTGCAGCGCACCGGCGCACGTCGCGGCCAGTCCGGGAGCCGGACGCATCAGCGCGCTCCGCCGGTGCTGCCGGCGGGCTCCCCGGCCAGCCGCCCGCTCGTGCCGCCGGCGAGTGCCGAGCCCGAGCCTCCCCGTGGTTCGCCGCTCGAGGCGCCTGCCTCGCGGGCGGCCAGACCTCCAGCACGCTCGCCGGGGCGGCAGGCGCTGATCAGCTGCACCGCGCCCATGGCCAGCTCGCGGCGGGCGACCGCAGTGAAGCCGGCCGCTGCCACCTGCGCGAGCAGCTCGCGCGGCTCGGGCAGGTACGCGGTCGAGCGCGGCAGGTAGTCGTAGGCGTCGCGCTCGGAGAGCAGCGCGCCGAGCGCTGGCACGACGTGGTGGAAGTAGATGCGGTGGCCGAGGCGCAGTGGGGCAAGGTGCGGTGTTGCGACCTCGAGCAGCACCAGACGGCCGCCGGGTGCCAGCACACGCGCCGCCTCGGCCAGCACCGGTGGGATGGCGACGAAGTTGCGCAGGGCGAAGCCACAGGTGACCGCCTCGGCGACGCCGTCGGCGAGCGGCAGTGCCGTCACGTCGGCCCGCACGAGGCGGCCGCCGAGCCCCCGCGCGCGAGCCACGGTGAGCATCCCGCCGGCGAAGTCCACACCCACGGCGCGCGCGCCGTGACGCGCGGCGAGCTCGGTCAGATCGCCCGTGCCGCAGGCGAGATCGATCACCAGATCGCCGGGCGAGAGCGCCGCGGCGGCGATCGCCGCGCGCCGCCAGGCGCGGTCCAGGCGGAAGGTGAGCACCGAGTTCAGCCGGTCGTAGCGCGTCGCGATGCGGTCGAACATGGCGCGCACCGTGGCGGCCTTCTCGTCCGGCCGCGGCAGGCTCAGCGCCATGCCACCTCCAGGCGCCCCGAGCGGGTCGCGCCCAGCGCGGCGCGCAGCGCCTCGGACTCGCCGCGCTCCTCGAGCCGTGCCAGGGCCACCGCCACCAACGTGCGGGAGAAGTGGTGTGCCACCAGCGCCGTCACCGCGGGCAGCAGGCGCTCGAAGCTCGCCACGACCTCGCGCTCGGGCCGCTCGGCGCCGCTCCGGTCGCGACGCACGTGGCGGTCGAAGAGGTCGGCGGCGCGCTCGGCCACCTCGCGCGTGCTCTCGGCGTGGCGCAGCGCCAAGGCGAGCAGCTCGCCGAGCGGAAACCCCTCGCGCAGCACGGCGAGCGCGGCCCTCGCCAGCTCGACGTCGGGCTTGGCGTAGCTCTCCCGCCCACCGCTGTGCAGCGGCTCGATCAGGCCGGCGCCCTCCACGGCCGCGATCAGCTCCTCGGCCACGCCGGACTGCGCTGCGAGCTCGGCTCGCGTGTAGCGCTCCTCGCCTCGCTTCTCGGCGAGCGCGCGGCGCAGCGAGCCCGCGGCACCCCGCCCGTCGGCCGAGAGCATCCGCTCGATCAAGCCCAGCGGCAGCCCCTGGCGCTTGAGCTCGCGAATGCGGCGCAGGCGGGCCAGGTGCCGCTCGCCGTAGATCACGTGCCGCCCGGCACGCCGCGGCGCGGGCAGCAGCCGGCGAGCCTGGTAGAAGCGCAGCGTGTCCACGGAGACGCCCGCGGCGGCGGCCAGCTGCTCGACCCGATAGTCCATGCGTCGACTCTTTGAGCAGACGCTCGCAAGGATGCAAGTCGGGCCGGGATCGGCGCCGTGCCCGGGGAGGGTCAGGGCGATGTCGTCGGGGCGGGCTCTCGCCGCGAGCTTCCGGGGGCCTCGAGGGCGAGCTTCCACTGGCGCTGGTGATACCGGGCGACGCTGGGTCGGTTGCTGATCGAGAGCAGGCTCACGCCGGGCAGCTCGCGGGCGAGCAGGTCGTAGATGCGCTGCTCCACGGTGTCGTCCAACGCCGCCGTGGCGTCGTCCATGACCAGCCAGTCGGGCCGGCGCAGAATGACCCTGGCGAACATCAGGCGTTGCTGCTCGTCGGTCGAGAGCTGCTGCTCCCACGGCTCGCTGTCGTCCAGCCGATCGGCGAGAGCGTGCAGGTCGAACATCTCGAGCACCTCGCGAATCGACGCGTCGGAGAAAGTGGTGGCGGCGGCGGGATAGGCGATCGCCTCGCGCAGCGTGCCCATCGGGAAGTAGGGCCGCTGGGCGAGGAAGACCAGCTGCGCCGCCGCGGGCAGCTCGATGCGGCCGTGGCCGAAGGGCCAGATGCCGGCGATGGCGCGAAACAGCGTGGTCTTGACCCCGCCGGGCGGGCCGAGCACGACGACCCGCTCGCCCGCGGTCACGGCTCCGTTCAGCCCCGTCGCCAGGATCGCGCCGCCGGGCTGCGCCAGCGTGAGATCGTCGAGCCGGAGCGCCCCGTCGGCGGCCGGCTCGACGTGGAGGACGTCGGGGCCCTCGACCTCGTTGCGCGTCTCGTCGAGCTTTTCGCGGAACGTCGCCAAGCGCTCGATGCTGGCGCGCCAGGCGGCGATCTCCTGGTAGGCATCGACGAACCACGACAGCGCGCCCGACACCTGCCCGTACGCGATGCCGGTCTGCGTCACCCCGCCGAGCGTCAAGCGTCCGGCAAAGAAGGCCGGCGCGGCGACCAGCAACGGCACGATGCCGTTGGCCTGGCCGATGCCGCTCGTCAGAAGCGTCAAGTTGCGCTGCTTGACGATCAGCTCCCACCAGTTCGCGACGACGTGCTGGAAGCGCGCCAGCGCGCTCTGCCTCTCCACCGCCTGGCCGCGTGCCAATGCCACCGGCTCGACGTGATCGCGGAAGCGCACTAGGCTGTAGCGGAAATCGGCTTCGAAGCGCAGCCGGTCGAAGTTGATGCCGACCAGCGCGCGTCCGACCCGGTGGGTGAGGTACATCGACACCATGGCGTAGAGAATGGCCACCCACATCATCAGCCCCGGAATCCACAGCTCGCGGTCGCCCAGGCGCAGCGGCCAGGTGCCGGAGAGCGTCCACAGCATGCGGGCGAACGACACCAGGGTGGCCACGGCGGCGAGCAGCGAGAGCGAGAGGCCCAGCGCGCTGGCGACGTAGCTGTCGATGTCCTGGGAGATGCGTTGATCCGGGTTGTCGGTGTCCTTATGGTGCAGCTCGCGATGGCCATAGGCATAGGGCCCCATCCAGCTCTGCAGGAAGTAGCCGGTGAGCTGCTCGCGCCAGCGGATGTGCAGAATGTTGCGAACGTAGATGCGGTAGGTCGCGATCAGCACGACGGCCAAGGCGACCCCGAGGAAGACCTCGATGGCCCGTACGAACTCCGGCCACTGGCGAGCTTGGATGGCGTTGTAGACGTGGCCGTTCGCCCAGGCGAGCTTGACGTTCGCGTAGACCAGGCCGAGCTCTCCGGCCACGCACAGGGCGAGCAGCGAGGCGCCCTTGGGGGCGTCGGCGGAGATCCAGTAGATGCGTGTCAGGCCCCAGAGATGTCGCGCGAAGCGAGTGTCGAAGCGACCGGTATGACGTGTCGGCTGCACGGTCCCCCCTGCATCCATCCAGTGGTGGTGCGGCGGCGAGCCAGAGCCGAGTCCCTGGCCAGCCGGCATCTGGCCGTGTTCCCTCCCGCAAAGTCAACGATCGGCGGAGCCGCCGGACCACCTTCGAACGGTCGGGGCGCGGCGAAGGCAGGCGCGCCGGCGAGACCGTGTCCGCGAGCGCCTGCGCGGCCGTTGACACGCGCGCGGGAGATGGCGGAAGCTGCGCTGCCAGCACGGCATCGTCTGCGAGGAGCGCCGCCCCAGTGAGCATCGATCGCCTGCACACCAAGGCCTGCGACCTGTTCGGCATCGATTACCCGATCTTTGCGTTCACGCACTGCAAGGACGTCGCCGCGGCGGTGACCAATGCCGGCGGCCTGGGCGTGCTGGGCAAGGCGATGCGGGGGCCCGAGGAGATCCTCCAGGACATCCGCTGGATGCGCCGGCAGGTCGGCGACAGGCCGTTCGGCATCGACCTGATCTTCCCCTCGTCGGTCCCGGCCGAAGTCCCGTCGATGGAGGACCTCGAGGCGCAGATCCCGGCGGAGCACCGCGAGTTCGTCCGCCGCCTGAAGGAGAAGTACGGCGTTCCCGACCCCAAGCCGCGCGGCGACCCGCGCTCTGGCTACTTCGGGGCGGGCATCTTCAGCCAGGAGGCCGCCCGCCAGCAGCTCGAGATCGTCCTCGAGGAGCGCGTTCCGTTCCTCGCCTCGGGGCTAGGCACGCCGCGCTACGTGCTCGATGCCGCGCACGCCCGCGGGATCAAGGTCGGCTCGCTGATCGGCAAGCTGCGTCAAGCACGCCGCGAGGTCGAGGCCGGCGTGGACGTGGTGATCGCCCAGGGCACGGACGCCGGCGGCCACACCGGCGAGATCGGCACCTTCTCGCTCGTGCCGGCCTGCGTCGCCGTGGCCGGCGACACCCCGGTTCTGGCCGCCGGCGGAGTGGGGACCGGCCGCCACGTGGCCGCGGCGCTGGTCCTGGGCGCCGCCGGCGTCTGGATCGGCAGCCTGTGGCTCGCCAGCCGGGAGTCCGATTACCCGCTCGCGCTGAAGGAGAAGCTCGTCGGCGCGACGGCCGACGACACGGTTCGCTCGCGCTGCCTGTCGGGCAAGCCGATCCGCCAGCTCAGGAGCTGGTGGAACCAGGAGTGGGAGGCCCCCGGTGCTCCCTCGCCGCTGCCCATGCCCTATCAGGCGCTGTTCACGGCCGAGATGCAGACGGCGATCGAGGACTGGGGCCTGGACTCGCTCATGTGGACGCCGGCCGGGCACGCGATCCACTGGATCGACAAGCTCGAGCCCTGCCGGCAGATCGTCTTCGACCTGATCGCCGAAGCCCAGGAGGCGCTCGAGGGCGGCGCCTGAGGCCCGCGGCGCCCCGCGCTCGGCGGGCGCGGCACGGGGCGACCTTCGCGCGCAATGCGAGGGAGGCTGGGAGCCGGCCAGCGGCGCGCGCGGAGCTCTCGAAGGCCACGCCGGCCCAGGGGTGCCGTCAATCGGCGCAGTCGTCGAAGGTGAGCCTCGCGATGCGCGACGGGCCGCGTGGGCGCGTCGGTGTCTGGCGGAAGACGA
>CAZGUU010000318.1:0-5695 GCA_964529315.1 uncultured Enterobacteriaceae bacterium
GGCGAGGACCCGGAGCGCAGGACCCGCATTCGCCGTCGCGGCGGACCACAGGCACGCTGGGCCTGTCCGCGGATCCTGCTCACGCTCTGATGGCGTGAGCATCTGCGGGCCGCACCGGGCGGCAGAGGTGCCGGGCGCCGTCGTGGAGAGCCCTTGCGCCGGCCGGTGCCCGCCCCACCGGTGGGCCTCCATTGACCGTGAGCGCCTGCGAGGCTAGCCATGGCGGGAATGCCCACCGCCGTGGTGACGAAGAACCTGCGCCGGAGCTACGACGGGCGGGAAGCGGTGCGTGGCGTCTCGCTCGCGATCGAGGAGGGGGAGATCTTCGGCCTGCTCGGTCCCAACGGCGCGGGCAAGACGACCACCCTGTCGATGATCTCGACGCGCATCTGGCCGACGTCGGGCGATGCCTGGGTGTTCGGCAAGCACGTGGTGCGCGACGTCCACGCGGCGCGGCGCCTGCTGAACGTGGCTCCCCAGGAGGAGGCGCTCTACCCGGAGCTGACCGGCGAGGAGAACCTCGACTTCTTCGCGCGCCTCTACGGTGTGCCGCGCGCCCAGCGGCCCGGGCGCGTCGCCCGGGCGCTGGCGGCGGTGGAGCTGACCGCGCGCAAGGACGACCGGGTCAGGACCTACTCCGGGGGCATGCGCCGGCGCCTGAACCTGGGGTGCGCCCTGGTGAGCGGACCCCGCCTGGTACTGCTCGACGAGCCCACGGTGGGCGTCGACCCGCAGTCGCGCGTGCACATCTTCGAGGCGGTGCGAGCCCTGCGCAGCGAGGGCATCACGATCCTCTACACGACGCACTACCTGGCGGAGGCGGAAGACCTCTGCGATCGCATTGCGATCATGGACGAAGGCCAGGTGGTCGCTCTCGGGACGACCCCCGAGCTGCTCGCCCGCTCGACGGCGAGCGAGGTCGTGGAGCTGCGCCTGGCGGCCCCGACGGCGCGCCTGGCAGCGCTCGAGCAGCTACCCGAGGTGCAGCGCGTCGAGCAGGCCGGATCGCTGGTGCGCCTCTACACGACACGCGCCGAGCCCCTTCTCGCCCACCTTTGCGGCAACCAGACGCTCGATCGGCCAATCGTCCAGATCCGCGTGACCCCGGTTTCGCTCGAGACGGTGTTCATCGAGCTCACCGGAAAGGAGCTGCGCGACTAGTGGGCCGCACGCGCACTCGCCTCGCGACGGCGGCGGGCCCAGCTCGGCGCGTGGCTGGCACTCTGCTCGCGCTCGTCGCCGGGGTCGTGCTGGCCGGAGCACCGCTCGGTGGCGCCGCAACCGTTGCCGCGGCGCAGGAAGAGGGTGGGGGGGCGGTGGGCGTGGCCGGCGGGCCGCTCGAGCGCACCCGAGAGGTCCTCCAGGCGAGCAACCGGATCGTCACCGGAATCGGGGACCGCAACCAGAAGCTCGCCCAGCTCAAGGATCTGCTGCGCGGCTTCCTCGACACCGACGCGCTGGCGCGCAAGGCCATGGGCAAGCACCTCGACGGGCGCGCTCCCGAGCAGGTGAGCGAGTTCCTCGGCCTGTTCCGCGACCTCTTCGTCCGCACCTACGTGCAGCGGCTGCTGCTGTTCGATGCGCCGGACTTCGGCTACGGGGGGGAGAAGGTCGAGGGAGAGAGCGCGACCGTGGCCACCGAGATCATCACGCCACGCGACCGGTTCGCCGTCGACTACCACCTCCGTCGCAAGGCGCAGGGGTGGGTGGCCACCGACATCCTGGTCGAGGAGGTGAGCCTGGCGGAGAACTTCCGCGCCCAGTTCGATCGCGCGCTGGCCAAGGACTCCTTCGACGCGCTCGTCGAGCGCCTGCGCAACAAGCTCGCTGCCAAGCCCAACGTCGACGAGCTCTGAGTCGCGATGGTCGCCGTCTTCCTCAAGGACTTGAAGCTCATCCTGCGCGACCGCTGGGCCGTGCTGTTCTCCGTGCTGGTGCCGATCGTGGTCATCACGATCATCGCCCAGGCGCTGTTCCACAGCGATTCGGGCCCCAAGCTGCCCGTGCCGATCGTCGACGAGGACCAGGGCCCCGTCGCGTCGGCCTTCGTCAAGCTCCTGCGAGAGCACGCCGACCCGCAGACCATGAGCCGGGAGGAGGCCGAGCGGATCGTCCGCGACCAGAATCGTGCCCCGGCGGCGATCGTCTTTCCCGCCGGGATGAGCAAACGCTACTTGCAGGGAAGGAGCAGCGAGCTCGTGCTGCTCACCGATCCCGCGCAGGCCGTCGACCTCCAGGCGGTCAAGGTGCTCCTTCTCCTCATGGACAAGGAGGCGGCGGCGCTGGCCGACCCGCTCGACGAAGAGCGCATCACGCTGCGCGAGCAGAACCTCACGGGCAATCGCAAGGAGGTCACCAACTTCGAGCAGAACGTCCCCGGTTTCTCGATCATGTTCGTCCTGCTGGCGGTGATCTTCGGGACGTCCATGGGCCTGCACGACGAGCGCGACTGGGGGACGCTGCCGCGCCTGCTGGTCGCGCCCGCCGGCTTCACCTGGATGCTGCTCGGCAAGCTCGGCGCGCGCTTCGTGCTCGGCGTCGGCCAGATGCTCGCCCTGTTCGGCTGGGGCCACTGGATGTTTCAGGTCTCGCTCGGCTCGTCCTACTCCGCCTTCTGGATGCTTTCGATGTCACTGGTGTTCGCCACCGTGGCGACCGGCTTGGTCGTGGCGGGAATCGCGCGCACGCGCGAGCAGACCCAGCCGCTCAGCCTCGCCTTCGTCATGGTGCTCTCGGCGCTGGGCGGTCTCTGGTGGCCGAAGTCGATCGAGCCGCAGTGGATGCGCGACATCTCGGGTGTGGCCTACACCGCCTGGGCGATGCGCGGCATGAACGATCTTGTGCTACGAGACCGCGGCTGGGAAGCGATGCTGGTGCCGGTCTCGGCGCTCTTCACCTTCGGCTTGGGGATGCTGGCGGTCGGTCTCGTGCTGTTCCGGTCGCGGCACAGCGCTCGCTGAGGAGGCGGGACCACGGTCTCGAGCGGTGATGGGCGAGCGACGAGGGCTTGGAGGACTCTGGCCGGGATGCGCCGTGGCGCGGGTGGCCCGGCGTCGTAGAGGTGCGGCCGCGCTGCTGCTCGGCCTGCTCGCATCGAGCCCCATGCTGCCTGCGGAGGGCGCGGTCGCGCGTGCGCAGGACGCCGAGCCTGTCCGTGCGCCGTCGGCGCCCGGGAGCGCGACGCAGGAGCCCACGGGCCGGGCCGCCGCGGGAGCGCTGTCCCGCGTCGAGCGGCTTTCGCTTGCCGAATGCGTGCGCCGAGCCTTGGCTGCTGCACCCGAGCTCGCCGTGGCGCGCAAGGACGTCGAGGCTCGTCGGGCGAAGCTCGCCGAGGCCAAGGTCTCGCGCTACCTTCCCGAGGCCGAGGCGATCAACTTCACCGGCATCGCCCAGCGGGCGCGCGGAACCGTGCTCGACCCGCTCGATTCGACCAGCGTGAGCGCGTACGGCCCCTTCACCAAGGTCGAGATCACCGTCGTCCAGCCCCTGTTCACCGGCGGCCGGATCTCGGCGGGCATCGCCGCGGCCACGCACGCGGTCGAGGAGCGCATCGCGGCGAGCGACGGCGTGGCCGCCGAGGTGACCGAACAGGTCAAGACGCTCTACTACAACGTGCTGCTCGCCCGCTCGGTCGAGGGGGTGCTGGAAGAGGCCAACGACGCCTTCGAGAGCGCCCTGGAGACCGCGCGACGGCGGCGCGCCGAGGGCGACCCGTCGATCAGCGAGCTCGACATCCTCTACCTGCGCGTCGGCCTCTCCGAGGTGGCCAAGGAGCTGCCCAGGCTGCGCCACGGTGGGCAGATGGCCATCGAGGCGCTGCGCCGGCTGATGGGCGCCGAGTCCGAGGCTCCGATCGACCTCGCGGAGAAACGCCTCGAGCCGGCGCCGGCGAAGCTGGCGCCGATCGGAGAGTACGCAGCATTGCTCTTCGAGCAGAACCCGCAGTGGCGCCAGATCGATGCCGGCGTCCTCGCCAAGGCCGAGGAGGTGCGCACCGTCGAGGCCGACTACTACCCGAACGTCTTCCTCACCGGCAGCTTCGGCTACTCCTACGCTCCCGAGCGGGATCGCCAGCTGAACCCCTTCGCCTGGGACGAGTTCAACTACCTGCGTGGGCCGGGCGGTCTGCTGGGCATCCGCTGGCTGCTCAACTTCCACATCACCGCGGCCAAGGCGGGCAGCGCACGGGCCGAGCTCGAGAAGCTCGAGGCGCAGCGGCGCATGGCTCAGACGGGCCTGCCGCTCGAGCTGCGCCAGGCCTACAGCGGCGTTCTGCAAACCCGCGAGGCGCTCGACAAGCTGCAGGACGGGCGCAAGGCGGGACGGGCGATCCTCACCCTGGCGGTGACGAACTTCGACGTCGGCGTGGGCGATGCCCGCGACATCCTCGACGGGCTGGGCAATTACTCGCGCGTCTCGAGCGACTACTACGAGGCGGTGCGCGACTACGACCTGGCGCTGGCGGCGCTGTCGCGCGTGGTCGGCGAGGAGGTGGCCACGCTCGAGCGCCCGGCGCTGCGCGGGCCCACGGCCCCTGCCCCCGAGTGAGGCGCGCGATCCTCGAGCCGTCGCGCGATCAGCGGTCGCCGATCGACCACATCAGGGCCGCGCCGAGAACCACCGCGACCGCGAGCACGACCCACGCCGTGGTGGTCAATGCCGCCTCCTCGCGCCGAGCACCCGCTCGCAGGGTGCGCTGCTCGCCACCGGCACCCGATCAGACCCCGAGGATGCTCATGCCCGCGTCGACGTGGATCACCTGCCCGGTGACGGCGGCGCCGCCTGGGCTGGCGAGCAGGGCCGCGACCTGCGCCACCTCGTCCGCCGAGACGTTGCGGCGCAGCGGCGCCCGATCCTCCGTGGCGTGGAGCATGTCGCGGAAGTTGCGGACCCCGGCCGCGGAAAGGGTCTTGATCGGGCCGGCGCTGATCGCGTTCACCCGGATGCCGTCGGGGCCGAGGTCGGCGGCGAGATAGCGGACGCAGGACTCGAGCGCGGCCTTGGCCACGCCCATGACGTTGTAGCTCGGAAAGACCCGCTGGCTGCCGGCGAAGCTCAGCGTGACGATGCTGCCGCCGCCGGCCGCGCGCATCAGGGGAAGGGCGGCGCGCGACAAGGCGACCAGCGAGTAGGCGCTGACGTCGAGCGCCAGGCGGAAGCCGTCGCGACCGGTGTCGACGAAGCGTCCGGCGAGGTCCTCGCGGTTGGCGAATGCGATCGCGTGCACCAGGACGTCGAGCGCCCCCCAGTGCCGCTCCACCTCGGCGAACAGCGCGTCGATCTGCGCGTCCTGCTGGACGTCGCACGGCCACACCAGCTCCGCACCGACCTCCGCGGCCAGGGGGCGCACGCGACGCTCGAGGGCCTCACCGAGGAAGGTCATCGCAAGCCGAGCGCCACCGGCGTGCAAGCTGCGTGCGATGGCCCACGCGATGCTGCGCTCGTTGGCGACGCCCAGGATCAGCGCCCGCTTGCCGGCCAGCGACGACACGGGCGAATCATCGCACAGCGAGCCCGCGATGCAACGCTCGCCGTCGGCCGCGTGCCCGGCAGCGCATCAGCGGAGCCCGTTGGAGCGGCGCTTTGCGGCCAGCTCCGGGCTCGGGATCTTCGTGTCGATCCCGCGGCTCTCGGTCTGGCGCGTGAGCTGGGGCTGATTGGGCTTCTCGTAGAAGTAGCGGCCCTTGCGCTCGAG
>CAZGUU010000319.1:0-2581 GCA_964529315.1 uncultured Enterobacteriaceae bacterium
TCGGTCTCGACGACGACGCGGCCGGGCTCGTAGCGCACGATCGACGCCGGCACGATCGCCGGCGCGTTGGCGAGCGCCGGCGGCGCGGCCGCTTCGAGCACCACGTCGCGGCGCGGGACGAACGTCGGCGCGGTGAGCGCGGCGAGGGCCTCGTCCGCCGTCGCCGCGGCGCCCGGCGCGAAGGACACATAGGCACGCGACAGCGGCGCGTCGTTCTCGTACAGCACGTATCGGCTCGGCGGGACGCCGGAGACCGGCCGCCACTTCGGCGCGCGCTGCTTGATGCCGTCCGGCGCGGCGGCCGCCGGGCGTTCGAGGATCGCGTAGCGGACGCTCAGGAGGTCGAGGAGATCGTAGGTCAGTGACGCCGGGCTCGCGTGGAGCTTTCCGGTGAAGGTCGCGACTGGGGGACGGCGATCCTTCGGCAGCTCCAGCAGGCGGAAGAACCGGTCGTAGCGCTCGAGGCTCAGCGGCTCGTAGTCGGTGATCGAGTAGATGCCTGAGAGCGTGCCCTGCTTGGACATCATCGTCGGCGTCTCGAACGTGGTGGCGATGTACGTGCGGTCGAGCTGCTGATGGTCGCGGATCCAGTCGAGGAGAGCGGCCTCCTTTCGGAAGACGCCCGGGTCGTGGAACGGGTGGTGGAACGGGTTGCGGATCGCGAGGCCGAGATCCACCGCGGCGACGGCGACGAGCGCTGCGAGCGCGACCCGTCCGACCGCGCTCCGTCCGGCGAGCATCGCGATCCAGAGCGCAGGCACGGCGAGTGCCAGGTAGATGCGCCCGGGCGTCGGGAGCGGCGCGAGCGCGAGGAGCGCCGCCGCGACCACGGTCGGGACGAGCGCGTTCCGGACGCGCGGGCCGAGGGCGCCGGCCTGGCTGCGCGCGAGCACGTCGACCGCGTACGCGCCGGCGAGCGCGGCGCCCGTCGCCCAGAGGTAGAGGAGCCGCGGCGGGACGCGAAACCATGCCGCGCCGGGGAGCAGCCGGTAGAGGCCGAACACGGGCGTGTACACGTTCAACACGACGCCGACCGCACCGAGCCCGAGCGCGAGGAAGTAGAGCGACCGCGCCCGTCCGCGCCGCGCGAAGACCGCGAGCGGCAGCAGCACGAGCGTCACGGTGCCGACGTAGGCGAGGCGCGAATGGCCCGGCTTCGAGTCGATGATCTGCCCGGCGACCATGTCGCGCGTCGGCGCCAGCGCGGTCGCCTGCTGCAACGTGAGGCCGCCCGCCCGGCGCGGTCCGAGCCGCTGCAGCTCGAGCCCCGGGAGCAGCTGCACCGCCATCAGCGATCCGCCGAGCGCGAACCCCGCCGCGATCAAGAGAGCCGCGTGGACGGCTGCTCCGCGCGTCTCCCGAGCGACGAGCTTCGTTGCGACGCGCACCGCCGCGTAGCCGCCGGCGGCCCACATCCCGTACATCCACGTCTGCGGCCAGCCGGGCAGGAACGCGAGCGCCACCGCCGCCGCCAGCACGACGAGCCACGGCGCGTGCCGCGTCCTGACGAGGCGCTCGATCGCGAGCAGCTCGAGCGGTAGCCAAGCCGCGGCCGCGTTTGCCGGATTGAACCAGGCCGACTGCCCCAGGATGAAGCCGGAGAGCATGAAGCCGAACCCGGCGAACGTCGCCGCCACGCGCGCGAGCCCGATGGCACGCGCGAAGAGGTACATCGTCGTGCCGGCGACGATCACGTGGAACACCATCAGTGCCTCGATCGCGACGTGCGTCGGCAGCAGCAGATGGAGCACGTTCGGCGGGTAGAGGACCCCGTAGAGCCCCGTCGCGAGGAAGGGGTGGCCGGCGTACTGGTAGGGGTTCCAGAGCGGCAGGACGCCGGCGCGCATCCACGCCGCCATCCGGTGCGACATCGGATAGATCTGGGTGAAAAAGTCCGCGTTCGCCATGACGTGGAGCGGCTGCGACGCGGGATCGATGATGCGGAGCTTCCAGACGGCGATCGCGGCGGTGACGAGCGCCGCGCAGACGAGCAGGTCGGGTCGGGTGAGGCGACGGCGGAGCGCGCTCATGCGTTTCGGCGCGGCGCGCGGAGATCGCCGGATCGCAACCGAGGCGACGGCGACGAGCAGCGGTGGAAAGCGTACGTCAAGCGCGGAGCTTCGTGCATCGGCTCGATGAGCCCGCGTTACTACTCGGGATGGACCCAGGAGGGCAACCGCGGTCGTGTGCCTGCGCTCGTGTGTCGATAGCGGGCGGTTTGGTCGGGGATGCCATTGGTCGTGATGGATGCTCCCGTGAGAGCGCCTGCACGGAGATGCACGTTCCCAGAGCCGTGGCTCCCGCTAGTGCGGACGGCGCATGTACAGACGCAGGTGATCGTCGCGTCCGTGGTAGCGGGTGTAGTGACGTTCGCCGACGTAGTGATAGCGCTGCGGGAGCACGACGCGTTCCAGTGCCTCCATGAGCCGATGCGTCCGACGATGCGTCCCGCCGTAGAACGTCTGGGCGAAGCGCGTCATGTTGGTGCCGAGCAGGACGACTGCCGGCGGGTGGGCTGCGAGACGGTGGGCATCCTCGTCCACGAAGCGATCCCAATACTGGTCCATGTAGAGAATCACGC
>CAZGUU010000319.1:2591-5691 GCA_964529315.1 uncultured Enterobacteriaceae bacterium
AAATCCGGATCCTCGGGAAGAAGCAGGAGACGGGTGCGACCCAGCCGGTGAACTCCGGGTCCAGCGCGAACGCAAATGGCAGGGGACGACGAAGTACGCCGCGACGGCCATTGCGACGGCGAGCGTGACGACTGGGAGCACGTCGCGGTCGGTACAGTGGGAGGCCGTGCGACGTCAATTGCGACGCCGGAGCCAGGTCGATCCTACCTCGCATGTACGCGTTCTGGTGCCGGCGTTGGGGCGCGGGTGCCGGCGTTGGACGTTTCCACTACCCGCGGCTTCGGCTCCGTGCGCGCGCTGCGCCTCTCGACTCTCGCTCGAAACGGCTCCGTTGCGCTGACTAGCCCGCGACGGCCGATGTCGTGGCGGCCGCGTATGCCATCGTGTTATCCGAGCTACGGCAGGGGCGACGACACACGGGTCGAGGCCGACTTGACGGCGCTTCGCAATTTTGCGAAAGAAGGAGATGGGGAGAGGTGCCGCAAACCAGGGTCGTTTTCTACCGCGAAGAGGACGGGAGCGTGCCTGTGCTCGATTGGTTCGCCGGTCTTCCCGCGAAGGCACAAGCCAAGTGTCTCGAGCGCATCCAGTTCCTCGCTGCCATGGGATACGAGGCGCGCAGGCCGCACGCGGACTACCTCCGCGACGGCATCTATGAGCTTCGCGCGAAGTGGGGCACCGTGAACTACCGAATACTCTACTTTTTTCACGAAACGGTTGCGGCGGTGTGGGTTCCGGAAATTCCGCCGGGGTAATTCCGGAAATTCTGGCCGGTTGAGTGGGTGATGCCTCGAGCTGCGTCGGGTCGTCAAGGCCAAGATGTCGGGTACGCATCGAGGGGCCATCGAGCGGGAGTAAGCGTCCCCGTTCGAGGACGCGGTCGACGATGGCGGCGGCGAGGTCGTCGTCGTGGAGCACGCGGCCCCAGGTGTTGAGCGCTTTGTTGGTGGTGAAGATCATCGACTGTTTGCGCTTGTGGCGATGATTGACGACATGGAAGAGCACGTTGGCGGCGTCGGAGCCGTACGTGAGATAGCCGACCTCGTCGATCACCAGCAGATCGGGTTGCGTGTACAGCGCGAGCGCGTCGACGAGCTGGCCCCGTCGACTGGCACCCGAGAGGTCGTCGATGAGCTCGGCGGCCGTGGTAAAGAGCGCGTCGAAGCCGTTCTGGATGGCCCGGTACGCGACCGCGACCGCGAGGTGCGTTTTCCCGCGACCGGATTTTCCGGAAAAGATCAGGCACTGCCCCTCGGTGATGAAGTCCGCCGAGAGCGCGCTGCCGATGAGCGACAAGCGGACCGTCGATTGAAAGGTAAAATCGAAGTCGTCGATGGTCTTGAGAAACGGGAAGCGCGCGCGACGCGAGAGGCGCGCCAGGCGCGTCTGCTTACGATGCGCGACCTCTTCCGCGATCAGCACGGCGAGGAAATCCCGATAGGACCACGCCTCCTTTTCCGCCCGCGCCGCGAGGTCGCGATAGATCCGCGGCGCATTGGCCAGGTGCAGGCGCCGGAAGAGCGCGTCGAGCGGGATGTCGGCGGGCGTCATAGTGGCAGCTCCGTCTGCGCCGCATCCGTGCGCGTCGGCGCCGGCTCGGCCTTCAGAAAGTGCGCGACGTACTCGGCACCGATAGTCTGTTGTACGAGCGCTTGCTCCAGGGCGCGCCGGAGCGGTGTGGGTCCGTAGTCTTGGAGCAGCTCGTGCAGGCGATCGACGTGCCGCACCCAATCGCGGGGCCGCCGGTGCGTCAGCTCCGTCAGATACTCGAGCGCCGGGGCGCCGAGCTCGAGCAGGTGCTGCCGCTTGAGATAGCGCTGGCCCCGTTTGCCGGAGACGGCCGCGATCATCTGCGCCCGATGCTCCGGCAGCGTCGAGACCGCGTGCTTCTCGACGAGGCGGGGATGCGTCGCCTCGAAGCGACTCGCGACGATGCGCACGGTCTCGCGATACAGATAGAGCGTGCCCGAGAGCCCGATCGCGTCGGGCGGCATCGAGTATCGTCGCGTCTCGTGGAGCACCGTCCCCGTCGGGCCGATGTGCACCGGAAAGCGCAGCGCGAGATCGCGCGCGGCGACTTTGAGCGGCCGCAGGCGCGGGGTTTCCTCGACGAGGCGCGCGGCCGGGATGACGTTGGTCGCGCGGGACGGCCGCACCGTGTTGACCTCGACGTGCCAGGCGGCGAGCTGCGTGTGCAGATCTTCCTCGTCGAGAAATCGGCGCGGCTTGAAAAACGAGCCTTTCACCCAGCCGACCAGATTCTCGACGGCGCCTTTCTGCTCCGGGCTGTAGGGCCAGCACAGCTCGACGCCCAGGCCGAGCTCCAGCATCACGCTGCCAAAGGTCGCGTTCCACTCGGTGACCTCGCCATTCTTGCGCCACGCGATCGCCACCGTCTTGGGACGGTCGAAGACGGCGAGCAGCGGGATGCCGCCCATCTGCTCGAAATGCCCGACCAGCGCCCGCACCAGCGACTCGACGCGCTCGTCGGGGACGATCGCGACTTCGACCCATCGCGAATACTTCAGCCGCGAGGCGAAGAAGTGCACGCGCCGCTTCGTACCGTCGAGAAACCGTACGTCGACTTGCCCAAAGTCATGCTGCGAAAATTCTCCCGGGAGTCCCTCGAACCGCACCATGGGCCGCGGCGGCTCCGGGCGGACCGCCGCGATCAGCGCGTACAGCGCGCTCTTGCCGCCGTCGTAGCCCTGCAACCGGGCGCGCCGCACCAGCTCCAGCGACATCGCCCCAGGCTCCTTACCCAGCTCCGCGAGCACGAAGTCCCGAAAGCGCTCTGCCTTGGCCGGACGACCGATCCCGCGCCGCTCCTTCTCCGCGTGATCATCGACCGTCGTGATCGCCGGCTCGGCCTCGACCCGACGCACGCTGCGTTCGCCCACGCCCGCCAGCCTGGCGACCTCGCTTTGTGAGTGCCCGGCCTTTCGCAGTACCTGAATCTCGTGTCGCTTGAGCATGTCCAGCATTCCTTTCCTCACCACGGATTGCCTCCGCGGTGCCTGTCCTGTCCGGAGCGCTTGCTTGCGCTCCAGACCGGCCAGAATTTCTGGAATGGGACCGGTCAGAGTTTTCGGAACTCACA
>CAZGUU010000320.1:0-5663 GCA_964529315.1 uncultured Enterobacteriaceae bacterium
GGGCCGGCCGCGCTCTCGGGACGCGAGCGGCGCATCGTGCTGTGCGACCCCGCCGTGGTCGACGAGCTGCACCGCCGCGTCTGGCAGCTCCGCGATCCCGAGGAGCGCCAGAGCTGGCTCGGGGCGGGACGCGACTAGCGCGGCGCGCCTCGCCGCCCGCGCCGTCAATCGTCGGGCGCGCCGCGCTCGATCCAGCGGCGGATCTGCTCGACCTCGGCTTCCGCCAACCGCCCGACCGGCGGCATCGGGCCGCCGCAGGCGCGCCTCGAGCCGTCGACCTTGTCGAGCAGCAGGCTCGCACCCGGCTCGCCGGGGACCACGCGGGTGAGCCCACGCCCGGTGCACAGCGCTCCGGCGGCTGGGGTGCCGACCAGGCTCGCGTAGGCCTCGGCCTTCGAGGTCAAGGCGAGGTCGCCGGCCGCCGCCCCGTGGCACGAGGTCGTGTTGCAGCCGCGGCCGACCAGGATCTCGTCCCAGATCGCGGAGAAGGTCGGCGCGAAGGTCGGCCCGCCGCCGCCCCCTCCACCTCCACCGCCGTCGAGCGAGAGCGCGTAGAGCTTGCGGTTGGGCGTGCCGACGAAGTAGGCGAGCCCGCTGCCGACGAGCAGGCGGCCGCCGGCGACGCTGGGCGCGGCGGCGATCGTCCCGCCGGTCTCGAAAGCGAACAGCTTCTCGCCCGTGGCCGTGTCGAAAGCCTGCAGCGTCTGGTCGACGGCGACGAAGCCGACGTCGCGTGCCACGGTGATCGGTGCCCAGACGAAGGAGCCGAGCTGGCGCTCCCAGAGCGTGCTGCCGTCGGCGGGGTCGAGCGCCATCAGGACGGAGGTAGTGCCGGCGCCGAAGGCGCCCGTCGAGGGCTCGCCCCCGGGCGCGTCGCTCTTGCCGTTGTTGCCCGCGACCAGGATGCGCCGGCCGTCGAAGGCGCCGTTGTTCAGCATGCCGCCGGCGAGCGCGCTGCCCGGGCTCACGGCGCGCGACCAGACCAGCTCGCCCGTGTGCCGGTCGAGCGCCCAGAAGACGCCCGACTTCTGCCCCGCACCCACCAGCTCGCGCTCTCGCCCATCGATGCGCGCCGTGAAGAGGATCGGGTTGGTGCCGAAGTCGGTGTCCGCGCTGCGCGGGTTCAAGATGGTGAAGACGTCGCCCTCGGTGAGCTGGCGGCTCCAGGCGAGCCCGCCCGTGTCGACGTGCAAGGCAAAGATCGCATCCGAGGTGTCGCTCGCCTGGCCGGTGTAGTTGTTGCCGGTCGACGCGAAGAGCAGGCGGGTCGCGGGGTCGATCGACACGGTCGACCAGACGCTCGCACCGTTGTAGGGCGGCAGGACGGTGTAATGGCGCCAGACCTCCGCGCCGCTCTCCCGGTCGAAGGCGACGACGCCGCCGCGGAAGGTCGCCGAGTCGCGGGCGCTCGCCTCCTCGAACGAGGCGCTCCCGACGATCACCAGCCGCTCGAAGGCGACCGGCGAGGAGAAGCCCGAGGCGTTGGGGTGCGGGTCGATGACCGCCTGCCAGCGCTCGGCGCCGCTTGCGGCGTCGAGCGCGTGCACCACGGATCCGCTGTCGTTCACGAAGAGCGTGCCCTCGCTCAGGGTCGGGGAGGAGGTGCCGGCGATCTCCGGGTTCTGCCACAGGACGGAGCCGTCCGTGGCGCGCAGGGCGTAGGCGCCGCCGCTCGACAGCACGTAGACCACGCCATCGGCGACCGCTGAGGCGCCGGTGATCGTGCCGCGTGCCTCGAGCTGCCAGGCGAGCTTCAGGCCGGAGACGCTGTCGCGCGAGAGCTCGGTCTCGGCCCGGTTCTGGTAGGTCGAGGAGAGGTCGTGGCCGAGCATGGTCCACTGGTCGCGCTCCGCCGTCGCGGAGTCGGACCAGGGGGCGTCCGAGCAGGCGACGGCGAGCAGGGCCAGACCGGCCAGCCCCGAGACGAGGCGGCAAAGCCGAGCGCTGCGGCCTGCCGGGCGGCGCCGCCTCGTCTGGCGGAATCGAGGGTGCATCGCTGCCCTCAGCGGCGTAGCTTCGGCTCGTAGCCCATCGGCAGGTTGATCGTCTTGGCCTCGAGGTAGGCGTTCAGGCCCTCGGGGCCGAGCTCGCGGCCGAGGCCCGAGCACTTGAAGCCGCCGAACGGCGCGCCGAACTCCATGCCGAAGCCGTTCACCGTGTAGGTGCCGGTGCGCACGCCGCGGGCCACGTCGACGCCGTGGTCGATGTCGGCCGTCCACACCGAGCCGGACAGCCCGTAGTCCGAGTCGTTGGCGATGCGCAGGGCATCGGCCTCGTCCTCGTACGGGATCACCACGGCGACCGGCCCGAAGATCTCCTCGCGAGCGATCTTCATGCGATTGCTCACGCCGGCGAAGATGGTCGGCTCGACGTACCAGCCCTTGGGCAAGCTCTTGGGCCGGCCGCCGCCGCAGACGACCCGTGCGCCCTCTTCCTTGCCGGCGGCGATGTAGCCGAGCACGCGGTCTCGCTGGCGCGGCGCGACCAGCGGGCCGCACATCGTCGCCGGGTCCATCGGATCGCCCAGCGGCAGCGCGCGGAAGGCGTCGGCGAGGGCGGAGACCACCTCGTCGTAGCGGCGCCGCGAGGCGAGGATCCGAGTCTGCGCGACGCACGCCTGGCCGCTGTTCATGACCATTGCGGGCACCAGGCCGGCCACGGTCTCGGCGAGGTTTGCGTCGTCGAGGAGGATCGCGGCCGACTTGCCGCCGAGCTCGAGCGTCACGCGCTTCAAACGCTCGCCGCACAGCGAGGCGACGCGCCGGCCTGCGGCGGTGCTGCCGGTGAAGCCGACCTTGTCGATACCCGGGTGCTTGACCAGGTGCTCGCCCACCTCGCGGCCCGCGGGGACGATGTTGACCACCCCCTTGGGCAGCCCCGCCTCGGTGATCGCGTCGGCGAGCAGGATTGCGTCGAGCGGCGTCTCGGGCGACGGCTTGACCACGACGGTGGCGCCCGCGGCCAGCGCCGGGCCGAGCTTGAGCAGGGTGGTGAAGAGCGGCACGTTCCACGGGACGATCGACGCCGCCACGCCGACCGGCTCGCGCCGCACCAGCGCCGCACCCATCATCCCCGGGCGGACCTCCTCGAAGGGATACTCGCGTGCCAGGCGGATGTAGTAGTCGAGCACCATGTGCGAGGCCATCACCTGGCCCATGTTCGAGAAGGAGATCGGCGAGCCCATCTCGGTGGTGATCGTGACCGCCATCTCCTCGCTGCGTGCCTGGAGCGCCGTGAGCAGGCGGGACATCGCGTCGGCGCGCTCCGAGGGAGCCATGCGCGGCCAAGGGCCGGAGTCGAAGGCCTCGCGCGCGGCGGCGACGGCGTGGTCGACGTCCTGCTCGCGCGCCTCGGCGACGCGGCCGACGACCTCCTCGGTGTGCGGGGAGACGACCTCGATCGTCGCCTTGGTCGAGGGGACGACCCACTCGCCGCCGATGTAGAGCCGATCTTGCACCTTCATGTTGGTCTGTGTCCTTTCGGGGCCAGGGCTTGCCAAGGGCGGTACCGTTGGCGGGCGCGCGGGTCAACGCCGCACCGGGCGCAGGGGCCGAGGCCCGGCCGGGCGGCCGTGGACTCGATGGCGGCCGCCTGCTCGGGCGCCCTCGAGACCGAGGCTCGGCCGGGACCCGACGAGCTCGCGCCCCGGGCTGTGAGGCGAGGGCGTAGGAGCGTGCTACCCGGAGAACGACGGCTATCCCCCGGGACGAACGTCGACGAGCAACCGTGCGAGAGCAACCGCGCGGATGCGGTCCGAGAGCGGGTAGGTCTCGCTGCCGGAGTGAATGACGTCGATTCGGTCGAGCCGGAGGTCTCCGAGCGCAAAGCGCATCGACGGAGTGACCCTCGGCGCAGTCGTGCGCTTGAACTCGAACCCGAGTCGACGTGAGCCGCGCACGACGAGGAGGTCCAGCTCGGCGCCCGTGTGGGTGCGCCAGAAGAAGCACTCGTCGGGTCGCGCCCCGAGGCGTGAGACCACCTCGCCGAGCGCGAATCCCTCCCAGGAGGCTCCCATCCGGGGATGGACGTCGAGCGCGGCGGCGTCGCGGATGTCGAGCAGCGTGTGCAGCAGCCCGCTGTCCGAGAGGTACACCTTGGGCGATTTGACCTGCCGCTTGGCGATGTTCGCCGAGAAGGGCTGGAGCACGCGGACCATGAACGTTCCCGCGAGCGTGTCCAGGTAGCGACGCACCGTCGTGTCGCCCACTCCGAACGATCGCCCGAACTCCGAGGCGTTCCAGATCTGCCCGTGCCAGTGAGCGAGCATCGTCCAGAATCGGCGAAGCGTCGCCGCCGGGACGGTCACGCCCAGGGACGGAAGGTCACGCTCCAGGTAGGTCCGCGCCAGGTCGCGCCGCCATGCGCCGCTCTGGACCTCCGAGCGGGCCAGGAACGAGCGAGGGAAGCCGCCCCGCAGCCAGAGGCGATCCAGGTGCGGCGCGCCGACCTCGCCGAGACCGAACCCACCCAGCTCGTGGAACGCGATCCGTCCGGCGAGAGACTCGGAGCTCTGACGCAGCAGCTCGGGGGATGCGCTCCCGAGGACGAGAAATCGCGCAGGCCGGCGCGGACGGTCGGCGAGCACGCGGAGGACCGGGAAGAGCTCGGGACGCCGCTGGACCTCGTCGACGATCACGAGCCCTCGCAGCGGGGCGAGAGCCCCTTTGGCATCCTCGAGGCGCGCGACGGCCTCGGGATCCTCGAGATCGAAGTGCGTGACGGATCGGCCCCACGCAGCGCCGACGGAACGTGCGAGCGTGGTCTTGCCGACCTGCCTTGCGCCGAGGATCGCCACGACGGGGGATCGCCCGAGCAGCCTGCGGACGGCGCTCTCGTGCTGCGCTCTGGCGATCTTCACGGTGGTTCTCATACCATGAAAGTTCGTCGGTCACCATCGAGAAATCGTCATATGAAGGGCTGGCGGTCAGCCGGGCAAGGGATGTTCGGCGCCGTCTCCGTCGCATGCCAGGCGACCCGGTGATGATGTGCGGCGTCACGCCGACGCGCGGGCCCTTGCGGCTCTCCATGGGGGCGCTGGCCGGCCTACTGGTCGCACTATGGCAGGTACACCCCGGCTAGCGCTTCGCCAGCCGGGTGGGCAATGCCGCGACGTCGCGCAGCGGCCAGGCGGTGACGCGCTCGTCGACCGGATATGCGCTCGTGCCCGGGTAGACGATCCACAGGTGGTCGAGGCGCAGATCGTGCAGAGCGGTGCGCATGGATGCGGTCAGCACCGGCGCCTCCTTGAACTGCGCCTCGACGCCGTGGCGGCGGCCCCGGTGGACGAAGAACAGATCGAGCTCGGCGCCGCCGTGCGTCGCCCAGAAGAACGCCTCGGCCGGGTTGACGGCGCGCAATACCTGCTCGACGGCGAATCCTTCCCATGACGCGCCGGTGCGGGGATGGGCGAGCAGCGCGTGGCGATCGGCCAGACTGAGCAGCGCGTGCAGGAGCCCCGAGTCGCGCAGGTACACCTTCGGCGCCTTCACCTGCCGCTTGCCGACATTCTCGAACCACGGCTGGAGCTGGCGGACCATGAACGTGCCGGTGAGGATGTCGAGGTAGGCGCGGACCGTCTTGTCCGAGAGCCCCATCGAGCGCGCCAGCTCGGCCGCGTTCCACGTCTGCCCGTGGTAGTGTGCCAGCATCGTCCAGAACCGTCG
>CAZGUU010000321.1:0-5644 GCA_964529315.1 uncultured Enterobacteriaceae bacterium
ACGAGGCGCTCGACCCACCCATCGACCCACCCGCGGAGCCCGAGCGCCAGCGCCAGCTCGGTGCCGAGATGACCGACTTCACCAGGACGTTTCTCGGCCTGCACGAGTACCGGACGTACGGCGAAGCCCGGCAGGCCCTGATGAAGACCTACCTGCGCAGCCTGCGCTTTCTCGACGACCTGCTCGGCGCCTGGCTCGAGTCCGTCGACCTCGACCACACGTTGGTGGTGCTGACCGGCGACCACGGCGAATCGTTCGGTGACGACGGGACCTTCTTCCACGCGAGCCGGCTCTCCGAGGCCCAGACGCGAGTCCCGCTGGTCATCGCCGGCCCGGGCCTGCCGCGGGGCGTGACGCGCGACGACCCCTCGGAGCACGTCGACGTCGTTCCGACCCTGCTCGATCTGCTCGGCTTCCCGCCGGCGGCTCACGCCCGGGCCAGTGGTCGAGCGCTCTTCGATCCCGCGACGCGGCCGCCACGCTTCGCCACGGTCATGGGGCGTGGCCAGAGCCGGACGCGCGTGGCGTTCCTGTCGCCGTCGCTGCGCTTCGGCGCCACACTCGAGCAGGAGGAGCCTCGGGTGGCGGACGCGGGAAAGCTGCGCGCCAGCGGCGAGGTGGACACCACGCCGATGACGCCCCAGGATGTCGATCTCTTCGTCGGCCTCTTCGAGGAGCTCCTCGAGCGCTCGGCGCGGCAGGCGCGGGGCGGCTGATCGCGCCGGCCCTCGCTCGCGGCCGATGGCATACGGATCCCCATCGCCATCCGGATCGTTCGACACCCATAGGAAGATCGGACCCAGAGCCGGGGACTCGCCCTGGCCTCCCCGGTCCGATTTCCCGTGTCGCGAATCCAGCGCCCCGAGCCCCGTCGTCTCCGTGCGGCGGCCCGGCCGCCATGCTGGCATGTGTGCCGCAGGAAATGATAGCGCAGCGGCGTGGCTCGCTGGATTGGGTCGTGCCTCTTCTGGTTGGGGATCGGGCTCTCGTCCCTGATCCTGTTCCCCGTGGCCGTCGTGATCCGCATCCTGACGGCACCGCTGGACCGGCGCCTGCGCCTGCTGCACGGCTTCACCTGCTTCTGGGCCTCGCTCTACACCTGGCTCAACCCGACCTGGCGCGTCCACGTCGAGCATCGCGAGAGGGTGCGGCCCGGCGTCGCCTACGTGATGGTCGCCAACCACCTCTCGTTCCTCGACATCCTGGTGCTCTTCCGCCTCTTCCGCCACTTCAAGTGGGTCTCGAAGATCGAGATGTTCCGCATCCCCTTGATCGGCTGGAACATGCGCCTGAACCGCTACGTGGCCCTGCGGCGGGGCGACAGGCGGAGCATCGCCGGCATGATGGAGGCCTGCCGCCTCACGCTCGCCGGGGGCAGCTCGGTGATGATCTTTCCCGAGGGCACGCGCTCCGCCGACGGCCAGCTCAAGGCGTTCAAGCCCGGCGCCTTCCGCCTGGCGCTCGACGCCCAGGCCCCGATCCTGCCGATCGTGATCTCGGGCACGGCGCACGCCCTGCCCAAGCACGGCTTCGTCCTGCGCGGGCGCCACGAGATCGGCGTGCGGGTGCTGCCCGAGATCCCCTACGAGAGCTTCTCCACCCTGACCACCGAGGAGCTCACGGCGCGGGTGCACGCGCTCTTCGAGCACGAGACCGCCCGAGAGCGGAGGCCGACCGCGGAGAGACGAGCCACCCACGGCCAGCGGACGATTCCGGGGCGCAGCGCCCGATCGTCGGCGAGGTAGCGGGCGAACCCAGGCGGCCGGGCGGTCCGCCGAGACGACAAGGGCTCCGTGCACGGCTGGGCAGGAGCGCTGTCACCCTGCGGCCGTGGCCCGCGGACACGGCTCCTGATGGCCTGCGATCGATGGACGCACTCCGCCGCGACGACCTCGAACGTGCCCGCAGCACGCCCGGCGAGGTTCGCGCCGGGCAGGCACTCGAAGCCATGCGAGTCGGCATCCGACTGCGACGCGTCGCCCTGCGCGAGAGGCACCCGACCACATCGGATGCCGAGATCGAGGCACTGCTGAAGCGCTGGCTGGCACGCGCCCTGAGTCCACCGGGCCACCGACGGACGCCAAGCCATCGGCGGATCGCCTCACGGCCCGGGAGCGCTCCCCAGGGAAACGCACCGCGCCTCCCCGCATCGACTCTCGGCTACTAGTAGACGCTCACCTCGCCGCGCAGCACGCGACGGGCGAGCTCGTCGATGGCGGCGAGCTGATCGGTGACGATCTCGGCGATCCGTGGACGCAGAGCGGCGAGGCGCTCGGGCTCGGCGAGCGCCACGCGCACGTGGCCGAGCCGCGGCTCGCGCACCGGATGGCCGATGCGGCTCAGCAGCAGCACCTCGGCGTGGAGCACGTCGCCCGCCAGCTCCGCGACCAGCGCCTCGGCGGCCTCACGGGCGAGCAGGTTGTAGATCTTGCCGACGTGGCTCACCGGGTTCTTCCCCGCGACGGCCTCGAGGCTCATCGGACGGTAGGGCGTGATCAGACCGTTGGCGCGGTTGCCCCTGCCGACCTCCCCGTCGTCGCCCGCCTCGGCACTGGTGCCGCTGACCGTCAAGTATACCGAGCCACGCGCCAGATCGTCGCTCGCGTTCACCTGGACCTCGACCTCGTCGGCCAGAGGCGCGACGTGCCGGGCGACCACGGCGCGCACGCGCTCCCGGGCCGCCTGGTAGTCGCCGAGGTCGCGCAGGTATCGCCCGACGAAGGCCCGTGCCACGGTGAGCGAGATGCGCCGGCCGTCGCGAGAGGCCATGACCTTCACGTCCTCGCCCGCCTCGGGGTACCGGTCGCGATGCTCCGCCGAGTTGAGCTCGCGCTCGACGTCGAGCACGCAGCGCTCGAGCGGCGACAGCGGTGCGAACCCCACTCCGTAGGAGGTGTCGTTGGCCAGGGCCGCAGCCGAGCCCACCCCGACCGTCGCGCCGCGCCCGAAGAGCTCGGCCAGGTCGACCGACCCCGGTCGGACGTGCACGTGGATGCGCACGTGGCGCTCCACGTCGAGGCCGCGCAGGTGGGACCGCAACCAGTCGCGTGCGTGCTCGATCGCCAGCGCCGCCACGGGCACCTGGGCGTCCCCGACCCGCGTCACCGCGCGGCCCGCCAGGTGGATCTCGATCGGCTCGAGCACCTCCCCACCGCCGAATGCGGGGCGCGACGCACCGCCCACCAGCAGCGCCTTGTCGACGTTGTGGTGCAGGATCGTGCCGAAGCGCTCCAGGTAGAACGCGCACAGCGCCGCCGAGAGGCGCTCGGCGAGCGCGTCGCAGATCGTGTCGGGATGGCCCAGCCCCTTGCGCTCGACGACCTCGACGTCGCCGCTCGCTCCGGCAGACACCAGTCCGTCGATGCGCAGGCTCAGCGCCTCTCCCACACCGGGCAGAATGCACGCTGGCGCGCGCCGTTGCACGCGCCGCTGCGACCCCGGGGAGGAGCGGCGAATCAGAGGAGCGCGCCGGCTGGGCCGTCTACGAAGGCACCCGATGGGCTGCCGGCAAGCAGCGCGGCGAACCCATCGGCCACGCCGTCGACCACCGACTCGACGCTGCCAGCATCCCCCGTGGTCAGGCAGTCGCCCATCTCCTCGGCGCGAACGAAGCCAGCCGCTAGGTACTCCCCGGCACCGGCGAGGCACGCGCCGTCGATCGGCAGCCCGTCGGCGACGCCCTTGGCGTGGCAGCGCAGCTCGCGCTCCGCGGCGGCACCCGTGATCGCGAGCTTGCGCTCCGCGCACGCGCTCACCGCAGTCGAGGGGAGCAGGGCGGAGGAGAGCACGGAGCCCACCGCATCGACGATCGCCGCCACCAGGCCCAAGTCGCCCACGGTGATGCAGTCGGCCGCCGCTTCGGCATCGGCGAAGTCGTCGGCGAGCTCGTCGTCGACGTCGTTCAGGCAGTCGGCATCGACGGGAACGCCGTCGCGCGCAGCTTGCCCCCGGCACAACGGCCGTTGGGCTCGACCCGGGCCCAGGCGGGCGCGGCTGAGAGCAGCAGAGCAACGGTGACGAATGCGCAGCGAGCCGCGGTTCGCATCGTGGATACCTCCGTCCGCTCGCCATCGGGAGCGGCGCCTTCCGGTGGAGCGTGAAACGCCAGATGGAGCGTGGAAGCCCGATGAGCCGGGCGCGCCGGTTGCGCGACGCCTCATATTCCTAGGCGGCGCCCAGGGCAAGCCCCGCTCAGCCCCGCGACGCTCACCTGCGGCCCGCCTTCTCGGCGCCGCTTCCACGAGGGTGGTCACGGGCTCGGAGGCCGGTGCGCGCCGCGCTATGCTGGCCGGCCATGCCCCGCACCGGAAGCACGAGTGCCCAGGCCCGCGCATCGCGGACCAGCGCGATGCGCGCCGGGCTGGCGCACGAGCTGCCGTCGTTGCTCCGCCTGGCCAGTCCGGTCGTGCTGGCCGAGCTCTCCTGGATGGCCATGTCGCTGGTCGACACGATGATGGTCGGCCGGGTGAGCGCCGAGGCGGTGGGTGCGCTCAGCATCGGCTCGCACGTCTTCTTCACGGTGGCGATGGCCGGCGGCGGGATCCTGCTCGGGCTCGACTACGTCGTCGCGCACGCCTTCGGCGGTGGGCGGATGATCGACGTCGGCCGCGCGCTCGTCCAGGGCATCTACCTGAGCCTCGGCCTGGCCATCGTCGCGACGGCGCTCCTGCACTGGATCGCCGGCGAGCTGTGGCGGATGGGCATCGAGCCGGCCGTCCTGGCGCTCACCACACCGTTCGTGCGCACGGTGAAATGGGGCCTGCCGCCGCTGCTCGTCTTCATCGCGCTGCGACGCTACCTGCAGGCGATCGGTCGGGTGCGGCCGATCCTGATCACCGCGATCAGCGCCAACCTGGTGAACGTCGTGGCCGGCTGGGCGCTGATCTTCGGGCACCTCGGCGCTCCGGCACTGGGCGCTCTGGGCGCCGCCTGGGGCATGACGATCGCGCGCGCCTACATGCTGCTCTGCCTGGCCGGATTCGTATGGTTCCACGCCCGCAGCGAGCAGCCCGAGCTGCTCCGCGTGCCGCTCGGGCCGCACTGGGGGCTCCTGCGCCGAATCGTCGCGCTCGGCGTTCCAGCCGCGAGCCAGACGACCGCCGAGGTCGGGGCGTTCACCGCCGCCACGCTGCTCGCCGGGCGCCTCGACGCCGTCTCCCTCGCGGCGCACCAGATCGCGCTGGGCGCCGCGGCGCTCGCCTTCATGGTACCGCTGGGCGTCTCGTCGGCGGCCGCGGTGCGGGTCGGCCAAGCGCTCGGCCGACGCGAGGCTCGTGCCGCGAGCCGCGCCGGCTGGACCGCGCTGCTGGTCGGCACGGCGTTCATGTCGCTCTCGGCCGGGGTCTTCCTGCTGCTGCCCGAGCTGGTGATGCGGGTCTTCACCGACGAGCCGGCGGTGATCGCCACGGGGGTGTCGCTGCTCTTCGTCGCCGCCGTCTTCCAGCTCTTCGACGGTCTTCAGGTGGTCGGCACCGGGGTGCTGCGCGGCACCGGGGACACGCGCACCGGCATGATCGCCGGCCTGATCGGCTACTGGCTGGTCGGCCTACCGCTCGGTGCCGTGCTCTGCTTCGGCGCCGGCCTGGGCGTGGTCGGCCTGTGGGTCGGGCTCTCGGCCGGGCTGGTGCTGGTCGCGATCGGCGTC
>CAZGUU010000322.1:0-5630 GCA_964529315.1 uncultured Enterobacteriaceae bacterium
ATGCCGTGCCCGGCGGCGAGCGCTGCATGAGCCGGGCGCTCGCGACGTGGCGCACGCGGTAGCGCGCCGCGGCCTCCTCGAGCGTCATCGCCACCTCAAGCGGCGGCGGGGGCGCGGACGCGGGCGCGGGGGCGTCGTCGGCGTCGACGGCGAGATCGTCGGCGGGGATGTCAGGGACGGCGAAGCGCATCACGCCTTCCCCCACCGGACGGCGAAGCCCCCGCGACTCTCGCCCTTGGCGAGCGGGCGCTTGAGGACGAGCGGCGGGAGCGGCTGGTCGTAGAGCAGCGCCACGAAGTCGGCCGTGGGCGTAGGCGCAGGCGCTGCAGGGGGAGGCGCCGCGGCGCGCAGTCGCTCGCGGAGGCGGTTGACCTCGCGCCCGGTCGCGTCGTGCATCAACTCCGCGACCTCGGCGCGGTAGCGCAGGGCGGTGAGGGTACGGCGCGCGCGCAGGTACGTGGCGCCGAGGGAAACGCACGCAAGCGCGAGCACGGCGCAGAGGAGGATCACGGTCGCACCTCGCAGACGCATCGCGCGGGCGGGCGCACCGCGACGGCGGCGAGCGACACCGAGAGGATGCCCGCGACGAGGGCGACGATCACGAGGGCGGGGTCGACGGTCTTCACGGCCGGAACCCGCAGCGCGTGCAGGGCCACGCGTTGTAGTTTGGGAAGCGGTGGCCGCAGTTGGCGCAGGCCAGCCACCTCACGCGCGCCTCGCAGTCCCCGTCGCGCGGTAGAGCTTCGCGTGGCAGCCCGAGCCGGGGAAGCAGCGGTGCTGGCCGTCGCGGTCGACGATGACGTCGAGCCCGGAGCGCCGGCAGCCGACGCAGGTGCGCACGACCATGGTCACGCGGACCTTCGGGCGGCGTTCAGCCACGCGGCACCTCCGCCACGATGGGCCAGGCGCAGGGGCGCCCGTCCGAGTCGAGCGACCATGCGCGGATGAGCCGGGTGCAGCGCCCGGGGACGGCGGTGACGAACGAGAACGGGACGCCGTCGGTGTCCGCCATGCGCAGCAACCACAGCCCACCCGCCGCGGCATGAGCCGCCGCCTCCGCGGGCGTCGGAGGCAGCTCGCGCCCCTCGATGATGTCGCGCAGGTCAGCGGCGGAGGCCGCGAAGCGAAGCGCTGCGCCCACCGCGGCGCGCCGCAGCGACACCTCGGCGTCGACGCGCGCGTGCAGATGGGCCACCGTCGCCGACAGGTCGACGGCGCTCCCGGGCGGGATGGCAGCCGCCGTCCCCTCCATCGCCAGCGCCTCCTCGGCGCTGAGGAAGCGCAGCTCAGCCACGGCGCCCTCCCGCGATGAGCACGCCGCCGCCGGCGCCCGCGAGCAGGAGCGCGACGCCGACGAGGGCCACGGCGCGGGACCCGTCGCCGCCGCGCTCGCGGACGTCGTCGAGCGCGGCGAAGGCGACGCCGGCGCCGACGGCGACGAGCAGGAGGCACGCGAGCGCGCAGAGGGCGCCGATGACGTCGCGCGAGGGGCGCAGCCACGCGGGGCGGCGGTAGGGCGACTCGGGGCGGATCATCGAGGCCCCCCCGCCGCGGGGAATCCCCCGGTGCTGGTGCGCTGGCGCAGGCGGGCCGCGAGCCCCGAGAGCGCGCCGATGGCGCCGTCGACGACGCGGAGCAGCTGCGCCGCGGTGTCGGCCGAGAAGCACGACTCGTCCACGGTGGCGGCCGCGATGGTCACGAAGTGCCCGACGCGGCTCAGCGCGACGCGGAGCTGCCGCTCGGGCGTGTCCGCGGCCGCGGGCTCGCGCGCCGTCGCGCGGGTGAGCTCCTCGAAGACGTGGGCGCGGACCTGGGCCGGGAAGCCCGGGTGGGCGAACCACCAGAGGGGCACCTGGTTGTCGCGCGCGTCGGAGAGCGCGGCGTCGACGCGGGCGGTGCTCTCGAGGCCGAGGAGCCGCGCGAGCTGGGCGTGGGAAATCCCGTAGAGCGCCAGCGCGCGGCGCAGGAGGGCCTTCACAAGCAGGGCGAGGTCCCAGGGGGTGAGCGTCGCCGCCGCGGCCAAGAGTTCAGGTGTCAGCACGTTCGCGCTCACGCGGACTGCCCTCCCCGCCGCGAAGGTGCGATGTGGCGGCCGTGGAGAGCGACGGCGACGAGCGCCCGCGCCGCGCGAGGGCGACGCAGGAACGGGAAGAGCGTGGTCAGGAGACGCGCGAGCGCGCGGAGCTCCCGAGCGAGGGCCCGGGCGAGCGAGCCCATGGGCTACGCCGCCGCCGGCTGCGAGGGGCGCGGCTCCTCCGCGGCCGCGGGCTGCGCCGCGCCGCGGGCGCGCTCGACGGCGGCGCGGACGTCGGCCTCGGCGGGCGGGGCACCTTCGCCGTCGACCAGGTATTCGGCCGAGGTGCCGAGAACGCGCGCGAGGGCCGTCGCCGTCGTCGCTGCGACGCCGCTCCGCTCACCCCGCTCGATGAGCCTGACGTGAGCCGGGCTTTGAAGCCGGGCGAGCGTGCCGAGTTCGGCGGCGCTCAACCCCGAGATGCCGCGCAACGCGGCGAGGCGTGAACCGATGGTGTCCATGGGCTACAACCGTAACGAACGGCCGAGCGTTGGTCAATACGTTTGTAATGTTTCCGCGCGCGACTCGCCTGATACGGTCGTGTGCGGCGCTGATATGGTCGCGCCCGTGGCCGGTTCGCTCGCCGATAGACTGAAGGCCGTTCTCTCTGCGCGACGGTGGACCCCCTACGAATGGTCGCAGAAGGCTGACCTTTCAGATTCCACCGTCGCCAACATCATCTCCCGCAACAGCGGCGCCCGCCTTGCGTCGATCGAAGCACTTGCGAGGGCGGCCGGCGTTTCATACGAGTGGCTGGCGCGAGGCGTGGGCCCCTCCGGTCTGGACGAAGCAATCCAGGCCCCTGCCCCTGAGGACGTCGACATGGCCGGTCGGCGCCCAGTGGCGACCGACGCTTCGCGCTCGCACCGGCCGCTCCTCGAGAACCTGCCCGACTGGCCGGAGCTCCTGGCCGGCGCGCGGCAGATCGCGGCGGACCGCGGGCGCGAGATCCCCGACTGGGCGTGGGTGTCACTCAGCAAGAGCGGGGCGCTGCTCACGGGCCCGCTCACGGCCGCGGCGGTGTTCGACCTGGCGAAGACCTACGCCGACCACGGCATCGGCAAGCCCCGCCCCGCGCCCGAGCGGGAAGCGAGCGGCGTGGTGAAGAGGGCCGCCGAGAAGTGAGCGAAGGCCACCCGTACCGCGAGCCTTGGAAGCCCGCGCAATCCGCCATCAAGCCCGGCCGGCTCGGCACGCCGGAGGAGCTGCGGAAGGAGTTGCTCCGGCTGCGCGCACAGGTGGACGAGGGCGACCGCCCCGGGAGGGAGGAGCTCGCGCAAACGATCGCGCAGCTCACCGACGCGCGCGACGCGATCCGCGGCGCGGCGCGTCCTGCCCGTGGCGCTTTGGTGGCCATGGCCGCGATCCTGGCCGGCCCGGTTGCGCTGACGGTGGCGCGACAGCCCCACGGCCTCGCGGCGGCCGCCGTGGTGTGCGTCATCGGCCTCGCGGCGGCCGCGCTCGCGGAGTGGATCAACCGGTGGCTCGACCTGGTTCCGGAGTACGACGGGCTGATCGCCGACCTCCGCAAATCGGCGCAGCCGCCCGCGGAAACGAACGCCGCGGGGATCGTGCTCTCCATCGCGGCCGTGGAATCCGAGGGGATCGACGACCCCGCCGGGAGGATCGAGGCGGAGCTGGTGCGCCTCCGCGCGCTGCGCGACGCTGCCCAGCGCAGCCGCTTCGGGACGATGGCGCTGTTCGACGCCCTCCACCGCGCGATCCGCAAGCTGGAGGCCGACCTCGAGAAGACGCGGACGGGGGTCAGGGTTGACCTGTCGGACGGGGAGGACGACACTGCCGACGAGGATCGCCCCGTCCGGAGCGATGCCACCAGGAAACGAGAGCGGTGACATGCTGAGCCTCTACAACCTCTGGCGCGCCCGCATCGCGCTCGCGCTCGTCGTCACGGCCTACGGTCTCGCGGCGTTGGCGCTCGGCGTCGCGCGCGTGTGGCCGGTCGCGATGTCGGCCTCCCTCTTCGTGGTGTGCGCCAGCAGCGCGGCGCTCGTGTTCCCGTGGCGGCGCTCGGAGCGCCCCGAGAAGCCCGCGGGCACCCGGTGACTCTTCGGCGCATCCACCGTCTTCGCTTCCTCGCTGGCGGCGTGCTGATGGTCTTCGCGCTTCTGCTCGTCACGGTGGGCCCCGCGTCGCAGGGGCCGGACCAGTGGCCGCTGCGCGCCTTCGCGGCGCTGCTCGCGCTCGCGGGAGTGATGGCTCTCCCATTCGACTACACGTCACTCACCCACCGCGAGGACGCATGAGCCTGTACGACATTTGGCGCTTTCAGATCGGCTTCGCAGTCGTGCTGGCGGCCGAGGGCATCGGCGCCGCCGTGCTCGGCGCCGCGGGTGTCTGGCCCGTCAGCGCCGCCGCCACGTTCGCGTTGGTCGGAATCGCGTCCGCGCTCCTCGTGTTCCCTCGCTACTCCGCGCCCGAGCGTCCAGCCCCTTGACGATGGTCCCGCGGGGCGGTGACTCTCCCGTCCCGTGGGCATCCATTGCGTCGCCGCCATCGCGCTCGAGGAGTTGGGGACCGAGCTGGGCGTGGTGCCCGCGGACGTCGTCGAGGCGATCGCCGAGCACGTCCACGCCCGCCGCTTGGGCCCGGGTGCTGAGGGCCTCGCGCGGGGGGAGGGGCTCAGCGTCCTGGTGCTCCCCATCCCAGCGGTCGTCGACGGCCTGCAGCCACCCGAAGACACGTTGATCGTCCGCAAGACCCGGTTCCCCGAGGCCAGCGAGCTGACGATCCTCCACGAGCTCGCCCACCGGATGCTCGAGCGGCTCGATCACACGCACGTCGACGTGTGGCGCCTGGCGCTCGCCCTCGGCGCGCCTCGGGCGGTGCTGCGGCGGCTGCGCGCCGCCGGCCGGTGCACCGCGCTCCACGTCGCCGCCGAGACTGGCATCCCCGCGTGGGCGGCGGCGTGGCGTCTGGGGGCCATCGCCGGGGGATAGGCCGCCCGGCGCAGGGTGACGACGGCCGTTGCCGAAATCGTCACGGCGCGGTTGACATCAAAAGATTACGCGGCTACAAGTGACGCCGTCCCCCGCCGCACTGGACGCGGCGCGCGGACGGAGGCCCCGTGCTCAACCCGTCTCCCCCCATCCGCCCCGGCACGCGCGACGACTACGCGCGGCTGGTCCGCTTCGCCCTGGCCGACCTCGCCCGCTCGCTCGGTGACCCCTGCGCCGCGCTCGTCGCCGAGCGGGCGTCGTCGTCGGCCGAGTGGCGCGCGGTCTCCACCAACCTCTACGGGCGCGGCGGCGAACTTCGCCACCACGACGCGAAGGGCGGGCGCCAGGCCGCCGAGGCGATGGCGCGCAACGAGCCCGTCGCGGCGGCGCTGAAGCTGGCGGAGGTCACCGGCGAGGACCTCTACGAGTGGCACCAGCGCGTGACGGCCGAGCTGCTCTCGGCGCGCGTGACGGCGAGCGTGGCGGCGGCGGCGAGCGTGGCGGCGACGGCGGGGGTGCGGGCGTGATCCCGCCGACGACCGAGCCGCCGCCCGCCCCGGCGGTGATCCTGCCCCCGGCGCCGCCGGTGCGAGATCGGA
>CAZGUU010000323.1:0-5625 GCA_964529315.1 uncultured Enterobacteriaceae bacterium
GCGCCGCGAGCGGCCCGGCGGGCTCGAGCCGCGGCCCGAGCAGGCGCACGAAGAGGTCGACCCCCAGTGGGGCCTCCTCCCAGAGGTCCTGGCCGGTGCGCAGCAGGTGGGTCACCGCCTCGTTGATCGCGCCGACCACCGCGCGGGGCATGAGCGGATCGGGCGGCACGATCTCGCCCTGAGTGGCGGCGGCCGCGGTCAGCCGCGCGATCAGCTCGGCAAAGGCGGCATGCGCGCGCTCGCTTCGCTCCGCCAGGCGCGGACCCGCGGCCGGGGCGTCGAGGATCAGGACGCGGGCCAGGCCCGGATGCGTGGCGAGTGCCTCCATCCACGTGCGGATCCCGGCCACGGCCTTGCCCGCGGCGTCTCCGGCCGCGCCGACCGCGTTCTCGATCTGCTCGAGCAGGCGCGCCGAGACCTCCTCGTAGAGCGCGGCGAGCACATCCTCGCGGTTGGCGAACACCTGATAGAAGGTCCGCCGCGACATTCCCGCCCGGCCGACGATGTCCTCGACCGACGAGCCGAAGTAGCCCTTGGTGGCGAACGCCTCGGCCGCCGCGAGGAAGATGCGCACGCGCAGCGCGTCGGCCCGCTCGCTCGGGCTCGAGGCGCGCGGCGGACGGCCGCGCTGCGGCGTTCCGGGGTCCTGCGGCAGCAGGTGGACGGCGGACGGCGCGGCCCCCGGCGGGGCGGGCTGGCCGGCTCGCAAGGGCGCTCGATGGGATGCTCGGGGCATGCGATCTCGGGGGATGGCGTGGGGCCGGCGCGCCCTGGGGCCGCGGATCGCGGCGGGCGATCCACCGGACGAGCAGCCCCTTCGCCCGAAGGCGCCGGATTGCCGGCGGATCGGACGGTCTGTGGCGCGCGCGGCTCGTTTTCCTGTTGCGTCGGATAAATGAAACGAGTATGTTTTGTCAACCCGGAGAGCCTATCAAAAGCAGAATTTGGTCGTAGACCGCACCACCGTCCCCAGCGGTTCGCAGCCGGGCGTGGCCGGCGTGCCGCGGAAGCCAAGGAGGCAGCCATGCGCGTGCTGTTCGCGAGCCCCTACAAGCCCTTTGCCCTCTCCGACAACGGCGCCGACCCGCTCGATCCCTTCACCGGGCAGCTCTCCCCCACCCAGGGCCCCTTCGCCCTGACCATGCACAGCCACTACTGGGCCTTCTACCTGATGGCCGAGAACCTCGACGCGGAGTGCTGCGTGCTCGAGCACCCCACGATGGAGGAGTTCGAGGCCGAGCTGCGCCGTGGCTACGACGTGGTCGGCTTTCAGGTGAACTGGAATACGCTGCGCCAGACCGCGGAGATGATCGAGCGGGCCAAGGCCGTGGCGCCCGGCGCCGTCCGGGTCGTCGGGGGCTACGCGATCTCGCAGGTGCTCGACCCCCTGCCGGCGGACGTGGCGGTGGCCGACGCGATCCGCACCGGCGCCGACCACCTCTGCCGCGAAGAGGGTGTCGCCTTCATGCGGCGCCTGATCCGCGACCTGCCCGCCGATCGCCCGATCACCCAGTACACGCTGCCGCGCTCGGGATCCTATCTCACGGCGGTCGGGCCTGCGCTGCGCGCGCTGGGCGGGCGCCCGGTGCTCGTCTCGCTCGGCTGTCCCGCAGCGTGCGACTTCTGCAACACCTCGGCGTTTTTCAAATATAAAAAGATACGCGTCGCCGAGCCGGACGAGGTCTTCGGCTTCCTGCGCCACCACGCGGTCCACGACCAGCCGTTCCGCGGTATGTTCGAGCTCTTCGACGAGGATCTGTTCTGGGATCCCGAGTACCCCCGCGCTCTGGGCCGGCGCTTGCGCGAGGATCCCGTGACTGCGGGACGGGTCGGCTACTTCACCTTCGGCAGCGTGCGTACCCTCTCGAAGCTCGACCCCGAGGAGCTCGTCGCCAACGGCCTCTCCGCGGTCTGGGTCGGCGTCGAGTCGACGCTCGACGACGTGCTCCAGCCGAGCGCCCACATGGGCAAGCGCAAAGGGGGGGACGTCCAGGCCCTGTTCCGCGAGCTGCGCGAGGTCGGCATTTCGGTGATCGGCTCGCTGGTCCTGGGCTTCGACTTCCACACCCTGGACAACATGCAGCGCGACATCGACGCCTTCGTCTCGCTGCGCCCGACGATCTCGCAGGTGACCCCGCTCGTGCCGTGCGCCGGGACCAAGCTCTACGAGCGGATGAAGCAAGAGCAGCGCCTCTCGACGGGGTTCGGCTGGACGGTGCAGGGTGGCTTCCAGGCCAACCCGGTGGTCCAGCCGCTGCACATGAGCTGGCAGGAGCTCCGCGCGACGATCGACGAGGCCAACCGGCGGCTCTACCAGGAGACCGGCCCATCGGCGTTGAAGGCGGTCGACACCTCGCTGCGCGGCTACATGCGCCTGCGCGGGAGCGGCGATGCGGTGCTGCGCACCCGGGCCGAGGTGCTGCGCGACTCGGCGACGGCCCAGTACCCGATCCTGCAGGCGGTGCTGGCCAACGCACCCTCGGCGCAGGTCGCCGACCGCGCCCGCGAGGTGGAGGAGCGTTGGAAGGAGGCGATCGGCCAGCCGGACGAGACGCAGGTCGCGCTGGGACGGGCGCTCGCCGAGCGCATCCGCGCGTTCGTCGAGAATCCGGTGCCGGTCGCCTCCGCGGCCGAGCCGCCGACGCGCCGCACCTACTACCGGCCCGGGGCCTCGCCCGAGGTGATCAAGCAGGCGGCGGCCTGAGGGCGCGAGGGTCGGCGCCGGGCATTCCCGTAGGACGGCGGACGGGGAGCCCGGCTCGATTCTGCGGGCCGGCCAGGGGGGCGGCGAGCGATGGCAGAGCGCGGGGTGGTCCTGGGGCGGGTGCGTGAGGTGTGGCGCTACGCCGTCAAGTCGATGGGCGGCGAGCGGCTCGAGCGGGTGGCGGTGGCCGAGCGCGGCATCCCCGGTGACCGGGGCTGGGCGCTGCGCGACGAGCAGGCCGGCGAGATCCGCGGCGCGCGCAGCTTCCCGGCGCTGCTCCAATGCCGGGCGCGCTACCTCGAGGAGCCCGCGCCCGGCGGCTCGCCGCCGGCCGAGATCACGCTGCCCGACGGGACGGATCTGCGCAGCGACGAGCCCGGTGCCTCGGCTCGCCTCTCGGAGCTGGTCGGGCGGCCGGTGACGCTCTGCCCGCTGCGGCCGGCGGAGGACCGGGCGCACTACCGGCGCGGGAAGCCCGACCAGCCCGACCTGCTCGGCGAGATCCGCCGCCTGCTCGGCCGGGAGGACGGCGAGCCGCTGCCCAACTTCGGGGCCTTCCCCGGCGAGCTCATGGAGTTCGCCTCGCCGCCGGGCACCTATTTCGACGCCTTTCCGCTCCACCTGGTGAGCACGGCGTCGCTCGCCGAGCTGCAGCGGCTCACCCCGGGTGCGGATGCCGACGTGCGGCGCTTCCGGCCCAACCTGCTCGTCGAGCTCGACGGCGAGGCGAGCGGCTTTCCCGAGATCGCCTGGTGCGGTGGAACCCTGCGCATCGGGACGGCCCTGATCGACGTGTCTCTACCGGCCTTCCGCTGCGCCATCCCGACGCACCCGCAGCCCGGCTTGGAGAAGGCACCGGCCCTGCTCCGCACGATCGTCAAGCAGGCCGAGCAGAACTTGGGAGTTTACGCCTCAGTCCGCACGCCCGGGGTGATCGCGGCCGGCGACACGATCGAGCTGGTCACGGCACCCCCGGCCGAGGCGAGCCCACAGACGGCAACGGCAGGACGGCCCGTACGCGTGGCCCGTCCGGGAGGAGCACCGACGATGGCGGACCGGAGATTCCTCGTGCCCCAGGGCACGGAGCTGATGCGCGACCAGTTCCACTTCTCGCAGGGCGTGCAGGTGGGCAAGACCGTCTACGTCTCGGGCCAGGGCGGCTTCGACGCGAGCTTCGGCATCGCCGCCGAGGTCGGCGAGCAGGCGCGCCAGGCGTTCCGCAACATGGAGCGCGTGCTCGCCGAGGCCGGGGGCTCGCTCGACGACGTGGTCGAGCTCACCTCCTACCACCTCGACATGGAGCAGATGGGCGCGGTGGTCGCGGCGGTGCGCGAGGCGTTTCCCCACCACCAGCCGGCGTGGACCGCGGTCGGGGTGACGCGCCTGGCGATGCCGCAGATGCAGATCGAGATCAAGGCCGTCGCCGTGCTGCGCGCCTGACCGAACCGGCCTCCCATCGCCCGCCTCGCCGGGGGACACCCGGACGCCGGGCCGTAGACGCCAGCCGCGGGACGGGACGCTACAGGTAGGTGGCGCCGATCTGCGAGAGGAATGCGTTCTCGCCGTCGGCGACGGTGAAGGCGACGGCGTCGCGCAGCAGCATCTCGACCGGGTACTCGCGCGTCATGCCGGCGCCGCCGTGGAGCTGCACGGCGAGCGTCGCCACCTCGAGCGCCGACTGGGTGCAGAAGACCTTTGCGCAGATCGAGTGCTCGAGGCGCCCCGGCCGCCCGTGCTCGAGCTGCGTCACGTTGTACACCCAGGCGTTGCGCGCCAGCGAGCGCGACGCCTGGACCAGCGAGAACATGCGGAACAGGCGCGCCCGCACCGACTGGTGCTCGAAGATCGGCCGGCCACCCTGGACGCGCTGCTTGACCCAGGCCAGCGTGCAGTCGTAGGCGGCCCGCGCCAGCCCGACGGCGAGGCAGGCCACGCCGGCGTTGAACAGGGTCAGGTGGGCGTTCATGTAGACCCGCGCGGCGTCGCCCTCGAGGGCCAGGTAGCGCGCCGGCACGCGCACGTCGTCGAAGAACAGCTCGCCCTGGGGCAGCGAGCGCACGCCGTGCTTGTCGAGTGCCGTGCCGCGCGAGATGCCCGGCAGGTCGAGCGGCAGGAGGAAGACTCCCGCGTCGTCGAGCGTGCCGCCGGCTCCGAGCTGCACGTTGAGCATGGCGTGCGTGGCGATCGGCGCGGCCGAGACCCAGGCCGACTTCTGGCCGGAGAGGATCCAGTCGTCGCCGGCGCGCCGCGCGACCAGCTGGCCGGGAACCCGCACGCTGAGCTCGGGGCACACGATGCCCAGGGTGTCCGAGCCGTGGTCGGGCTCGGTGATCGCCCAGCAGCCCTGGATCGAGCCGTCGCGGCTGGCGTAGAAGGGCACGGCGAACTCCTCGATGAGCGCCGGCTTCTGGCAGAACAGCGCGACCTCGGCGGGCACCGCTCCCAGGAAGATCACGCTGCACAGGCCGAGGCTGCCCCAGGAGAGCTCCTCCAGAACCAGGAAGCGCTCGAGCGGCGAGAGCGCCAGGCCGCCCAGCTCGGCCGTCCCGCCCATGCGCGTGTAGCCCAGCTCCGCGGCCTTACGCACCACGGTGAAGATCGGCGAGCCGGGTGCGACGGCCGCCTCGGCCGGCAGGTGGTCGAGCGCGATGCCGGTGGGGCGCAGGACCTTCTCGGCGAACTCGTGTGCCGCCTCGCGCAGCGCGTGCTGCTCGTCGCCGAGCGAGAGGTCGTACTCGAGGTAGGCCATGGTCGCTTTCCTCCGTGCGCCGGCTCAGGCCGTGCCCGGCCGTCGTCGCGCGGCGCGGGCCGCCTTCGTCGTGGCGGCCGCCCGAGCCCGCTGTCGCGCCTACTACGGCGCCGCGGCGCTGTCACGCGGCTGCACCGTGGGATCGGGGCCGGCTGTGCCGCGCCGCCTCGCC
>CAZGUU010000324.1:0-5621 GCA_964529315.1 uncultured Enterobacteriaceae bacterium
ACCGGGCGCTCCGGGCGGCCGCCGGGCCCAGGGCTGCGCCCGCGTGGCCGGGCACTGCGCTCGTGCAGCCAAAGGCCGCGCGCCCGTCGTCGGATGCCACCCACCCGCCTCCCGCTCTTGCAGCCTCGCCGTCCGCCTCCGCGCAGCGCGCCGGGGGAACGGAGTCGGCAGCGGCCGTGCTCGACGCCCCGAGCGCGGCCGAGCGGGCGTGCAGCCAGCGCCGCTTCTCGAGGATCGCGTCGACCTCGCGATCGAGCGCGGCCAGGGCCTGCTCGAGGCTCTCGTCACCGCGGATGGCGGCCTCGGCGTGCTGTCCGATGCGCGCCGCGATGCGCTCCCACTCGGGGACCTTCGGCGTGGCGCGCACCCGGTCGAGCTGGACGCGGAAGGCCCGCGTGCGCGACTCCTCGGCGATCGCTCCCTCGCGCCAGGCGCTGCGCCGCGCCGGCAGGTCGCCGCTCGCGGCGTGGAAGGCCACCTGCTGCTCGGTCGCGCCCAGGTACTCGATCCACCGCCAGGCGGCATCCTGGCGCGCCGAGTCTCGCGCCACGGCCAAGCTCGCACCGCCGGCCAGCGAGACGCCGGGGAACTCCCCGTCCGGCGCAGGCATCGGAGCGGTCGACCAGGAGTCGGCCAGGGAGGCGGGCAAGCGCTCGCGCAGCTCGCCCAGGCTCCACGGACCACTGACCACGAACGAGAATAGGCCTTCGGCAAACCCCTGGTACAGGCTCGCCGCCTGCGCCTCGCCGCCGCGGGGCGCGAGCCCGCGCCGGAACAGGTCGAGGTAGAGATCGAACGCCTCGCGGAACTGCGGGCTCTGGAAGTCGCCGCGCAGGTCGCCGTCGCGCAGCAGATGCGCGCCGCGCTGCATGGCGAGGATCACCGGCGTCTGCCACTCCGTGAGCGGCAGCAGGATGGCATGGGCCCCGGTGCCCGCGCGCCGCTGCACGGCGACCATCGTCTCGACCCACTCCTGCCAGGTGCGCGGCGGCCCGGCGCCGACGCGCTCGAGAAGGTCCGTGCGGTAGAAGAGCAGGCGCGTGTCCACGTACCAAGGAATCGCCCACAGGCGGCCGTCGACGACGCTGGCGTCGAGGATCCCGGGGAAGAAGTCGGCTCCGTCGAGCGAGCGCGAAGCGGCGAGCCGCTCGTCGAGCGGCTCGATCGCGCCGATCGCGACGAGCTCGGCGACCCAGGTGTTGCCGAGCTGGAAGGCATCCGGAAGGGTGCCGCCCACGTAGGCCGTGATCAGCTTCTCGTGCGCCGCGCTCCACGGGATGCGCTGCACGCGGACACGAATCCCCGGCGCGCCCGCCTCGAACCGGGGAACCAGCCTTTCGACGACCTCCGCCTCGCGTCCCATGGCCCAGAAGTCGACGACCACGGGCGCCTCGGGCCCAGGCCGGCAGCCGGCGACGAGGGCGGCGAGCGCAGTGCAGGCGAGCGCCAACGCCCGGCAGAGAAGCGCCGTCGCGGCCTGGCAGTCCGGGCCACCGGCGGCGCCGGCCGAGCCGCGCTCGGAAGACGCCTCTTCCGCCCCGAGGCGCTTCCGCGACGCCACCCTTTCCGCCTCGACTTGACCACCGGGCGCGCCCGTACGATGACTCACCTGGCCAGCGCGCGCAGAGGTCCCGTCTTGCAAGAGCCATCCCACGCACCACGCTCGAGAGGCGCCGCCCGCCTGGTCGCGCTGACCTGCAGCCTGATCGCGGGGCTCGCCGGCCCGGCCGCGGCGAGCTTCGGCTTCGAGAACGTGATCGCCCGAGCGCAAGAGCTCGCCGGCCAGTCGTACTCCGCCGATCGACCCAACGTGCCCGAGTGGCTCACCAAGCTGAGCTACGACCAATGGCGCGACATCCGCTTCCGGCCCGAGCACGCCCTGTGGCGCGAGCAGGCCAGCCCTTTCCAGATACAGCTCTTCCATCCGGGCCTCTACTACAACCAGCCGGTGAAGCTGAACGTGATCGAGGGCGGTGAGGTCCGCCCGCTGGGCTTCTCGCCCGGCCAGTTCGATTACGGGCGCAACGACTTCGCCAGCCGCGTGCCGCAGGACTTGGGCTTCGCCGGCTTCCGGGTACACGCGCCGATCAAGACGGCGCGCTACTTCGACGAGGTGCTGGTCTTCCTGGGCGCCTCTTACTTCCGCGGCGTGGGGCGCAACCAGGGGTTCGGGCTCTCGGCACGCGCCCTGGCGATCGACACGGCCTCGCCGCGCGGCGAGGAGTTCCCCGCCTTCCGCGAGTTCTGGCTCGACACCCCGGCACCGGACGACGAGACGCTCACCGCCTACGCGCTGCTCGACAGCCCGCGCATGACCGGAGCCTACCGCTTCCTGATCCGGCCCGGGCTCGAGACGACGATGGACGTCGAAGCGTTCCTCTTCTCCCGGGGCACCATCGAGAAGCTCGGCGTGGCACCGCTCACCAGCATGTTCTTCCACGGCGAGAACAGCACGCGCCACTTCGACGACTTCCGCCCCGAGGCGCACGACTCCGACGGTCTGCTGATCCACTTCGACTCGGGCGAATGGCTGTGGCGCCCCCTCGACAACCACGGCACCCTGCAGGTGACGCGCTTCGCGGCGAGCAGCCCGCGCGGCTACGGGATCATCCAGCGTGACCGCGACTTCGCCAGCTACCAGGATCTGGAGACGCGCTACGAGAGCCGGCCCAGCGCCTGGGTCGAGCCGATCGGCGACTGGGGCAAGGGTGCGGTCGAGCTGGTCGAGATCCCGACCAAGTCCGACACCAACGACAACGTCGTCACCTACTGGGTACCGGAGCAGCGCATCGAGCCCGGAGCGATGCTCGAGTTCGCCTACCGGCTCTCTTGGTACGGCGACGAGCCCGAGCGGCCGGCCGCGGGACGCGCCGTGGCCACGCGACGCGACAAGGGCAGCAAGGGCGACCTCGAGCGCTTCGTCGTCGACTTCGCCGGCCCGGCGCTGCGCGAGGTCCCTGCCGGCGAGATCCTGCACGGCAAGGTGAGCGCCGGCCCCGAGGAGGGCGCGGCCGAGCTGCTCGGCCAGAACGTCGTCAAGAACCCGGTGACCGGCGACTGGCGTCTCACTTTCCAGGTGCGCCCGCTGCGCAACCAGCCGATCGAGCTGCGCGCCTTCCTCGACAAGGGCGGGCACGCGCTGACCGAGACCTGGACCTACACGCTGATGCCGTGAGCCGCGGGGCGGCCAGGGACGGCGGCCTGCTACGGCCGCGGCTGCTGCTGGGTCACGCAGTGGAAGGCGCCCAGGCCCCAGACCAGGTCGGTGGCGCGAATACCCACCACCGAGCGGCCGGGAAAGGCCTCTCGCAGGACGGCCAGGGCGCGTGCGTCGGCCGGATCGTCGAAGGTCGGGACCAGCACGGCCGCGTTTCCAATGTAAAAATTCGCGTAGCTGGCGGGCAGGCGCTGGCCCTGCTCGTACAGCGCGCGCGGCATGGGCAGCGTGCGCACCACCAGGTGCCGGCCGCGCGCATCGGTCATCGAGCGCAGGCGCTCGAGATTGTCGCGCAACGCGCCGTGGTTCTCGTCGGCGGGGTCGTCCTCGACCACCGTGACGACGCTCGCCGGCCCGACGAAGCGCGCCAGGTCGTCGACGTGCCCGTCGGTATCGTCGCCGGCGATGCCGTCACCGAGCCAGAGCACCCTCTCGGCGCCGAGAAAGTCGCGCAGGCGCGCTTCGATGTCGTCGCGCGAGAGGCCGGGATTGCGGTTGGGGTGGAGCAGGCAGGACTCGGTGGTGAGGATCGTTCCCTGGCCGTCGCCGTCGATCGAGCCGCCTTCGAGGATCATGCCGGGAGAGAAGGCCGGCACGCCCACGAGCTCGGCGAGGCGCGCCGGCACCCGGTCGTCCCGGTCCCACGGCGGATACTTGCCACCCCAGGCGTTGTAGCCCCAGTCGGTCACCGCGACCGGCGCGTCGGGTGCGTCGCGCACGACGAAGATCGGGCCGTGGTCGCGCATCCAGGCGTCGTCGGTCGGCACGTGGTGCAGGCCGACCGCGGCGAGGTCGACGCCACCTGCGCGCAGCAGCCCGCCGACCTCCGCCTCGTGCTCCGCCGAGCGGACCAGGATCTCCACCCGCTCGCCCGGCACCAGCGCTCGCACCATCTCGACGAAGACCGCAGGCACGGGTGCGAACTTGCCCGGCCAGGATTCCTCGCGGTGCGGCCACGACAGCCAGGTCGCGGCGTGCGGCTCCCACTCCGCGGGCCAGCGGTAGCCCAGGGCGCGCGGCGTACGTGCGCCGCCCCGCCTAGCCTGGCTCGCGGTCGGCGACACGCTCGGTCAGTCCCTGGTAGGCATCGATGCGCCGATCGCGCAGGAACGGCCAGTGGCGACGCACCTCTTCGACCCGCGACAGGTCGCACTCGGCGACCAGCACTCGCTCCTCGGCGTGCCCGGCGCGCGCGACCAGCGAGCCGAACGGGTCGCAGACGAACGAGCCGCCCCAGAACTCGACCGTCCCCTCGGTGCCCACGCGGTTGGGCGTGGCCACCCAGACACCGTTGGCCACGGCGTGGCCGCGCTGCACGAGCTCCCAGGCCTCGTGCTGGCGCGCTCCGTGCTGGGCCTTCTCCTCGGCATGCCAGCCGATCGCGGTCGGGTAGAAGAGGATCTCGGCGCCAGCCATCGCGGTCAGACGCGCGGCCTCGGGGAACCACTGGTCCCAGCACACCAGCACGCCGATCCGCGCATGGCGCGTCGCAAAGCAGCGAAAGCCGAGATCGCCCGGCGTGAAGTAGAATTTCTCGTAGTAGAGCGGGTCGTCCGGGATGTGCATCTTGCGGTACAGGCCGAGCAGCGTCCCGTCGGCGTCGATCACGCACGCCGTATTGTGGTAGACGCCCGCCATGCGGCGCTCGAACAGCGAGCCTACGACCACCACCTGGTGCTCGCGCGCCGCGCTGCAGAGCGCCTGCGAGCTCGGCCCCGGGATCGGCTCGGCCAGGTCGAAGCTCGCGTGCTCCTCGGCCTGGCAGAAGTAGCGCGTGCGGAACAGCTCGGGCAGGCAGACGATCTGCGCACCCGCCGCGGCCGCCTCGGCGATCGCGCGCAGCGCGCGCTCGAGGTTCTCCTGCGGCCGCTCGCCGCAGCTCGTCTGGACGAGACCGATGCGCACCGCCCTCGCCCCGCGCGCCCCCGAATTCGCCGACTGCTCCATGCCCCGCCGTCTATAGCGACTCCCCGAGCGCCGCGCGATGGCGACGCGGGGTGCGAGCCGCGGGGCTGCACGAGACCTGCGTGGGCTGGGATGCCGGCGCACCGGCCGTGGGACCGCGTACCCTGGCGCATCGCGCCGCTCAGCGCCGGCCGGTTGGCCGCGCGAGCGGAGCGGCTGCGCCGGGGCAGGCCGGCTCGGGACGCACGCGGTGATCCAGCGGGCGCGCGCCGTGGCCCAGGGGCAGCGCGCAGCGGATCGCCTCGTGGACGAAGCGCTTGGCCCGGGCTACGGCACGGCGCAGCTCGTCGCCACCGGCCAGGCCGGCGGTGATCGCGGCCGAGAGCGTGCAGCCGCTGCCGTGCGTCGCGCCGACGGCCAGGCGCTCGGCCTCGAGCTCGAGGAATCCCTGCTCGTCGAGCAGCACGTCGCACGCCGGGCCCTCGGCGTGGCCACCCTT
>CAZGUU010000325.1:0-5593 GCA_964529315.1 uncultured Enterobacteriaceae bacterium
CCGCAGGCTCGTCGAGGCAAAGGTGATCTTCTAGAGCCAGGTGCGCCGGGGCCGCGGTGGCCTCGTTGCGCGCAGCGGCGCGACCCGCACGACAGACCGCTGACCGGGCACCGGCAGCGCAAGGAACCCTTCATGAGCACGAACGCCTGGGATCACACGGTCGACGTTCTGGTCGTCGGCTCCGGAGCCGGCGCCATGGTCGCCGGCCTGACGGCGCACGACCTCGGCGCGAGCACCCTGCTGATCGAGAAGAGCCCGCAGTACGGCGGCTCGTCCGCGATGTCGGGCGGCGGCCTGTGGGTGCCGAACAACCACCTGATGGAGCGGGTCGGCATCAAGGACTCGCCCGAGGACGCCTTCACCTACATCAAGGCCACCACCGGCGGGGCGATCTCCGACGAGCACATCCGGGCGTACGTGGAGAACGGGCCCAAGATGGTGCGCTACCTCTCGGACCGCTCGCGCCTGGTGCTGGTGGCGATGGGCGAGTACCCCGACTACTTCCCCGAGCAGCCCGGCAGCCGCCCGGGCGGCCGCGCGCTCGAGCCCGAGGCGTTCGACGCACGCCTGCTCGGCGACGAGTTCCTGCACCTGCGCGAGACCGCCATCCAGGAGCGGATCATGGGCCGCATCCTGATGACGGTACGCGACGCCCGTCTGCTGATGTGCAAGTCGCCGGGCTGGATGAAGCGCATGGCCGAGCTGATGAGCGGCTACTGGCTCGACATCCCCTGGCGCTTCAAGTCCAATCGAGACCGCAACCTGGCGATGGGCAACGCGCTGGTCGGGGCGCTGCGCTGCTCGCTGATGGACCGCGGCGTCCCGCTGTGGGTCGAGACCCCGGCCCGCGAGCTGGTCACCGAGCAGGGCCGCGTGGTCGGCGTGGTCGCCGAGCGCAACGGTCGGGCCTTCCGCATCCGCGCCAACCAGGGCGTGATCCTGGGCACCGGCGGCTTCGAGTCGAGCCAGATCAAGCGCGAGAAGTACCTGCCCAGCCCGACCCGCGCCGAGTGGACCTGCGGCAACCCCTACAACACCGGCGACGCGGTGGACATGGGCCTCGCCGTGGGTGCCGCGCTCGACCTGATGGACGAGGCGTGGTGGGGGCCGACGACCGTCGTGCCCGGCGAGGCGCGAGCCCGCATGCTGGTGATCGAGAAGTCGCTGCCCGGCAGCATCCTGGTCGACCAGCGCGGACAGCGCTTCGTCAACGAGGCGCTCTCCTACGACGACGTCGTCAAGGCGATGTACCGCACCCACAACGTGCCGTGCTACCTGATCTTCGATGCGCGCTTCCGCAAGAGCTACCCGGTCGGCCCCTTCCTGCCCAGCGGCCAGCAGCCCGACTGGGCCCTGCCCGGGATCTTGAAGCGCAGCTACCTGAAGAAGGCCGACACGATCGAGGGCCTGGGCCAGCTCATGAGCATCGACGTTCCGGGGCTCCTCTCGACGATCCGCCGCTTCAACGAGCACGCCCGGGCGGGAGTCGACCAGGACTTCCACCGCGGCGAGAGCGTCTTTCAGACCTACTACGGCGACGCCAACGTCAAACCCAACCCCTGCCTCGCTCCGCTCGACAAGCCGCCGTTCTACGCCATGGAGTGCTTCGCCGGGGAGCTGGGCACCAAGGGCGGGCTCAAGATGAACCCGAGCGCCCAGGTCCTGCACCAGTCCGGCGAGCCGATCCCGGGCCTCTACGCGATCGGCAACTGCTCGGCGGCGGTGATGGGCCGCACCTACCCTGGCCCGGGCGCGACGATCGGCCCCGCCACGACCTTCGGCTTCATCGCGGCGCACCACGCCGTGGGCAAGTAGATAGCGGCGAGATACGCTATGGTGCGGCGATCCGTCGACATCCAACCCAGCAGGAGCACGTGAGAAGTGAACAAGAACCCTCTGCACACCAAGCTCTGCGATTCGCTCGGCATCGAGTACCCGATCATCGCCTTCACCCACTGCAAGGACGTCGCCGCAGCGGTGATCAACGCGGGTGGCTTCGCGGTGATGGGTGAGACGCACCACTCGCCCGACGAGATCGCGGCCGACATCAAGTGGCTGCGCGAGCGCATCGGCGAGAAGAAGTTCGGCATCGACCTGGTGTTCCCGGCCTCGGTGCCCGCGGTCGGCACCGTGGAGGAGCTGATCGCCAAGATTCCCAAGGAGCAGCGGGAGTTCACCGACGACATCAAGCGGCGCTACGGCATTCCCGCGCCGCGCAGCACGCCCGAGCTCTACAACCTGCGCTGGATGACCAAGGACATGCCGCGCAAGCAGCTCGACGTGGCGCTCGACGAGCGCGTCCCGGTGCTCGCCTCCGGCCTGGGCAGCCCGGCGTTCGCCGTCGAGGCAGCGCACTCGCGCGGCATGCAGGTGTGGGGCCTGGTCGGCAAGCCGCGCCAGGCGAAGAAGGAGCTCGAGGCGGGCGTCGACGTGATCGTCGCGCAGGGCATCGACGCGGGCGGGCACACCGGCAACGTCGGCACATTCTCGATCGTCGCACAGGTCGCGGCCATGGCCGGAGACCGGCCGGTCGTCGCCGCGGGCGGAATCACCACCGGCCGCCACCTCGCCGCGGCGATCACGCTCGGCGCCGCGGGCGTGTGGACCGGAACGGTGTGGCTCGCATCGCGCGAGTCCGACGTGCCGATGGTCATCAAGGAGAAGGTCATCGCCGCCACGCTGGAGGACACGGCCTACTCGGCCTGCGTCTCCGGCTTCACCATGCGCACCCTGCGCAGCAAGTGGCACGAGGAATGGGAGAGCCCCAAGGCGCCCAAGCCGGCGCCCGCCCCCTACCAGCTCCTGCTGTTCGCCGAGGTGAAGCAGTCGGTGATGGAGAACAACCTCGAGGCGTTCATGACCGAGGCCTCCGGCCAAGGCGTGGGCTTCGTCACCTCGATGAAGCCGGCGCGCCAGATCGTCCTCGACATGGTCGACGAGGCGATCGGCGTCTTCGAGGACATCGCCGGCTGAGAGCGTCTCCAGCACCTGCGGGATCACGCAGCCGAGGACCTCGGCCGGGCGCACGACACGGAAATGATGTGATGTGGCTCAGGGCGTGAGCAGGAATCCCCTCCCGTCGCTCGGCACCACCGGGTGACGACGCAGCCGTGACGACGAAGCCGATGCAGCTCGCGCCACGGGCGAGGCTTGACCTGGCGAAGCGCGGATCGCTAAAGGCGAGCAGAGGCGCAAGCGCGATGCCGCACGACCCCCTCGAAGAGCGCCCTGGCTTCGACCCGGAGATGGCCGGCCGGCGCGCGGAGTGCGACGGCGGTGGCCCCATCGAGGGTGGCCGGTACGCCGCCCGCGAGGAGTTCGCCGGCAGGCTGACCGGCGACTACGTCGACCACGGCGACCCGCCCTGGCGCTGGTACCTGATGGTCGAGCTCTACCGGCGGCCCGACGGGTTCCTCTGGGACGCCGTGTGGTGCGAGAGCGGCAACCTCTTCCTGGTCGACGACTGACGCCGCGCGACGGCGCCGTCCCTCGGTCGGGCTAGAGGAAGACGTGCCGCAGGACGAGGTTCACCAGGGAGAGGACGATCGCCCCGAGGAAGGCCGGGCCGAAGCCCTGCACGACGAAGCCGGGCACCAGCGAGGCGGCAAAGCGCAGCATCAGCGCGTTGACCACGAAGAGGAACACGCCGAAGCTCAGCACGGTGAGTGGCAGCGTCACGACCTTGAGTGCAAAGCCGAGCGTCGCGTTCACGAAGCCGACCACGACCGCGGCGATCAGCGCCGTTCCGAAGCCCTCGACGATGAACCCCGGCACGAGGTGCGCGACGATGATCAGGCTCAGCGCGCTGATCAGCCAGTGGACGATCAGGATCAGCATCTCCCCTCCCCTCGCTCGCCGTCCGCCGCTCGAGCGCGGCGCCACGGGCCGAGCGTAGCGCCTCGGGGCACGGCCCATCAACTCCCAGCCGCTCGTCTCCCGCGGCGTGGAGCGCGGCCACGTTCCCGCGCCCGGAGAGAACCGCCAAAGCTCACTGAGCGCGGCTCGCCGGTCCGCGCTGCGCGAGCTTCAACGATCCGCCGCGGCACGCTCGGTCGCCACCTCGTTCCCGGTCGCGGCCACCCCGCCGCGGCGCTCGAGCGCGAGCGCGCGGCACCCGTCCACCGTGACGCCGCTCACGCGGTTGCTCTGCGCGCCCGAGAAGCGAAAGCAGGTGGCGGCGCCGAGCACCGATCCGCCCTCGACCTGGTTGTCTCGGGGCGTCGTCCAGCCGCGCCCACCCTCGCGGTAGGCCTCGAAAACGAAGCCGGCGCCCTCGAGCGCGTTGTCGACGAATCGGTTCTCCGAGGACGCTCCCCGCACGTGGATCGGTCGGTCCTGGATCGCGTTGTCCGCGACCAGGACGTCCGTGCTGTGCTTGACGTAGAGCGCTGCCGAGCGGGCGCCGCCGAAGGCGTTGCCCACCACCGAGCCACCTCGCACCGAGAGCAGGTAGAGGTTCTCCTCCCCGTTGTCGGCGAAGGTGTTGTCGGCGATCTCGTTGTCGTCCGCGCCGCCGCCGACGTGCATCCCTTCGTCGCCGCTCCCGGAGACGACGTTCTCCGCGATGCGGTTCGCCCGCGTGGCCACGGCCAGCTCGATGCCGTACCGCGCGTTGCCGGCGATCTCGTTGTCGACGATCGCGTTGCCGTCGCCACCGCGCACGCGAATCCCGGTGCGAAATCCGCTCACGCGGCAGCCACGCACGCCGGCTCCGCTGGTGCGATCCAGGACGATCCCCTCGCCTGCGCCCGAGCCGGAGATCGCGTGACCGGCGCAGTCGAGCTGGGCGGCGCCGACCAGGCGCAGGCCGGTGCCGCGGCAGCCCGTGAGGTCGCTCTCCAGCGTCACTGGCCCGCGCAGGGTGTCGCCGCAGGCGACGGCGCGCGCCTCCGACACGGCACCTGCCGCGGCGACAGCTGCGGCCGTGGCCACGAGCACCCGCAGCGCGCCGCGCATGCACGCCTCCCACGCGAAGCGATGCGCATCGCGCACCGGGCGGCGCACCACCGTTCGCCGAGCGCCACGGCGCCCGCTCTCCACATCCATCGCGCCCCCGCCTCCTGCGCCGGGCATCGACGGTCGGCGGCTCGGACTTGAGAGGAGTCGAGCCCCGTGGGGGCGCACGCCGCAGCTTGCGCGCCGCTGACTCCTGGTATATCGGCCATACGAATCGTATGAACACCAAGCGGGCGCGACGATGTTTCTGAAGGGCTACCGGCTGCTCGACATGTGCTGGCTCGGGCCCGGCCCGTTCACGGCGCAGCTGCTCGGCGATTTGGGCTTCGAGGTGATCCGCATCACCGAGGTCTCGACCGGCGCCGGCCGGCGCGGCGGGCAGGACATCGGCACCCTGCTCATGACGCACAACCGTGCGCAGCTCGGCCAGTTCCAGCTCGGCTTGCGCAACAGCCGCGCGATCGCCGTGGACCTGAAGAGCTCCGAGGGGCTCGAGGTGTACCGCCGCTTGGTGGAGAAGGCCGATGCCATCCAGGAGGGATTCCGGCCGGGTGTCGCCGACCGCCTGGGCATCGGCTACGCGGCGGCGCGCCCCAACAATCCGTACATCAACGAACAGGACCAGAGCGGATACGCT
>CAZGUU010000326.1:0-5592 GCA_964529315.1 uncultured Enterobacteriaceae bacterium
AGCGGCTGGGGTCGGTCATCGAGTATCCTCGTGGGGGGTGCTGCAATGCGGCGCCAGCTCGTCGCCACGCGCCGGCGGTGGGGCCTTGGCTCATCCGTACGTCCGATCACAGGCTCCGGGAGGCCTGGACGGACAGAACACCTCACCCGGCGGCGGTGGTCAATGCTCTTTCCACGTGCGGCCCGCGTGCGCGGCTCCCCGTGCTCTCGGCGCCCCCGGGTTCCTCGGCGTCCCCGGTCGCTCGGCGCACCGGGCCTCGGCGCGTCGCGTCAGCCCGCCGGCGGCCGCGGCGCAAGCCGCTCGCGGATGCGGGCCGAGAAGTCGGGCGCGCCATCCAGCGCTCGGTGAAGTCGGTCTCCGAGGCGTAGTCGAAGTCGCGCAGGTTCCCGATGGTGACGAGATCGCCGTCGCGGGACACCGACGGCAGGCGCGCGACAAGCTGGGGATCGACGAGGACACCTACCTCGAGGTGTCCGTCGAAGGCAGCTCCGTGCGGTTTAAAAGCGGCCCACCGTCCGGCCGCTCGGTGACGACGACCCCATCTGGGATCTCGTCGGCACCGGGCGGAGCGGCGCGAGCGACGTGTCACGCGATCACGATCGGTACCTGGCGCAGGCGGAGCGCGAGCCGTGGCGCGAGTCTTCATAGACACGAGCGCGATCTACGCCCTGCTCGATCGCGACGATGGGGAGCATGCTGCCCAAGAGGCCACTGCCTTCCTGGGGCGGGCGAGCAACGGAGCGGGAGGACGACTCGAGCCCGCTGGTCGAGATCGCGAGGCGTGAGGGGACTTGGGTGGCTTGATCCGGAGCTGACCTCGCCCGCACGGACGAGGCCCCGAGCGCCCTCAGCCCGTGGCCACGGCCAGCCCCAGGCGCTTGCGCAACCGCACGATGTCCGCCGGATCGCGCGCCGGGTCGGCCGGGTCGGCCTGGCGCTCGAAGTCGAGCAGTAGCGCATCGAGCGCCTCGCGGCCGTCGGCGGTCTCGGTCGCCTGGCGCGGCGTGCGCCCGCCCAGCGCGGGAATCGGCTGGTCCACCCATGCCTCCCAGTGCGCCACGGTCATCTCGCGGATCTTCGCTCGCACCTCGGGGATGGCGAGCAACGCCTGCTGCTCTGCTTCCCGCGCTTCCTCGCTTTGCTGGGCATCCCTGCCACCGCCGCGGCCCTCCCGCTCCCGAAGGAGGGCCTCCGGCGACTGGGCGGTGGTCGAGCGGTGTACGGCCCGTGCCCCCAGGCGCGCTTCCACCTCGCTGCGCACTCGCTCGGCGCGGGCCTGCGAGTTGACCTCGATCGTGAGCCGCGAGCCGTCGATCGAGACGTGGCCGAGAACGGTCTCGTCCCAGCCGGCGTGCATCCCGTTGCCCGGCCGCACCCAGGAGAAGGCCACCTTGCGCAGACCTCCCGCCTGGTCACGCTCCGCGCTGGCCAGCAGCTCGGCATCCTCGCGCTCGCCAGCCAGCGAGCGAAGCGCGGCGAAGGCGGCCTCGGGCGACTCGATGTTCCAGGTGAGGGTGTGCAGGGAGAGCGGCTCGCCGTCGGTATTGGCGAGGCGGGGCGGCGCGTGGAGGTTTGCGTAGATGGCGAAGTAGAGCTCGCGGATCTTTTCCTCCCAGAGGAGCAGGTCGACGGGATTGGGGGCCTCTCGCGGGCCACGCATCGCCGCGCGCAGCTCGATGATCGGCGCCTTCTGGCCAGGTGGAATCAGCACCGACCCCGAGCCGACCAGGATCGCGACGTCGCCCGCCTGCACCACCATCGCGTAGAGGATGTCGCCGGGCTTGCAGACCTGCGAGGCCGAGCGCTCCATGACGTCGATCTCCTCACCCGGCACCAGGATGTCCCGCAGGCGGACACTTCGCTGCGGAACGACGTCGAGCACCTCGAAGAAGCTGAGCGGCGCCTGGCTGGCTCGCTCGAGGTACTCGCGCTCGAGCGGGTCGAGCCGCCGGTGGTGCCGCTCGAGGTAGGATTCGGCGATGGTCGGCTCGTCGTCGAGATCCACCAGATCCGGGTCCGGTTCCGCCTCCGCGGCGGCGCCCACCACGTCCTCGTCCTCGCCTAGCCCCTCGACCTCGATCTCGCCTCCCTCCTCGTCCTCGCGTGGGTCGGGTGCCCAGGAGAAGAAGAACCACGACAGGAAGGCCGAGAGGTGCGGGCCTTCGGGGTCGAACGGCTCGTCCTGCCACAGGACGAACTCGTGCCACGCGCGCAGCAGGGCGTGCTCGCCGCGCAGCTGGCGGCCGTGCGCCGCGAGCTTCGACTGCAGGTCGTCGGCGACCCGGCGCAGGCGGTACCACGCGACGTCGACCGGCATCTCGGCGCGCGCGAGGCAGCACCGCTTGTGCTTCTTGCCGCTGCCGCAGGGGCACGGGTCGTTACGGCCAGTCGCCATGGAGGGCCTCGAAGCCGATGCGTCGCCGCGTGTCAAGCTGGCCTGCGCGCGATCAGCCCAGGTGCAGAAATTCGATTGCGTTGTCGCGCAGCACGCGCTGCTTGGTCTCGTCGCGGATCGGCAGCTCGAGGAACTCCGCGAGGCAGCGCTCGAGACCCAGGCCGTTGGTGCCGAAGAGCACCTTGTCGCGGCCTCGGCCGCTGTCCATGAAGCGCACCTGGCGCTCGTCGAGGCTCTTGGGGAAGTAGGCCGAGATGTCGCCGTACACGTTGGGGTGGCGCCAGAGCATCGAGCACCACTCGTCGACCCACGGCCAGCCGGTGTGCGAGAGGTTGATGCGCAGGTTGGGGAACTCGATCGCGACGTCGTCGGCGAGCATCGGCCGGCCCACGTCCGAGGGCAGCACCTCGGCCGAGTGCCCGACCTGCAGGCCGACCGCGATCCCCAGCTCGTTGCACTTGGCGTAGAGCGGGTAGCAGCGCCGGTCGTTGGGCGCGACGCCGAACGACAGCGGGTGGAACCAGACGTACTTGAAGCCGTGCTCGCGCACCCCGCGCTCGACATCGCGCAGGCTCTCCTCGATGCGAAACGGGTTGTAGCTCGCGGCTCCGATGATGCGTCCCTTGCCCCCGGCGACCAGCGCGCCGACGTCGTCGATCGAGTAATCGAGGATCAGCTCGTGATGGTAGTAGTACGACCACATCTTGGTCGCACAGATCACGACCTGGCCGTAGCCCAGGCGATCCATGTCGGCGACCAGCTCGGCGACCGAGGCGTGCCCGGTCAGGACCCTGGGCTTCTTCTCGCCCGCCGGCTTCTCGGCGGTGGATCCCTCGGCCGTCGACTTCTCCGCGGGCAGCCTCTTGCCGGCGGCGGGCTCGCCGCCCCCGCCGGACGAGCCCTGCGCCGGCGCCCCACCCTCGCGCGGCCGAAACGCCGTCTTGAAGGTGGTGCGCATCATGATCTTGAACTCCTGGTACTGAAACGGGTTCTTGCCCAGGTCGCGGCGCGCCTCGGCGGGGTGGTTCATGATGTCGATCGCGGCTATCGGCTCCATCGCAGTCCTCTCTCTCTCCCTCGGCTGCCCGCGCGCACCGCACCGCTCGGCGGGCCCTCGGCGGGCACCCGTCAAGTACCTCGCGGCAGGCCCAGCGCCCGCTCGGCGATCAGGTTGCGCATCACCTCGGAGGTCCCGCCGCCGATCGTGTAGGCGCGTGCATCGAGGTAGAGGCCCTGCCAGCGGCCCCGATCGAGCGCGCACTCGTTGCCCCGGCCGATCGCCGCGTACGGCCCCTGCAGCTCGATTGCGGCCTCGACGATGCGCTGGCGGAGCTCCGAGGCGACCAGCTTCCCGATCGCCGACTCCGGGCCGGGCGGCGCGCCGCGCAGCTGGGCGGTCAGCACCCGGTAGCCGGTGTGCTTGAGCGCCTCCTTCTCGATCGCGAGCTGGGCGATGCGCTGGCGAACCCGAGCGTCGGTGCTGCGGCCGGTCGCCGCGGCGAGCCGGCGCAGGCCGGCGAGCAGACGCTCGAGCTCGACCACGCCGGAGAGCCCCGAGCGCTCGAAGGAGAGCGTGGCCTTGGCGATGGCCCAGCCCTGGTTCCTCTCGCCGACCAGGTGGGCACGCGGCACGCGCACCTCGTCGAGGAAGATCTCGCTGAAGTGGCTCTTGCCGGTGATCTGGCGGATCGGCGCGACGCGCACGCCGGGCGTGCGCATGTCGACGAGCAGGTAGCTGATGCCCTCGTGCGGCGGTGCCGCGGGGTCGGTGCGGGCGAGCAGGAAGCACCAGTCGGCGATCGGTCCGAGGCTGGTCCACAGCTTCTGCCCGGTGACGACGAAGTCGTCGCCGTCCTCGACCGCCCGGGTGCGCAGCGCGGCCAGGTCCGAGCCGGCGCCCGGCTCGGAGAACCCCTGGCACCAGATGTCCTCGGCGGTCAGGATGCGCCGCAGGAAGCGGCGCTTCTGCTCCTCGCTGCCATAGGCGATCAGCGCCGGACCGAGGATGCCGAGGCCGACCGCGTTGATCGGCACCGGCGCCCGCGCGCGCGCCAGCTCCTCGCCGGCGATCACCTGCTGGGTGATCGTCGCCTCGTGCCCGCCGTAGGCGCAGGGCCAGGCCATGCCGACCAGGCCCGCCTCGTAGAGCGCGCGCTGCCAGGCCTTGGCGTGGGCCAGCGCCTCGCGGCGGCCGCCCGCCGGGCGTAGCGATCCGGGCAGGTGCTCGCGCAGCCAGGCGCGCACGCGCTCGCGAAACGCCTGGTCCTCGGCGGAGAAGCTCAGGTCCATCAACGAACTCCACCCGGGAATGCCAGCCTCGCCCCGCCTCGCGAGCGCGCTTCGCCGTGGCACCTGCGGGAGGGCCGCACACGCGCATCGTGCTGCGCCGGCCGACACCGCGGAGATCCACCTCGCCCGACCTGGCCCACCGGCCGCGGCGCACCGTACCGGCTCATGACGACCGCCTCACAGCAGCCGCCCCACGTCGGCGCCGTGGCGCGTCGCATCGACCAGGCGGCGCGGCGCGAAGGCCGAGCCGACCAGGTGGAGCTCGGCGACCTGGCCGCGCAGCGCTGCGTGCAGGTCTGATGTGGGCTGGCTGCCGAGCGACACGACCACCGTGTCGACGCCATCGATGCGCCGCTCCTGCGCGGTGTGCGCGTTGTAGGCGACCACGGTGTGGCCCTCGATCGCTCGCACCCGGGTCGACGGGCTGATCGCCACGCCGTTCTTGTACAGCCAGTAGAAGACGATGCCCGCCGTGTAGCGCTCGATGCGGCTGCCGATCATCAGCCACTTGTGCAGGATCTCGACCTGGTGCCCCTGCGTGGCGAGGAGATCGGCCACGCTCGGCGTCTCCATGCCGTCGTCCTCGGAGACCACGACGACCCGCTCGCCCACCTCGGCCCGGCCCGCCAGCACGTCCCACGCCTGCACGACGCTCGCCTGCTCCGCCCCGGGCACCTCGAGGATGCGCGGCAGCGAGCCGGTCGCCACCACGACCGCGTCGGGTGAGAGCGCGAGCACCGCCTCGGCCGTCGCGGCCGCTCCCAGGCGCAGGTCGACGCCCAGCTCGCGCAGCTGCGCCTCCTCCCAGCGCGGCAGGTCGAGGAAGCCCTCGCGGCGCGGCGCCCGCGCGGCGAGCAGGCACTGCCCGCCCAGCTCCGCCTCGCGCTCGAGCAGCGTCACGCGGTGCC
>CAZGUU010000327.1:0-2936 GCA_964529315.1 uncultured Enterobacteriaceae bacterium
CCCGGCGCCCCGAGGGCCGGCGGTTCGACGTGGTGCGCGCGGCCGAGCGCAGCGGATCGTCGGGCGTGCCGAGAAGGCCGCCCGCGTCACGCGGACGGTTTCGCACTCGGTGTGCAACGCGTACGATGTGACGATGCCTGGGAGGAATCGCTGGGTCCTGGCTGCGAGCGTCCTGCTCGCCGCCGGCTTCTGGATCGCGGGGCTCGACCGCTCGAGCGCGCAGGGCGTCGCCCACGCCGAGCCCGCTGTGGCACGGACGCCCGGTGCCGGGCTGCGGATCACGTATCCGCAGCAGGGAGCTCTGTTCCCGCCCGAGATCGTCGCGCCGACCTTCGTCTGGGAGGACGAGACTCGAGGGGTCGATCGCTGGAGCGTCGTGGTCCGCGACGACACGGGCGCCGAGGTGGCGCGGGATTCGGTCGACGCGCCGCGCTGGCGGCCTTCGGAAGAGCGCTGGCGGGAGATCAAGCAGCGCAGCGCGGAGCGAGACGCACAGGTGACCGTCGAAGGCGCGAGCCGGGCAGCACCGGGGAGCGTCCTTTCGTCGGCGAGCGTTCGCATTCGCACCTCGAAGGACCCGGTCGGTGATTCGCTCTTCTATCGAGAGGTTCCGCTCCCGTTCTTGACCGCCGTGCAGGATCCGTCCCGCATCCGGTGGCGCTACGGAACCATCGACCAGGAGTCCGGCCCGCCGATCGTGCTGCAGAACCTGCCCGTGTGCGGCAACTGCCACTCGTTTGCCGACAACGGCAGCGTCCTCGGGCTCGACGTCGACTACGGCAACGACAAGGGCGCCTACGGCATCCTGCCCGTGTCGAAGCAGATGGTGATGAACGACGAGAGGATCATCACCTGGGCCGACTACAAGCGCGAGGACGGCGAGCTCACCTTTGGGCTCCTCTCGCGAGTCTCTCCGACGGGGCGCTACGTGGTCAGCACGGTCAAGGACCGCTCCGTGTTCGTTGCCATCCCGGACATCATGATCTCGCAGCTTTTCTTTCCCATCAAAGGCATTCTCGTCGTCTACGATCGGGAGACCGAGAAGTTCGCGGAATTGCCGGGTGCCGACGACCCAAAGTACGTGCAGAGCAACCCGGTATGGAGCCCGGACGGCAAGTACATCGTCTTCGCCCGAGCGAAGGCACACCACGCGGAGCGCCTCGCGCAGCAGAACAGCGCCTTGGTCGACGAGAAGGACGTGCCGGAGTTCACCGTGGAGAAGCAGCCGTTTCGCTACGACCTCTATCGGGTCCCGTTCAACGAAGGGCGAGGCGGTAAGGCGGAGCCCCTCCAGGGTGCCTCGAGCAACGGGATGAGCAACTTCTTCCCCAAGTACTCGCCGGACGGCAAGTGGATCGTCTTCTGCAAGGCCAAGAGCTACATGCTCCTCCAGCCCGACAGCGAGCTGTACATCATGCCCGCTGCGGGCGGCACCGCGCGGCGCCTTCGCTACAACACCGCACGGATGAACTCGTGGCACAGCTGGTCTTCGAACAGCCGCTGGCTGGTCTTCTCCTCGAAGGTGAACACGCCGTACACTCAGCTCTTCCTCACCCACATCGACCAGGACGGAAACGACAGCCCGCCGGTCTTGCTCGAGCGATTCACCTCGCCGGACCGGGCTGCGAACATTCCGGAGTTCGTCCGGCTGCCCGGCGATGCCATCGCGGAGATCCGCGAGCAGTTCTTGGATGCGTACTCCTTCCTGCGAGCCGGGCTGGCCAATGAGAACACCGGTAACCACCAGGGCGCGGAACGGGCCTACCGGCGCGGGCTGGAGCTCGCTCCAGAGGATCCAGAGCTGCGCAACGCGCTGGGCTGGGCGCTGTTTCAAGACGGTCGGCCCGGGGATGCGGTGCCGGAGTACGAGCGGGCCCTCAGAGCGGATCCCCGGCACCTGAAGTCGCACAACAACCTGGCGCTCGCACTCGTGGAGCTCGGCCGCCTCGATGGGGCGGCAAGCCACTTCGAGACCTCCCTGCAGATCGAGCCCAAGGCGGAGATCTACAGCGACCTCGGCGTCATCCTGGCGCAGATGGGGAAGCCGCAGGAGGCGCTCGCGAAGTACCGCAAGGCGCTGGAGCTGGATCCGAGCTGTGCATCGGCCCACCTCAATCTGGCGGTCGTGTCGATCCAGACGGGCGCCTTCGGCGAAGCCGAGTCTCACTACCGCCAGGCGCTGCGGGCGAAGCCGAGCGCCGAGGCGCACAATGGCCTGGGCTACGTCCTCTCCATGCAGGGTCGGACGGACGATGCGGTCGCCGAGTTCCGCGCGGCGGTCGAGCTCGCCCCGCACTTCGCCCCGGGCCACAACAACCTGGCGGACGCGCTGGCCAAGCAGGGAAAGCTGGAAGAGGCCGAGCGCCATTACAGGCAGTCGCTCGCGGAGAAGCCGACGGCCGCCGTACACAACGCCCTGGCAGGAGTTCTGCGCCGGCAGGGTAGAGCGGGCGAGGCCGCCGACGAGCTCGCCCGAGCCAAGGCTCTCGGCTCGGGCCGGTGAGCATCGCGCAGGGGGCTTTCGGCGAGCGAGAGAGCCTTTTTCCGCCGCGCGTCAGGAGTCGTGGGGCAGATACGAACTGCGGGGCTTGACCGCCGCGAGCCGTGTGACCAGGATCACCAGCCGCGGCGGTGTACAGGATCCCGCTACCCAGAGAGAGGGGCTCACAGATGCCAGGACTTCGACGGGGACTGACGAGGGCGCTCGGCCAGGTCGAGCTATGGGTCGGCTGCGTCGTTGCTCTTCTCTGCGCGATCTCGTGGACGCCGAACGCGTTCGCTTACCCGTCCTACGACGATGGTGCCGGAGTCGGCTGCGTCGAGTGCCACAACGGCTTCGCGAGCGGTAGCGGGCCGCTGCACTTCCAGCACAACAGCCAGCTGGGCGTCACGAGCTGCAACCTCTGCCATCCCAGCGGCGGCGGCACGACGCCGGT
>CAZGUU010000327.1:3036-5586 GCA_964529315.1 uncultured Enterobacteriaceae bacterium
CCGGTGCCGTTCGCCTGCGGGGCTACGCCGGCCGTCGGCTGCGTGGCCGCGGGCAAGGGCACCCTGGTGATCGACGAGAAGCGCGTCGGGAAGGAGAAGCTCAGGGTCGTGCTCGCGAAGCTCCAGGGCGCCGTGGCGCCGAGCCAGCTCGGCGATCCGCTCACCGGCAGCACGGCCTACAAGCTCTGCATCTACGATGCGGCGAGCCAGCTGCGCGGCGAGTACACCGTCGCGCGGGCGGGCGAGACGTGCGGTACCAAGCCTTGCTTCTCGACCGCGCCCAACAAGGGCCCCAAGTACCGCGACAAGGCCCTCCTGGCCGACGGCGTCTCGATGATGAACCTTTTCGGGGGCGACCCCGGCAAGGGCCTGATCGTGGCCGTCGCCGGAAACAAGGCCTCGACCATGCCCACGGGGGTCGCGGCCACGCTACTCAACCAGAGCAGCGCGACGGTCCAGCTCCTGACCAGCGACGCGTCCTGCTTCGGCCTGACCTTCACGGACGTCAAGAAGGCGGACGGCGCGCTCTTCAAGGCGCTCGGGCCCTGACCTGATCGACCATCGCCGGGGACGAGGCGGCTTGCGCCCGCGGGCGCTTCGCTCGCCGGGGGACCGCGTCGCGGAACCCTCGACGTAGCGCTGCGGCTACGCCTTCAGGGCGCGCTCCTCGCGCCTTGCGCGGCTCGCGATGGCGCCGTCGCACGGAGAGGGGCGTCGCTCGGGACGCGCCAGGGTGCGCGCGACGAAGCGCCGGTAGAGCTCCTGCAGGTGCCGGGTCACGGGACCCGGCGCAGCGTCGGCGATCGGGTGGCCGTCGAGCCGCACCACGGGCAGGATCTCGATCACCGTGCCGGTGACGAACAGCTCGTCGGCGCTGGCCAGGCTCGTGGCGCGCACCGGAGTCTGGCGAACCTCGAGGCCGGCGCGTCGCGCGATCGCCAGGACGTGCTGTCGCGTGATGCCGGGCAGGCAGCCGGCCTCCAGCGGCGGCGTCCGCAGGGTGCCGCCGCGCACGACGAACAGGTTGCTGGTCGTGCCCTCGCTCACGCAGCCGTCGGCCTCGACGAACAGCGCCTCGGCGGCGCGGCGCCGGCCGGCCAGCATTCGCCCGGCGACCGCGGCCAGGTAGTCGGTGCTCTTGTGCCCGCTTCGCGGGCTGCGCTGGCCGTGGCCGAACGGCAGGCGGATCGCGGCCACGCCGGCCTGGCGCTGCGCAGCGAGGTCGGGGGCGACGGCCCGTGCGGTGAGCAGGACGGTGGGTGCGATGCCGGGTGGCGGTGCCAGGCCCTCGCCGACGCCGCGTGTGACGGTCAAGCGGATCGCGGCCTCGCGCAAGCCGCAGGCCGCGAGCAGGTCGGTCGCGGCGCGGCGCAGGTCGGCGGCGGGACGGGGCACGGCGAAGCGCCGCAAGCTCGCCCCGAGGCGGCGCAGGTGCTCCTCCCAAAGGAAGAGCCGTCCGTCGTAGGCGCGGATCGTTTCGAAGAAGGCATCGCCGTAGAGGAAGCCGCGATCGAAGGCCGAAACGACGGCGCGCCCCGCGGGCACGATGCGGCCGTCCAGCCAGACGAAGTCGGCGGTGGATCCAGGGGGGCGGGCAGGTCGGGCAGGGGATCGCCGTGCCCGCGGCCGCGCTGGGCCCAGCGGCTCCCGCCTCACGGTGCGCTCCGCGCGAGATCGCCGGCCACCTCGGTCGAGCGCGCGTCGCCCAGCGTGGCGCACAGGAACGGACGGGCCTTGAGCCAGCACTCCTCGTGCTCGCGCTCGGGGTCGGAGTCGGCGACGATCCCCGCTCCGACGTGGTAGGCGAGCTCGCCGCCGTGACCCACGGCGGTGCGGATGGCGATCGCCGAGTCGAAGTCGCGCGGGCCGCGCAGCCAGACCAGCGCGCCCGTGTAGATCCCGCGTGGCTGCGCCTCGAGCTCGGCGATGACTTGCGTGGCGCGGATCTTGGGCGCTCCGGTCACCGAGCCGCCGGGGAAGGTGGCGCGCAGGATCGCGGCCAGGCCCACGTCGCGGCGCAGCCGGCCACGCACCGTCGAGACCAGGTGGTGGACGGTGGCGAACGACTCGACGCGCATCAGCGAGGCGACGTGCACGCTGCCCACCTCGCACACCCGACCCAAGTCGCTGCGCTCGAGGTCGACGATCATCACGTGCTCGGCGCGCTCCTTGGCGTCGCGCTCGAGCTCGGCGCGCAGGGCGGCATCGCGCTCGGGCTCGGGATCGCTCCGGCGCGTTCCCTTGATGGGCGCGGTCTCGACGAGCTCGCCTGCGACGCGCAGGAAGCGCTCGGGCGAGTTGGACAGCAGGCGCAGGCCACCCCCGCAGTCGAGATAGGCGGCGTGCGGCACGGCCTGCTCGCGGCGCAGGCGCAGGAAGACCTCGGCCGGGTGGTCGGCGCTGCTCACCCGCAGGCGCTGCGCGAGATTCACCTGGTACACTTCGCCCGCGGCGCTCCGCTCGCGCGCCCGCCGCACCGCGGCGACGTAGGCCGCGCGCGACGGCGCCTCGAGCAGGCGGGTGCGGTCGGGCGCGCAGGGCGGCGGCGCC
>CAZGUU010000328.1:0-5578 GCA_964529315.1 uncultured Enterobacteriaceae bacterium
GTTCTACGGCTCGCCGGGCCACGCCCCGCGCGGTGCGCCGGTCGAGGTCGAGCGCGCCGACCGCGCGCGCGGCTCCCTCGCGCGCACCACGGAGGCCCAAGCCCCGGCCAGCCGCGCGGGGTAGCCGCGCGGCTCAGCCGCCTCAGAAGGAATCCCCGGACAGGCCCAGGGTGCCTGTGGTCCGCCGCGACGGGATTGCTGCTCACACTCTCAGGTCGCACTGGCATGGGTCGTCGGTCCGACGGACGATCCGTGCCGCTCAGCGCACCAGGGGTGTCTTCGCGTCGAGACCCAGGGAGTGCAGGATGCTCTCCTCGAGGGCCTGCAGCTCGCGGCGAAAGCGCGGCCGACGCGGCCCGACCATCGCCAGGATGGCCAGGCCGAGCAGCGTCGCGAAGGTGAGCTTGCGCACGGTGTCGATCGTCTCGGCCGCGACGCCGAACTCGGCGAACAGGTCGATCCAGATCCGCTGGGTGAGCTGAACGGTCATCTCCTCGCGACGCGCGCGCAGCGCCGGGCTCGCCTGGGCGCGCGTGCCGAGCAGGATCTCGAGGAAGGCCTGCGACGAGGGCGCCGTGAGCCGGCTCCAGGTCTCGCCGACCAGCAGTGTCACGCGCTCGCGCGGCGAGCGCGCCCCGTGGGCCATCGCCTCGCTCAGGCTGCTCGACAGGTTGCCGAAGCTGCGCTCGAGCACCGCGAGGAGCAGCGAGTCCTTGTCGCCGAACTGGTGCACGATGGCGCCCCAGGTGACGCCCGCTCGCGCCGCGATGCGCGCCGCGGTCGTGTGGACGAGGCCCTCCTCCGCGATGCAGTCGACCACCGCCTGGATCACCTGCTCGCGCGTCGAAGCGCTGCGCTGCGCCTGGGTCCGCCTCCGGGGCCGCGATGCCTCGGGATCCGAACGCGGCGCCGGCGAGCTGCCCCGTGCCCGTGGCACGCCCCCTCCCATCTCGGCGGCACGCATGTCACCAAGATAGCAAGCAGTCAATATGTTCGGAATGGCCTGCTCGAGGCGCGGGTGAGCGTCCGCTCCGCGCAAGGCCTCGGCCGCTTGACGCGAAGATACCAACCGGTCACTATGTTTGAAGCGGGCGCGCGAGCGCTCGGGCTGCGGGAGGGCTCAAAGGCGGTGCAGCCGATCTTCGACATGAGCGGCCGGGTGGCCGTGGTCACGGGCGCAAGCCGCGGCCTGGGTCGCGCGATGGCGCTCGGGCTCGCCCGGGCGGGTGCCGACGTGGTCGTCGCGAGCCGCACGCTCGAGGCTTGCCAGGATGTGGCCGGTGAGATCGACGCACTCGGCCGGCGTGCCCTCGCGGTGCGCTGCGACGTGGCGCAGCGCGAGGACACCGATCGGCTGGTCGACGAGGCCTGGACGCGGCTCGGCCGGTGCGACGCGCTGGTGAACAACGCGGGGCTCATGCCGCCGCCGAGCTCGCTCGAGGCGACCAGCGACGAGCTCTTCGACGCCTGCTTCGCGGTGAACGTGAAGGGCCCGCTGCGCCTGGCCACCCGCATGGCCGGACGGATGGGTGCGGGCGGCGGCGGGGCGATCGTCAACGTGGTCTCGATCGGCGGGCTACGGCCCGGGCCGAGCTTCGGTGCGTACTGTGCCAGCAAGGCGGCGCTGCAGGCTTTGACGCGCGTGATGGCGGCCGAGTGGGCGCCGCGCGGCGTGCGGGTGAATGCGCTCGCCCCCGGCCCCTTCCACACCGACATGCTGGAGGAGATGGCACGGCGCGTTCCCGGCTTTCTCGAGCACTCGGCGGCGACCACCATGCAGAAGCGCGTCGCCGAGCCCGCGGAGATCGTCGGCGCGGTGCTCTTCCTGTGCAGCGCCGCCTCGAGCTTCGTCACCGGCCAGACGCTGTCGGTGTGCGGCGGGTACACCTGAGCTGGTGCCTCGCCGGCCATCCGGCGCTCGACTCGGCCTCGCCCGACGGCCGCGACGCCCACGTCGATGTCGAGGGCCAGGCGCACGGCGGCCCACACCATGTCGCCGGCGACATGCCATCCCACCACGGCGAGAGCTGCGGCTGGTGCCGGTGGCGTCCGGATGGCGCGATTGCTTTCCCGTGCATTTCCTTTCGCCGCAACGAAGCGACGTGCCGCGGATCCTGATACGACGCCGCCATGCCGTCCTTCGAGCATGGCGCGCTGGTGCAGCTCTTCCGCGACGCCCCCACCCTCGTCCCGTCGCTGCTCGCCTCACCGCTCGGCGTTCCCGTCCCGCCGGGCGGCAGCGTTGCCATCGCCGAGTCCACGCTCGACCTGGTCGGCTCCGTGGATTACCGCGCTGATCTCGTGGTCGAGCTGCGCGACTCGACCGGGACCCTCGTTCTCTGCGTCGTCGTCGAGGTCCAGCTCCAGCGCGATTCGGCAAAGCGCATGTCCTGGCCCGCCTATCTCGCCCTGCTGCGCGCTCGCTCGCGCTGCCCCGTCGCCCTGCTCGTCGTCGCCCCGGATGCCTCCGTCGCCGCCTGGGCCGCCGAGCAGATCGATCTCGGCCCGGGTGCATGGGTGAGGCCTCTCGTCGTCGGCCCGGATCAGATCCCTCGCATCTCGGACCCCGAGGAGGCCGCACGCCTGCCTGGCCTCGCCCTGCTCTCGGCGCGGGTCCATGGCGGCCGGACGGACGGCGGCGAGCTGGTCCCCGCCGTCGCTGCGGCGCTCTCGCGCATCGACAGGCCAGCGGCGGCGGTGTACTTTTCCTACGTCTACAAGGTGCTCGACGCGGCAGCGCGTCGAGCGCTCGAGGAGATGGTCATGGCATTCGACATCTCGAAAATCGATCCGAACTGGCGACTCGAGGACACGGAGTTCGGCAAGCGGCTACCGTATCTCTACATCGAGCAGCAGCGCCGCAAGGCCGTGGCCGAGGGCCGGGCAGAGGGGGCCTTACAGGCGCGGCGCGAGCTCCTGGGGCTGTTCGTCGCCCGCGCCGGGCTCGCCCTGAGCGACGAGCAGCGTGCCCAGATCGAGGCCTGTACCGATGCCGAGGCACTCGACCGCTGGATCGAGCGCGCGATCGAAGCGCGGAGCGCCGAAGAGCTCTTCGCGTAGAGCGTGGTCGCCCCTTGCGGTGTCCTGGACGGGGGCGCGCGGAGACGCCGGGAGCGCCACGCGATCGGGTAGTATCTGCAGTTGACGACGGGGAGCCGCCCTACGCCCGCTCGCCGATCACCTTGCACCGGCGCAGCTCGGTGAGCTCCGCCGGCGAGAGCCCGAGCTCGCCGCCCAGGATCTCGTCGTTGTGCTGCCCGAGCGTGGGCGGCGGGCGGCGGAAGAGGTCGCGCGGCAACGCCGAGAAGGCCATTGGCGAGCCCGGATAGCGCGTCGTGCCGGTGACCGGGTGCTCCTTCGTGTGGAAGAACTCACGGTGGAGGAGCTGCGGGTTGGGCATGAGGAAGTGCGCGTTCACCAGGGCGTGCGCCGGCACCCCGGCAGCGGCCAGGCACTCGGCCGCCGCGTCGCGCGCCCGTACCGCGAGCCAGCGCTCGATTCCGGCGTCGATCTCGTCGTGCCGGGCGCGACGTCCGGCGGCGCCGAAGAGGTCCGCGTCGCTCGCCCAGTCGTTGCGGCCGAGCACGGCGCACAGCGCGCGCCACTGCTCGTCGCTCGCGACGGCGATCGCCACGTACTCGTCGGGCTCGGCGCACGGGTAGACGCCCTGCGGAGCGGCGTACGGACCGCGATTGCCGCTTCGCGTGAGCAGCCGGCCATGAGCCGAGTGCTCGACGACCTGCGCGGCGGCGACGTTGAGCGCCGTCTCGACCAGCGACAGCTCGACGAGCTCGCCCTCGCCCGTGCGGCGCCGCGTCTCCAGGGCGAGGAGCAGCGCGAAGATCGCGTGGACCCCGGCGGTCGGATCGCACGGCCCACGCGGCACGAGCGGCTGATCCTCGTAGCCGGTCAACCAGGCGAGACCGCTCAGCTGCTCGACGGTCATCGCGAAGCCTGGCCGGTCCCGCCACGGGCCAACCAGGCCGAAGGCCGGCATGCGCAGCATGACCAGGCGGGGGTCGAGCGCGTGGACTTGCTCCCAGCCCAGGCCGAAGCCCTCGAGCACGCGCGCCGAGAAGCTGTCGATCAGCACGTCGGCACCGACGAGCAGTCGCCGCAGCAGGGCGAGCCCCGCCTCGCTGCCCAGGTCGAGCGTCACGTCGCGCTTGCCCTGGTTTGCCCCCGCGAAGACCGCCGACCACTCCCAGGAGCGCTCGCCGCGCGCCGCGTGGGCAAAGCGCACGGCATCGGGTCGCTGGACGGATTCGACCTTGATCACGTCGGCGCCGAGCGCGGCCAGGTAGCTCGCGGCCATCGGGCCCGCCCAGAACGTGGCGAGCTCGATCACCCGCAGGCCGGCCAGGGGAAGCGCCGTCCCGGCCGCGTCGAGCGCGCCGCCTCGCGTCGCACCGACCGGGCCGGCGGGCATCGCCCCTGGCGGTGCCGGGCCGCCAACCGCGGCGCGAGCCCCGCCGCGCGAGTCGGCGAAAGCAGCACCCGCGTGCTCGCCGAGCCTCGGCGCGCGGCCGCACGGGCGCAGCCGGGTTTTCTCGAATTGGTACGGCGGGCGGGGCCGCAGGAAGCCCTCGGGGCTGCGCACGAACACGCCACGCTCGCGAAAGTGGTCCATCGCCGGCAGGGTGGCGCCGTTGCCGACCGGTGCCGCGGGAATGCGCAGCAGGCTTGCGCGCTCGACGATCTCCTCCACCGTGTGCCGTCGGGTCCAGGGGTGAATCATCGCGCGCATCGCCTCGAGGGCGTCCATCCGCGCCGGGGCATCCAGGTAGCGAGGGTCTTCGCCGACCTCCGGGCGATCGACCAGCAGGCAGAAGTCCTTCCACTGCTGCGCGGTCACGGTGCAGAAGCCGACCCAGCCGTCGCGTGCCGGCTCGATCGAGGGAACCTCGATCGCCCGGCGCACCGGCACGCCCCGCCACTGCCCGCCCAGGTCGTGGTAGATCGTCATCCCGACCACCATCGCCTCGAAGATCGACAGGTCGACGTGCTGCCCGTGGCCCGTGTCGCGCGCCCCCAGCCAGGCGACCAGCGCCCCGACCGCTGCGAAGCTGCCGGCGATCCACTCGCCGATGCGGCCCCCCGCGGCCACCGGGCGGCGGTCGCGCAGGCCGCGAAACGCGGTCGAGCCAGTTGCCGCCTGGAGCGTGAACTCCGTCGCGGGGCGATGCGCCCAGGGACCGGTCTGGCCCCACGGGCTGACCGACACCAGCGACAGCGCCGGGTTGGCCAGGCGCAGCTCGTCGAAGCCCAAGCCGAGCCTTTGCAGGGTGCCCGGGGCGAAGCTCTCGACCAGGACATCGGCGTGAGGCGCCAGATCGAGAAGCGCCGCGCGACCGCCGGCCGTCTCGAGGTCGAGCACCAGACCGCGCTTGCCCGCATTCAGATGGCGGAACAACGCCGCGTCCTCGCCGGCGCCGAGCGGCGCGCCACAAGCCGACCAGCGGCGCAGCGGGTCGCCCGCCGGAGGCTCGATCTTCAGCACCTCGGCGCCGCCGTCGGCCAGCATCTTGGCCGCGTAAGGCCCGGCGATCTCCGCCGAGAGGTCCAGGACGCGCAGCGC
>CAZGUU010000329.1:0-5548 GCA_964529315.1 uncultured Enterobacteriaceae bacterium
GGCGAGCTGTCGCTTCGCAGGCGTGATCGTTCCCATGGCGCCGTCCCTTTCGTCCCTTCTCCGCCCGTCAGGCGATCTTCTGCACGTCGACGCGCACGGCGCGGTCGGCCGGCACCGGCTGCCAGGAGAAGATGCGGTAGTTCAAGTGTCCGTACTTGCCGACGAAGCCCAGGTGCTTGACGTGGCCGGGCTCGACGTCCGACTGGCTGTACCAGCCCTCGTGCATGTACGGCTCGAAGCCGTTGTAGACGATCACCTGGCCCGGTCTCACCGAGGGCGAGATCTTGGCGGCGATGAGCATCTCGCCGACGTCGTTGATCACCTTGACCTTCTCGCCGTTGGCGATGCCCAGGCTCGAGGCATCGGCATCGTTGATGAACACGAAGGGCTCGCCGCGGTGCGTGTTCAGGATGACGTTGTTCGTCATGTTCATCGAGTGGATGCTCCAGCGGTTGTGCCCGCTGGTCATCTGGAAGCGCCGCTTGCGGCCGCCCTGCATGGGCGGCTCCTTGTGCGTCGGCAGCTCCTCGCCGGCCTCGAGGAACCACTCGTGGTCGATGTAGTACTGGGCGCGGCGAACCAGCGTGTCGTAGGGGATCTTGTCCTCGGTGTGCCAGCGCAGCGGGTTGTGCACCTCGTCGGGCCGAATCGTCGATCCCTGCGAGACGCCGTGGCCGACCGTGCCCCAGTTGGTGAAGCGCACCGCGCCCTTCTCGCGCAGCGTCTCGAGAGTCGTCCCCTTGGGTAGGACGCCGTAGACCGCGTTGTCGCGGATCGCCTCGTCGAAGCGCTTCTCCTCGTCGCGGACCGCGCCGTCCAGGGTGGCGCGCGCCGCGAGGCCCTCGAAGCTGCGCAGGTTGCCGCGGATGTCGGTGTAGCTGGTGAAGTTGCGCGCCTTTGCGCGCTGCTCGAGCTTCTCGATCAGCCGCACGCCGATCTCCCAGTCGGGCAGGGAGTCGCCGAGCGGTGCGGCCGCGCGGTCGCAGAGCACCATGTTCAGGTGGTGCACCGAGGGCATGCTGTTGCCCAGCTTCTCGTAGTGCTGGGCCGCGGGCAGGATGTAGTCGGAGTAGAGGCCGGTGGTGGTGATCCGATAGTCGACCGAGACGACCAGCTTGAGCTTCGGCCAGAGGTGCTCGAGCAGGATCTTCTGGCCGCCGCGCTGGCGGCGCAGCATGTTGCCGCCCGCCTCGAAGATCACGCGCGGCTCGGTCTTCTGGTAGGCCTTCGAGTGGCTCGGGTCCCACCAGCCCTTCTCGATCGCCTCCTCGATGTACTCGCCGAGGCTGCGCTTCATCGAGGGGTCGTGGTTCTCGGGGTCGTTCCAGCGCTCCTTGTAGCCGTACTGGTAGTACCAGACGAAGGCGGGCGGGATGGTGTTGCCCACGCCGCCCAGCTCCGCGGCGAGCTCGGCGCCGCGGTTCTGGATCATCTCTTCGGTCATGCTCGGGTCGGAAGCGGCGAGCATCCGGCGCAGCGCCATCATGTTCATGATGTGCTTCTGCGCCGCCTCCTGGCCGGCCCCGCCCTTGCGCTGCATGAAGGTGAAGCCGTCCATGCCGAAGATCGCCCAGGAGCGCGTCCCGGTGCCGCGCTTGCCCCAGTTGCCGGTCAGGCCCAGGAGCAGGGCCATCGCCCGCTCCATCAGGTCGCCGTGGTAGTACTTGCCCGAGTTCCAGCCGATGAAGATCTTGGTCTTGCGCGTGGCCACCTTGCGCGCCAGGGCGCGGATGTTGTCGGGGTGGATCTCGCAGATCGCGCCGGCCCGCTCCGGCGTGTAGTCCGCGAGGTGGCGGCAGAGGCGGGCGAAGGCCGGCTCGACCTCGACCTCGCTTCCGTCCTTGAGCGTCACCCGGTAGGTTCCCTCGAGCGCCGGGTCGTAGATCGTGAGCGCGAGCGTGTGGCGCGGCGCCGGAGTGGCGACGTTCGACATCGTGTCCCACCAGAAGAACTGGTCGTCGCGCTCGCCGTCGGCGAGGTCGCTGCCGCGCAGGAAGCGATTCGTGTCCTTGCGCACCAGCAGCGGCAGGTCGGTCTGCTCCTGGACGAACTTCTTCTGGTAGAGCCCGGCGTCGATGATCACCTTGCACATCGCCAGGGCCAGCGCGGCGTCCGTGCCGATGCGGATCGGCTGGTGGTAGTCGGCGTGGATCGCCGAGGGGCTGAAGTCGGGTGCGATGGTCACGATCTCGCCGCCGTTGTACCGCGACTCGGCGACGTAGTGGTACCAGTGGATGTTGGTATAGACGGGGTTTGCGTGCCAGATCAGGGTGAGCTCGGCGAGGAACCAGTCGTCCATCGACGAGGTCGGGTTGAACAGGCCCCAGGTGATGTGCCAGCCGGGGCTGAAGTCCTGGAACTCGGCGTTGCCGTCGGTCATCGGCGTGCCGAGCATGAGGGCGAACAGGCGCGCCGGGAAGGCGCCGGGCTCGGGCGTGAAGAGCGTCAGGATCGACTCGGGGCCGTCCTGCTGGATCGCGTCGAGCATGCCCTCGGCGATTTCGGTCAGCGCCTCGTCCCAGGAGACCGGCACGAACTTGCCCTCGCCGCGCTCGCCGACCCGCTTCATCGGCTGGGTCACGCGGTCGGGCGAGTAGTGGCAGTGGCTCCAGCTCGCGCCCTTCTGGCAGCCCATCGGGTTCAGGTCGGGGATCCCGGCCTCGACGGCCGGCAGCGATCCGCCCTGCTCCTCGCGCAGGATCTTGCCGTCCTTGGAGTAGACGCGAAACGGGCAGCCCCCGGGGTAGCAATCCACCGAGTGGCTGCCCCACGTGACCTTGTCCCAGGTCCACTTCTTGCGGTACGCGTCGGCCCACTTGCCCGGTGTCTTGCCCACGCTCTGTCTCCTTCTCTATTGGCCGCCCGCGTCGGGCGGGTCAGCCGAGGATCGCTACCCGATGGCTCGAATCACGGAAGATGCGAGGTGCACGTGCGGTCGCGTTCGGTGCGCGAATGGCCGGATCGTCACCCGCTGAGGGCCCGGCGAGACCGGCGCTCGCCCCCAGCCTGGCCATCGTCGCTTCGACGCTGCTCTGGGGCACGATGTGGATTCCGCTGCGCGAGCTCGACCGGGCCGGCCTCGCCGGGGCCTGGGCGACCACCGCGGGCTTCCTCCTGCCGCTGCTCGCGCTCCTGCCGTTCGGCGTGGCGAACCGCCGCCGCCTGCTCGCCGGGGGGCATTCGCTGCTCGCGGGGGGCCTGCTCATGGCGGTGTCCATCGCTCTCTACGCCGAGGCGCTGCTGCGCGGCCAGGTGGCGCGGGTCATCCTGCTCTTCTACTTGACGCCGGTATGGAGCACGCTGCTGGCGCGAGCGATGCTCGGCGTGCCGATCTCGGGGCGTCGCCTGGTGACCATCGCCCTGGGCCTGGCGGGGCTGGTCGTGACGCTGGGCGACGCGGCCACTCTTCCCGTCCCGCGCTCGCTGGCCGACGCCATGGGGCTGCTCTCGGGCTTCTGCTGGGGCTGGGGCCTGGTCCACCTGCAGCGCGCCCGGCACGCCCCGGACCTCGACAAGGTGTTCGTCCAGCTCCTCTTTCTGGGCCCGGCATTCTTCCTGCTCGCCTCGATTCCGGGCGGGCGGAGCTGGGCCGCACCGAGCGACGGGGCGCTGCTCGCTGCCGCACCCTGGCTCGCGGCCTTCGGGCTGGTGTGGATGCCCGGGCTACTGTGGCTCACGATGTTCGGTGGCAGCCGCATCGACCCGGGGCGGGTGGCCGTCCTGCTCATGCTCGAGATCGTGGTCGGCATCGGCTCGGCGGCGTGGCTCACCGACGAGCCGTTCGGCGCCCGCGAGGCACTGGGCGCCGCACTCATAGTCTCCGCCTGCGGCTCCGAGCTCCTGGCCGAGGCGAGCTCCGGGGCGCGGCGCCGCTCCGCGTCTCGGTGACCCCCGGCGGCGAGATGTCCGGTTGGGCTCACGCGCGCCGGGCGACGAAGCGTCCCTGGACGACCTTGCCGGCGCGGGCGAGCTCACGGATGAACGAGAACTCTCCGGCCAGGCCCTCGAGCACCGCCATGTCGAAGCCGACGATGCGCAGAGCGTCCCAGGCGAGCTGCTTGTCGATCATGTCGATGTAGAGGTCCATGTACGGCGCGAAGCGCCCGGTGTCCTCGGCGCACGACACCGCGCAACCCGAATCGGCGAGCAGTCGGGAGTAGCCGTCCAGGTCCTGCACGTTGGGGAACTTCATGAAGCGCAGGAAGCGCTCGGCCTCGGCGCTCGACATCCCCGCGGGCCCCTCGATCCAGTCGGTGAAAGCGATCACCCCGCCCGGCTTGACCACGCGCGCCGCCTCGGCGACGAGCCTGGGCTTGTCGACGACGTAGCACCACGCGTCCTCGCCCCAGACGAAATCCGCGCTGGCCGCCGGCAGGCCGCTCTCGCACACGTCGGCCAGCACGAAGCGGATCCGCTCGCCGAGGCCCTCTTCTGCACAGCGCCGCCGGCCGCGCTCGACGACATGGTCGGTCGCATCCACGCCGGTCATCGCCTCGACGCCGCGCACGCGCACCAGGCAACGCATCCCCGCACCGTTGCAGCAGCACAGGTCCACGCCGCGCTGGCCTGCGCCGATGCCGGCGCGCTCGGCCAGCTCGAGCGACGATTTCAGGCCGCCGATGTGGATCTGCTGGCCCATGATGAGCTCCCAAAGATCCCCCTCGGGCCCGGCGTAGACCGCAGAGACGTCCTTCAAGCCAACGTTGTCGATCGCCTTCATTGGCCGCTGACCTACCGGGCGGTAGGGCGCTTGGGGATGACCAATGCCATGCTGCGAGATGATCGGAAACACTGCCGTACCAGAACTGGGGGGCGCCTCGGCGAGCCGGCTCCGGGCACTCGAAGTGCCCGGTCGAGCAGGGGAAGCTGGACGTCGGCGAGGGTGCTGTCGGGTTCCGCGCGGGCTGTCCGAGGGGGCGTGCGACGCCAGAGTGGCCTGGCCGCAAGGGGAGAACCGTTGAGCGGCGATTTGCCTTTCGTTCGCCGGTTGGATAGCTGCTGCGCGCATCGAGCCGGAGTGGTGGATCGAGATCGAGCGCATCGATCGCGGCGCGCGTGCCGGGCGAGCCGACCCCGCGCCGTCCCGATGCGAGGGTGGCCCGCTGGCCGGCGGGTTTGCCTGGCGGCCTGGGTGGTGGCCAACCCGGCTACGCTCCGAGGCATGGTCGAGTCGACCTGGTGGGTGACGGTGGAGGGGCATGCCTGGCCAGGGGGAGGGGATGGGGGCAGCGCAATACCTGGAGGAGCTAAACGCCGCGCAGCGCGCCGCGGTGGAGCACGGCGTCGTGGCGCTGGCTGGCGGGGGCGGCGTGCGCCCGGGCCCGTTGCTGGTGATCGCCGGCGCCGGCTCGGGCAAGACCAAGACCCTGGCCCACCGCGTGGCACACCTGATCGCGAGCGGTGCCGACCCGGAGCGCGTCCTGCTGCTCACCTTCACGCGGCGCGCCGCGGCGGAGATGGCGCGGCGCGCGCGGCGCATCGCTACCCGGGCCGGGGCGAGCTCCCACGCGAGCCCGGGTGCGGGTGCGAGCCCGAGCTCAGGGGTGAG
>CAZGUU010000330.1:0-5540 GCA_964529315.1 uncultured Enterobacteriaceae bacterium
GCCCCGTGGGGTTGTGCGGCGTGTTGACGACGATGGCGCGCGTGCGCGGCGAGAAGGCGCGGCGCAAGCGCGCCTCGTCGAGCGCGAAGTCGGGCGGCTCGAGCGCGACGAACACCGGGTGGCCGCCGGCAAAGCGGATCGCCGGCGCGTAGTTCTCGTGGAAGGGCTCGACGACGATCACCTCGTCGCCCGGATCGACCATCGCGAGCACGGCCGCGCATAGCGCCTCGGTCACGCCGCAGGTGACCGCCAGGTGGCGCTCGGGATCGAAGGCCAGGCCGAAGCGCCGCTGCATCTTCGCGGCGATCGCCTCGCGCAGGGGGCGAATGCCCCAGGTGACCGTGTACTGGTTGTGGCCCGCGTCGAGCGCGGCGTGCGCCGCGGCGATCACCTCGGGCGGTGGCGGGAAATCGGGGAAGCCCTGGGCGAGGTTCACCGCCCCGTGCTCCATCGCCAAGCGGGTCATCTCGCGGATCACGGATTGCTGCAGGCCGGCCAGACGCTCGGCGGGACGGAGGGAGGGGGTGCGATCGGGCATCGGCCCCGTATACGAGATGACGAGCCGGGTAGCGACTGCCCCGGTCAGTCCGGCAGGTCGGGCGCCCAGGAAACGCCGTTGATGTGGCTGCCGCCGTCGACGAACAGGGTGTTGCCGGTGGTGTAGCGCGCGCCATCGCTGGCCAAGAACACGGCGACCGGCGCGATGTCCTCCTCGGGATCGCCCATGCGGCCCATCGGGTTCTGCGCCAGCACCTCGGCCGCGTTCTCCGGTGAGGCGGCGCGGAAGGCCTCGTAGGCTTCGGTCGCCGCGGCGGGGCAGATCACGTTGACCGTGATCCCGTGGCGCGCCCACTCGCGGGCCGCGGTGCGGGAGAGCGCGCGCAGCGCTTCTTTCGCGGTGTTGTACTCGGCCGTGTACATGTGGGCGTTCACCCCGTTGAGCGTGCAGAGGTTGACGATCCGGCCGCCGCCCCGGGCGCGCATGTCGGGGAAGACCGCGCGCATCGACCAGAATGCAGCCAGGAGCGCCATGCGGAAGCCGTGCTCCATCATCGCGTCGGTCTTGTGCTCGAGGCGACAGAACGTCCCGCCGCCCCAGGCGTTGTTGACCAGGATGTCGACTGCGCCGAAGTCGCGCCGCGCTGCCTCGACCATCGCCTCCACCTGGTCGCGCTGCGTGACGTCGGTCCGCACGAAGCGCCCCGCGCCGCCCAGCGCGGCGAGCTCGGCGGCGGTGCGTTCGCCCGAAGCGGCGTCCACCTCGGCGACCAGCACGCGCGCTCCCTCGCGGGCGAAGCGCCGCGCGATGCCGCGCCCGATCCCCTGTCCAGCGCCGGTGACGATCGCCACCCGTCCCTCGAGCTGCCCCATTGCGAGACCTCCTGCCGCCGTCGCCGGACGATTGGTGGTACGCGTGCCGCTCGGCTGCGCGCCGTCCGCCGCTTCGCCCGAGGGTTCCCTCCCGACACTCCTTGCACGCAGATCTGCGACGAGAAAGCCCCTTTCCCGGAGATCGCGCGGCGTGCATATGCTCGGCTCATGGACCCCATGAGCAAGCTCACCGCCCTGCGCGCTCTGGCCGCTCTGCCGATCCTGGTCTTCCTGCCGCTGGTCGTGGCGACGCTCCTCGTCCCACTGCGTTCGCGAGAGGGGCTCGGCCGCCGCGGCGATCCTCGGTGCCGGGGCGACTGAGCGGCATCGGCGGGCGCTCGATCGTCACGGCCAGAGCCTCCGCAGGTCGCCGCGGCGACCCCTGGTGCCGGCCCCGCGCCGTGGCGCGGCCCGCACCTGCACGGCGGCCCGAACCCGCCGGGCCATCGCTCGCGCTGGTTGGCCCGCACCGCTCGCCGCGGCCGCCGGGAGGAGCCTGCGCACCGGGCTTGAAGTGCCCGCGTGCCGGGCGCTAAGCCGCGCAACGGGGTAGCGACGGGGCCTCCAGCCTCGTGGCTCGATCGGCGAGCCGGCGAGCCGACGAGGGGTCGAGCTCGAGGGCGAGTGGGCAGCCCGAGGTGCGAGGACGACGATGAAGGTGGTGATGTTCTTTCGCCTGAAGGAGGTCCGTTGGGCGATGTCGGACGAGGACCTGGCAGCGCTGCACGCCGAGTTCCCCGGGGTGAGCTTCGTTGCGGTCGAGGACGAGGCGCTGCTGGCGGCGGCGCTCGCCGACGCCGAGGTGTTCTTCGGCTGGACGCTGCCGCGCGAGCTGTTCGCCGACGCGAAGCGGCTGCGCTGGGTCCATTCGCCCTCGGCCGGGATCGAGGCGAACCTCTTTCCGGAGATGGTGGCGAGCGAGGTGATCCTGACCAACGGCCGGGGGCTGCACTCGGTGTCGATCCCCGAGCACGTGCTCGGGCTGATGCTCGCCCTGGCGCGCAACGTGCACCAGGCGGTGCGCCTGCAGGCGCACCGCGAGTGGAACCGCTTCGGCGTGATCGCCTTCGCCGGTGGAGTGCGCGAGCTCTGCGGCAGCCGCCTGGCGATTCTCGGTGCGGGACCGATCGGCGCCGCGCTGGCCCGCCTGGCCAGCGCGCTCGGCATGACGGTGCGGGTGCTGCGCCGCCGCCCCGAGGAGCCGGTCGAGGGAGCCGAGGCGGTCGTGGGACCGAACGAGCTGCACGCGCTGCTCGGCTGGGCCGACTTCGTCGTGCTCGCGACACCGCTCACGCCGCAGACCCACCACCTGATCGACCGGGCCGCGCTGGCCGCGATGCGCTCCTCGGCCTACCTGATCAACATCGCACGAGGGGAAGTGGTCGACGACGATGCGCTGGTCGACGCCCTGCGCCGTGGCGCCATCGCCGGGGCGGGCCTCGACGTCTTTCGCGAGGAGCCGCTGCCCGCGACGAGCCCCTACTGGGAGCTGGAGAACGCGATCGTCACGCCGCACGTCTCGGGATACACTCCGGGCTACTTCCACAAGACCGTCGATCTATTTCGCGACAACCTGCGCCGTTTCCTCTCGGGCGAGCCGCTGCGCAACGTCGTGGACAAGCGACTCGGCTACGTTGCGGCCTGAAGGACGGGCGCGAAGGGAAGGAGGAGCTCTCGTGACGACGAACTGCTGTCCCATGGTCACTGGTGGCGCGCTCCCCCGTGGTGTGGCGTTGCGCGGGCGGGCGCTGGCCGTGGCTCTCGTGGTGGCATGTGCACTGCCCGCTGCCGCGTACGCGGCACCCTGGCGCGTCCTGGTCACCAACGACGACGGCATCTCCGCCGAGGGGATCTCGGTGCTGGTCGAGCGACTCGCGGCGAACCGCCAGCTCGAGGTCGTTGTGCTCGCCCCGGCGACCAACCAGAGCGGCACTGGCAGCCGCTTCAACACCAAGCCGATCCACGTCGCTTCGGCGGCCACCGAAGCGGGCCATGCGGCCACCTCGGTCGAGGGTTTCCCGGCCGACTGCGTGCTCTTCGGGGTGCTCGAGGGATCGATGCGCAAGCCGGACCTGGTGGTCTCGGGCATCAACCACGGGCAGAACGTCGGCGACCTGATCGAGATCTCGGGTACGGTCGGCGCGGCGCTGACCGGCGCCCGCATGGGGATCCCGGGGATCGCGGCGAGCCAGGGGCTGGGGCCCGAGCTGCGCTTCGACGAGACGGCTGACTACGTCGCCCGGCTGGTCGAGAAGCTGCGCACCTCGGAGTCGCTGCGCCGCCTGATGCGCTCGCCGCACGATCCGCGCCACGCGCGGGTGTTGAACGTCAACTTCCCCACCTGCACCGAGGGCAAGCTGCGTGGCGTGCGTGCCGTGCCGCTCGGCCGCGGAACGACCGTGACCGGCTACGAGCCCGACGCCTCGAGCCCGGGCACCTGGGAGCCGACCGTGCGCACCGTGCCCTACGGGAGCAACGACTGCAGCTCGACGCGGAAAAACCCGCAGACCGACCTGGACGCGATGAACAACGGCTTCGCCGCGGTCACCCTGCTCGACGCCGACCTGGCCAACGACGAGAAGCAGGTGGCGATCCGCGCCTACGTCGAGGATTGAGCCGCGCGGGCAGCCTCGTCCCGGCATCGGGCAGACACGTGCCTCCCCGAGCTCGGGTGGCCTTCACGACGCCGGCAGCGGGACCAGGGCCGCGCGGTCGAACCAGACCTCGTTGCGCGCGAGCTTGTCGCCGCGCAGCACGGCCAGGTCCATGCCGTCGACCTCGACGACCTGGTCGCTGCCGGGGCGGCGGAAGGTGGCGCGCCACAGGAAGGCGCCCCCGTCGTCGTCGCGCAGGTCGAACGCCTCGCGCCGCGCCCGCGTGATCTGCCATCCAGCGAACAGGCGGGTGAGGTAGCGGACCAGGGCCTCGCGACCCTCGACGTGGCCGAGGGCGTTGGGGGCGCGGTATCTGCTCACGCCCTCAGGGTCGGTCGCGGGAGCTGGGCCTGGGGCCGTTCGAAGAACGCCGCGATGGCCGCGAGGCTCTCGGGCGAGCCGAGCAGCTCGGCGAACGCCGCCTGCTCGCGGCCCAGCGCCTCGCGCAGCGCCGCGGCGCGCGTGGCGAGCAGCAGGCGTTTGGTGCGGCGCACCGCCAGCGGCGGGTTGGCGGCGATCTCGCGCGCCTTGCGTAGCGCGGTCGCCACCAGGGTGGCGTCGGGGAGCAGGCGCGCGGCGAGGCCGAGCTCGACGGCGCGTGGCGCCTCGATCCACTCGGCCGTGTAGAGCACCTCCGCCGCGCGCTGGAAGCCGATGATCAGCGGCAGCAGGTAGCTGCTGCCCGCCTCGGGCACCACGCCCAGGGCGACGAACGGGCAGCGCAGGCGCGCGCTCTCGCCGACGTAGACCACGTCGCAGTGCAGCAGCATGGTCAAGCCGAGCCCGCTCGCGGCGCCGTTCACCGCCGCGAGCAACGGCTTGTCGAAGCTGCACAGCCGCTCGAGAAATCCGGGAAAGCCATGCGAAGCCCCGTCGATCGAGGCGGCGTCGCGCATCTCGGCGACGTCCTGGCCGGCGCAGAACGCCGCTCCGGCACCGGTCAAGACGACGGCGTGTACCGCGTCGTCGGCCAGGGCCTGGTCGAGCGCGTCGCGCAGCTCGTGATACGCTTGGCTGTTGAAGGCATTGCGCTTCTCGGGGCGGCTCAGGGTGAGCAGCAGCACGCCCCCGTCGCGTCGCTCCGCGAGGACCGTCTCCCGTGCCATCGCAGCACCTCCTTGGTCGCGTTCGACGAAGAGTAGCGCGTCGCGCTCGCCGGTGCGACCGGGCGAGCCCAGCTGCGCTGGCTCGTCGCCCGTGTCCGTTGGGTCTGCCCTCGAGCCGCCGTCGCGGCGGCCCGAGGGCGCCATGCGGCTCGAGGATCGTGCGACCGAGGACGAGACGAGCCGGGTCACCCCGCCGCAGGCAGCCTCACGGTCACCGTGGCCCCACCCTCGGGCCGGTTTCTCGCCGAGACCGTGCCGCCGTGCGCCTCGACGATCCGCTGCACGATCGACAACCCCAAGCCCGTTCCCCCTTTGCGGCGCGAGGGCGTCTGCGGGCGAGCCGCGCGAGGGCGGCTCGCGGGACAGATCGGAAGAGCACACGTCTGAACTCCAGTCACAACGTGATATC
>CAZGUU010000331.1:0-5512 GCA_964529315.1 uncultured Enterobacteriaceae bacterium
CGGTTTCGCCGATCGGCGGCAGGTAGCCCTCGCGCAGCGGCTTGACCGCCCAGGGCGTGGCACGCAGCGCGGCGGCGCTGGCCGCCTGGCGCACCTGCGTGTCGGGGTTGCGCGCGCCCGCCGCGCGGCCGCGCGCCGCGAGCTCGGCGAGCGCGGCGTCGTCGACACCGCTTCGCGCCATGTAGGCGCTCGCCTGCAGGGCCGACGTGGAGATCCAGTCGAGGCCCATCGGCGCCTGGTAGAACGGGTCGAGCTGCAAGTTCAGCACATGGGCCAGGCTGCCCTCGGAGGTCTTGCCGAAGCCGCAGACGATCGCCGAGTCGCACTCCAGGGCCTGCATCTTCACCCACACCAGGTAGGCGGCGAAGATCGCGTCCATCTCGACGTGCGAGTCCTGGCGCGGCGGCCAGCTGCCCATGGCGTCGAGCGCGGCACTGAAGCCGAAGGCGCGGCCGTCGATGTAGTCCGAGGAGCCGGCGCACTGGTAGTCGATCTCGTCGCGCGTCACGCGACACTGGGCAAGCGCCTCGCGGACGATCGGGTAGAGCATCTCGGGAGCCGTGTGGTGCGGGTCGGCGGCGACGATCGGCGCCTGCGCGAAGCCCACCACGGCCACGTTTCGCAGCTTGCTCACGTTCACCTCACAGGCGGCGGATGAAGCTCTCGAGCGGAGCGTCGGGCTCGCCCGTGGGCCGGAAGTAGCGGATGTCGGTGTGGTCGCCCTTGCGCTCGCCGTCGGGGGCCCAGACCGCCTCGACGCGCATCCCCATGTGCACGTCGGCCGCGGCGCACTCCTGGATCAGCCCGTAGAGCGAGATGTCGGCGCCGTCGAGCGCGACCGAGGCGACGACGTAGGGCAGCTCGAGGTCGCGCCCGTACACCGGCACGTTGACCACGCAGAAGGTCGTCACCACGCCGCGATCGGAGATCTCGACCAGCTCCTCGCACGGCGCGAAGCTCTCCGGTGAGCTCATCGCCGGCGGCACGAAGACCTTGCCGGTCGCGCTGCAGCGCGAGCCCAAGATCTTCTTGTCCTCGAGCGCCTTCAAGTAGAGCGCTCGGTAGTCGCCTGCGTGGTAGTGGTAGGGCAGCTTCAAGGTCGCGGCGATGTACTTGATGGGTTCCCTGGGCGGTTCGTCCATGTCCGTCCTCCGTCGGTCGGGCTGAGCTCAGCCGACGAGCTCGAAGCAGTCGATGTCGCGGATCGTGCCGATGCGCGCCTCGTCGGGGGCCCAGACGGCCCGGACCCGGCTGCCCACCGCGAGGCGGTCGAGCCCGCGCTTGACGACGTGCGCCAGCGCCGTGTCGGCCCCATCGAGCCGCACCAGCACGAAGGCGAAGGGCTCGCGCGACGGATGCAGCCCCTCGATCGGCCGGACGACCTCGGCGACCGCGGTGACCGTCCCCTGATCCGCCACCGCCACCCACTCCCCGCCAGCGGAGCCGTCGAGCTCGGAGTAGGAGTTGGGCGGCACGACCACGCCCTGGCCCGCCACGCGCCGGCCCCAGATGCGCTTCTGCTCCTTCAAGGCGGCGAGGAAGCGGCCGGTGACCTCGCCGGTGGAGTGCTTGTAGGGAAACTCGACGTCCATCCGCTGGCTCATCGGCTCGGCGGTGGGGATCGGCCTGCTCATCGTCGCTCCTTCTTCGGGCTGCGCCTGCGGCGCCGGGGGCGCGGGCCCAGCAGTCGAAACATCGCTTCCTCCAAGAACTCGCGCTGCACGGCGATCTCGCTCGGCGAGAACGGATCCGGGCTCCAGGGCTCGACGGCGTTCGAAGTGCGCGCGCTGACGAAGTACGCGCAGGTGAGGACGAAGAGAGCGAGCGTCAGGTGCGGCAGCTCCTCTTCCTCCCACCCCGCCGCCATGCCGGCATCGCGAATCAGCCGCGCCCACCGGCTGGTCAGGACGCGGAGCCAGGCGGCGACGCGCGTGTCGGGCTTGCCCGCATCCTCCATCAGCACACGCTGCAGGAGCGTCGCGATGCTCGGGTGCGCGGCCAAGTGGCTCAATGTGCGGTCGAGCATCGGGCGCATCCGGTCGCGCTCGAGCGGCCCGGACGGCCAGGCCTCGGTGGTGAGCTCGACCAGCGGCCGCAGGCCCCGCTCGAGCACGGCCGCGTAGATCGCCTGCTTGCTCGGGAAGTGGTTGTAGAGGCTCGAGGCGGTCAGACCCGTGGCGCGCGCCAGGTCGCGCACCGCCACCCCTTCCAGGCCGTGCGCCGCGAACAGGCGCTCGGCTACGTCGAGGATCAGATCACGCGTCGACGGCGATTCCGCGTCGCTCGGTGGCGCGCCGCTCGGCGCCGCCCCCCTCCTGCCCTCACGCTCGTGCACCCCGCATTGTCATAGCCGTACGAACATTCGTTCCTCAAGGCCCGCAGAGGCCGAGCCCGAGCGAACCGCCCGAGGATCTGGGCGGGGCACCCCGGGATCCCGCCTCCGGCCGCCGCGCCACGGCGGACGCCTGCCGCCCCGGGACGGGCCCCTGACTACGGCAGGGTGAAGTGGAACGTCGCGCCGCGTCCGACCTCGCCCTCGGCCCACACGCGGCCGCCGTGCCGGGCGACGATGCGCTGCACTGTGGCCAGCCCGATCCCCGTACCCTCGAACTCGCGGCCGCGGTGCAGCCGTCGGAAGGGCCGAAACAGCTCGCCGGCACGGCTCGCCGCGAAGCCGATCCCGTCGTCGCCGACGAAGTAGGCCCGCTCGCCGTCGCGAAGGACCGCGCCCACCTCGATGTGCGCTGCACCGCGGCCGCGGGTGTACTTCCAGGCGTTGCCGAGGAGGTTCGAGAGAACCACGTGCAGGAGGCGGGGATCGCCGATCGCCATGAGCCCGGGAGCGATGCGGATCACCACGCGGCGCGTCGGATCGGAGCGGCGCAGCTCGGCCGCAACGCTCTCGGCCATCGCGCTCAGGTCCACCGGGACGCCGCGAAGCGCGCCGCTGCTGGACTCGCTCAGCGCCAGGAGGTCGTCGACCAGGTGGCGCATGCCGTCGGTTGCGTCGACCAGCCAATCGAGGCAGGTGCGCTCCTCTTGGCCGAGCGCGGATCCGTAGTCGTGACGCAGGAGCTCGGCGTAGCCGGTGACACCGTTCAACCGCCCGCGCAGCTCGTGGGCCACCGTGTGATTGAAGGCGCTGCTCTCGGCCAGGGCCTCGCGCAACGCTGCCACCCTCGCCTCGAGCTCCTCACAACGCCCTTCGAGGCTGCGCGTCCGCGCTTGGCTGGCGTCGCGCTCGCGGGCCACCTCGGCAAGCGCCGCCACGGCGATGGTCGCGCGGCGCACCCGCCGGGCGATCCCACCGGAGGCCTCGCCACCAGCGGGAAATCCTCCGGAGCCACCCGCCGAGATCGTCTCACGCACTTCGTCCGCAATGCTCACCAGCCGTCTCCCTTGAAAAGCCTCGCGATCGGCTGGAGCAGGCGGCGTGCCAGGTGCGCTCCCGCCACCTCCGAACCGGCCAGAGGCCGATCCGCCGGCCCTGCCCCGGCCGAGCTTCGCGGCTGCCAGCGGCGCCGCAATGGCCTCCGCACAGGCACTCCCCAGAATCCCGCGATCGCCTGCCCGGCGACCCGGAACTTCCTTCCTGGCCCGGGCAGAAGCCTGTGCCGTCTCCGCTCCGACCGACCGAAAAGCTGACCGGCCGCGCCAGGAAAACCGATCACTTTCCGCGGCCCCACGAATGGCGCGGGACGTGCGCGCCACAGGGCATGGTTCGTGCAACCGCCATGGCGCAGCCCTAAGCCCTGCCGATCCGCTGCCGATGAGCCAGGGTACGGGACGATGCGTTGTGGCCACGGCGGCCGGTCGAGGGCGAAGCAGCGATGGCGATCACGATCCAGGCAAACGATCTCGGCCGCTTCGCGCCGACCGGCGTTGCGAGCAAGGCGAGCCGCGCCGACGGCTCAGGCGACACGCGCACGCGCGGCCGCACGAAGTCGGTCGAGCTGCTCATGGGCGGCCTGGGCGATGCAGTGGCCGCCAGCGGTGTCCTGTCGGCGCTGGCGAGCGAACACGGCACCCTCGAGGTCCACGGCGGCGGCATCGCCGAGCTACTCCACTTCCCCAACCTGGTGGTCAAGGACCCTCGCCAGCGCCTCGAGAAGCAAGTCGCAACCGACTACACGATCGCGATCGAGCCGCCGAGCGGCTACTCGCACTTCAAGCAGCACCTCTCCTTCCACCTGGGCGATCAGGTCGGGCTGCCGCGCGTGGTGCGCCGGCCCCACCTGTGCACCGAGCTCTCGACCAACCTCGTGCTCCAGCAGCTCGGCTTGGCCGACCGGCGCTACATGGTGGTGAACCGGCGCGCCGGCTGGCAGCCCCGCGTGCCGGCCGCGCGCGACATGGACCTGGTGATCGGCCTGCTCAAGGAGGTCGCGGAGCTGTCGGTGGTCGAGGTCGGCCTGGCACCGGATCTGGACGACGTCTCGGCACACACCGACGTGAGCCTGCTCAACCGCACGAGCTTGGCCGCGCTCTATCACCTGCTCGACGGCGCGGCCCTGGTGCTGACCCTCGACTCGCTGGTCTACCACCTGGCGATGGAGCGCAGCCTGACCACGCGTGTGCTGTGCTGGTGGGGGAACATTCCGCCCGAGCTGCGCGCCTACCCGGGCTCGTTCGACTACCACAACCGGCGCTGCCTGGAGTGCTGCAACCAGCCGCCGCTGCACGTCCCGAGCCGCTGCTCGACCGGCACCGACGCCTGCCTCGCGCTGGACGCCGATCGCCTCGAGCCGGTGCTGGCCGACCTGCTCAGCGACTTTCCCAGCTACCTGAACCGCGGCGATGCGAAGTCCTTCGTCGAGGACATCGCGCTCGAGTACTGCCGCGGCCAGGGCCTCGACATCGGCGCCGGCAAACACCCGCTGCCCGGTGCCACTCCCGTGGACCAGGGCGTGGAGCTCGACGCCTACCGCCTGAGCGCGTTCGCCGACGGCTCGATGGATTTCGTCTTCTCGAGCCACTGCCTGGAGCACCTCGACCGCTGGCAGGAGGCGCTGCGCGAATGGCTGCGCGTGCTGCGCCCCGGCGGCACGCTCTTCCTGTATCTACCGCACGAGCGCATGACGATGTGGCTGCCGGGCAGCCCGTGGGTCGGCCAGGACCACCGCTGGGTGCCCACCTGGCCGCGCATCTCGGCCTTCCTGCGCCACCAGGGCCTGTCCATCCTGGGCAACGACCCGGGCCCGGACCGCGCCTTCGGCTTCTGGGGCGCGTTCGCCAAGCCGTGACGCGGCCATCCGCGGCGCCGGCCCCTGCCGCGAGCCGCGCCGAGGCCCACCCTGCCAGTGCACGACATAGACGATGCGCTCGCAGGCGACCGCGCCTGCACCCGCTCAAGCTCTGCGCATCCCGGGACGAAACCACAGCGAACACACGACTCTCGATCGAGCGCCGCGCTCCTCGGCCGACGATCCGCGCCGGCGTCCGGGCGCGTCGCCGATCGACATTCCCAAGCTAGAGGGTTGGTCTCATGCAGTGGTTCCGTGACCGGTCGACG
>CAZGUU010000332.1:0-5470 GCA_964529315.1 uncultured Enterobacteriaceae bacterium
CCGGTGCTCCGCGGGGAGCCGCTGCGTCCGCCGCGCGATGGCAGCGCCCCCTGCGCTCGCATGGTCGAGCCCGGAGGTGCGCCGCGAGCGTCAGGCCCAGGGGCTGCGCCCGGTGCGCTCGCGGACCGAGCGCGAGGTCGCACGAGCATGGCCCCGGCCGGCAGGGTGCGTTCCGCGCGGCTGCCTGGTAGCGGCATGGGTAGGGAAGGCCCCGACGAGTCGACGGCGTGCGCCGGACGCGAAGCGGCCTCGACGCACTGCAGAGGATCTCGGATGGCGACTTCGGACGGCGGGCAGCGACGGTTCGTGGGCAAGGTGGCGCTGGTGACCGGCGCCGCTTCGGGCATCGGGCGCGCGATCGCCCTCGCGCTGGCGGGCGAGGGTGCCCGGGTGTTCGGGCACGACTTCAACGGCGACGGGCTCGCCGAGACCGCGCGATCGATCGGCGCCGCGGGCGGGACGATGAAGACCCGCCAGGGCGACATCTCCAGCGCCACCGAGTGCCGGGCGACCGTCGAGGAGTGCGTCGCCGCCTTCGGCCAGCTCGACGTTCTGGGGAACGTCGCCGGCATCGCGCGCGCCGAGCACTTCGTCTCGGTCAGCGAGGCGGACTACCGGCGCATGATGGGGGTGAACGTCGACGGCTACTTTTTCACCTCGCAGGCGGCGATCCCGCACCTGCTGCGCAGCGGCGGCAACATCGTCAACATCGCCTCCAACGCCGGCCTGATGGGCACCGCGTACACGGTGGTCTACTGCATGAGCAAGGGCGCCGTCGTGCAGCTGACTCGTGCCCTGGCCATGGAGTACGTCAAGACACCGATTCGAGTGAACGCGATCGCCCCGGGCGGCATCGCGACGAGCCTGACGGCCGCCTTCCAGATCCCGCCCGACGTCGACTTCGAGCTGATGGCGCCCTACACCGGCTTTCGCGGCATGGGCACGCCCGAGGACATCGCCAAGCTGTTCGCCTTCGTCGCCTCCGACGACGGCAGCAACATCCACGGCGCGATCTTCTCGAGCGACCGCGGGCTGACCGCGGGCTGAGCACGGGCACCCCGGGCGCTCCGGGGATCGCGGCTCACGGGCTCAGCCGCCCACCATCGGGGTGCCGATGCAGACACGCGCGCCGTCGTGCAAGGGCGTGCCGAGCACCGCGTCGGGGGCGAGCACCGCGTAGTCCAGCGACACGTAGCAGTAGCGACGGCGCGGCGAGGCCGGGTCGCCGAGCAGGGCGGCCAGCCTGGCGCCGGCGGGCCAGCGCGCCGCGAGGGCCTCGACCAGAGTGGCGACAGTCGCGGGGGCGGGCAGCTCCAGCGTGACGCAGGGGGTGTCGAAGGCGCTCTCGAACGGCCCCATCAGCTCCACCGTGACGCGGATGGCCGGCGGCATCGCGCTCGACCTATAGCCGCCGCCTGCCAGGCGGGCGAGGCTCCCGCGGGCTCCACGGGCGAACGAGCAGGCTCGGGCGCCCGAGCCGTGCGGCGAAGGAGCATTTGGGGAAGCTGGTCAGACCAGCGTCTGCCCGGTCGGAGCGCCCTGCCGGAATGTCCGGGGGAGGGCCGGAAGGGTCCGCCTGCGGCCCAGAAAATCGCTTTGTGTCGTCGGGAACCGGGCCGGTCCCACGACGATGCGAATTCGTTGACAGCCCGAAAGACCCTCTGATACAAGCTGGTCAGACCAGGAGACGAGCGTGTATCGAGTGGGCTGCGACATCGGCGGGACATTCACGGATTTGGTGGTGCTCGACGCGGAGCAGGGCGCGCTGCGTACGGCCAAGGTGCTCACGACCCCGGAGGATCCGGCCCGGGGAGCCCTCGAGGGGCTGCACGGGGTGTGCGCGGACAACGGCATCGCCTTCGACCGCGACGTCCGCCATTTGATCCACGGCACCACCTTGGTGATCAACACCCTGATCCAGCGCGCCGGGGCCAAGACGGCGCTGCTGGTCACCGAGGGGTTCCGCGACTTCCTCGAGGTGGGCCGGGGCAGCCGGTACGACAACTACGACATCAACATCGACATGCCGCAGCCCTTGGTCCCGCGTCGCTGGCGCCGCGGCATCCGCGAGCGGATCGACGCGCAGGGCGTCGTGCAGACCCGGCTCGACGAGAAGCAGGCGCAGCGCATGGTGCGCGAGCTGGTACGCGACGGGGTCGAAGCGATCGCCGTCTGCTTCCTGCACTCGTTCCGCAACCCGGCCCACGAGCGGCGCATGAAGGCGATCATCCGCAAGGTGGCGCCGGAGATCGGCGTCAGCCTGTCCTGCGAGCTGATCCCCGAGATCCGCGAGTACGAGCGGGCGTCCACCGCGGTCGCCAACGCCTTCGCCCTGCCACCGACGCGCCGCTACCTGGCGCGCATGGGTGAGCAGCTGCGAGCGCTCGGCGGGCAGGCCGAGTTCCTCATGATGCTCTCGCACGGTGGCATCACCACGCCCGAGGTCGCCGCCGAGTTCCCGATCCGCATCCTCGAATCGGGCCCGGCGGCCGGCGCGGTGCTGGCGGCCTACCTGGGCGAGACGGCCGGCTGCCCGCACGTGCTCTCGTTCGACATGGGCGGCACCACGGCGAAGAGCTGCCTGATCGACGACGCCAAGCCGTCGGTGACCAAGGAGTTCGAGATCGCCCGCATGGCTCGCTTCAAGAAGGGCAGCGGGCTGCCGATCAGCCTGCCGGTGATCGAGATGCTGGAGATCGGAGCCGGTGGCGGCTCGATCGCGCGGGTCGACGAGATGGGCCTCCTGACCGTCGGCCCGCTGAGCGCCGGCGCGGCGCCGGGCCCGGCCTGCTACGGCCGCGGTGGAGAGATGCCCACGGTCACGGATGCCGACCTGCTGCTCGGCTACCTGGATTCGGACTACTTCCTGGGCGGCGCGATGCGCCTGGACCGCGCCGCGGCCACGGCCGCGGTCGAGAAGCACGCCGCCAGGCCCGCGGGCCTGGGTGTCACCGAGGCCGCCTGGGGCATCCGCAACGTGGTCGACGAGAACATGGCCAACGCCTCGCGCGTGCTGGCGGTGGAGAAGGGCGTCGAGCTGGGCAGCTACACGATGGTCGCCTTCGGCGGTGCGGGGCCGGTGCACGCCTTCAACGTGTGTCGCAAGCTGGGCATCGACCGCTTCCTGGTGCCGCACGCCGCCGGGGTCGCCTCGGCGCTCGGCTTCCTGGTGGCGCCGCTCTCATTCGACTTCATCCGAACGTACATGCTCAAGGTGAATCCCGCCCTCGACTGGGGCGCCCTCGGCGGGATCTACGCCGAGATGGAGGAAGAGGGCCGCCGCCTGCTCGCCAAGGCCGGCGTGCCCGCCGACCAGGTGACCATCACGCGCTCGGCCGACATGCGCTACGCGCTGCAGGGGCGCGAGATCGACGTGCCGATCCCGGCGGGCCGGCTCGGTGCCGGGCAGGAGGCCGAGATCCTCGCGGCCTTCCAGGCCGCGCACATGCGCAAGTTCAACTGGGGCCACCCCGACCTCGAGGTGATGGGCGTCAACTGGAAGGTCGTCGCCGCGGGGCCGCGCCCGCAGGTGAGCTTGCAGCGCCTCGCGGGCGGCGACGGCGCCGGTGGCGAGCCGCGGGCGGCGCACAAGAAGGATCGCCCGGTCTACTTCCCCGAGCGCGGCGGCCTGGCACCGTGCCCGGTCTACGACCGCTACCGCCTGCGCCCCGGCGCGAGCCTCGAGGGGCCGGCGGTGATCGAGGAGCGGGAGTCGACGATCGTCGTCGGGCCGGGCGGCCAGGCGAGCGTCGACGATCTCGGCAACGTCGTCGTCTCCGTCCCCGCGAGGTGATCCCCATGCGTGCCTTCGACCCGGTCACCCTCGAGATCCTGTGGAACCGCTGCCGGACGATCCTCAACGAGGAGATCGCCGGCCTGATCCGCGCGGCCTTCTCGCCGATCATCCGCGAGGCCAAGGACTGCTCGGCCGGCCTCTACGACCGCGCCGGCAACTTCATGACCCACGCCGACGAGGGCGAGTGCCACATCCGCCAGACGGTCAAGTGCTTTCTCGAGCAATTCTCGGTCGAGGACCTGGCGCCCGGCGACGTGCTGATCTCCAACCATCCGTGGAAGGTCGGCGGCCACATCAACGACACGGCCGTGGTGGTGCCGATCTTCTTGCGCGACCGCGTCGTCGGCTTCACCTCCTACCTCGGCCACCACATCGACATGGGCGGCCGGGGTTTCTCGGCGGACAGCACGTCGCTCTACGAGGAGGGGATCCTGATCCCCTTCGTCAAGCTGTTCTCGGCGGGCGAGCCCAACATGGACCTGTTCGAGATGATCTCGAACAACATCCGTCATCCCGAGGTGGTGCTCTCCGACATCCGCGCGCAGATGGGATCGGCCGAGGCCGCGGCGGCCAAGGTCGCTCGGATGATGGAGGAGTTCGGTCTGGAAGACCTCGACGGCCTCTCCGCCGCGATGGTCGCGACCAGCGAGGAGGCGACCCGCGCGGCGATCGCCGCCGTGCCCGACGGCACCTACAAGCACGTCGTCTACACCGATGGCTACGACGCCACGGACCCGGTGAAGATCGCGCTGGCCCTGACCGTCAAAGGCTCGGACATCACCATCGACTACACGGGCAGCTCTCCGCAGAGCCAGTACGGCATCAACCTGGTCTACAACCACACGCTGGCGCTCACCCATCAGTGCCTGATGTGCACCGTCTTCCCCCACGTTCGCGACAACGAGGGCAGCTACCGTCCGCTGACCCTGGTCGCGCCCGAGGGCAGCATCATGAACGCCAAGCACCCTGCGCCGGTCATGGCGCGTCACCTGACGGGGTTCTACATCCCGTCGGCGGTCTTCGGTGCGCTGGGCAAGGTGCTGCCGAGCCGGGTGGTCGCGGACTCGGCGGCGGTGTCCAACTTCGGCGTGATCGGCACCAACGAGCGCGGCGACCCGATGGTCGGCATCTGCACCTGCCTGGGTGGCATGGGGGCGAGGCCCACCAAGGACTCGCCGACGACGCTCTTCCCGTTCGTCATCGCCGACATCCCCATCGAGGTGATCGAGAACGAGTTCCCGCTCTTCGTCCGCAAGCGCGAGATGGTGCGCGACTCGGGCGGCGCGGGGAAGTACCGCGGCGGTCTGGGCCAGGAGATCGAGGTCCAGGTGCGCAGCGAGAAGCCGGCGACCTTCTTCTGCATGCAGGAGCGCATCAACCACCCGCCGCTCGGGCTGCGCGGCGGCCTGCCCGGAGCCACCGCCGAGCTGGTCATCAATCGCAAGATCCGCCCACACCCCAAGAAGGGCTACATGCTGCAGCCGGGCGACACGGTGCGCATCCGGGCCAACGGTGGGGGCGGCTACGGATTGCCGGCACGGCGCGATCCCGAGAAGGTGCTGGCCGACGTCCTCGACGGCTACGTCTCGGTCGAGCAGGCGGAGAAGGTCTACCGGGTCGCGATCGACGTCGCGCGCCGGCAGGTGGACCGGGTGAAGACCAAGCGCCTGCGCG
>CAZGUU010000333.1:0-5458 GCA_964529315.1 uncultured Enterobacteriaceae bacterium
CAGGCAGGCGCGCCTGGTTCCCCTGCGCCCCGACCACCCTGGCGTCGTGCGCCCGTGAGCTGGGCCGGCCCCGCGAGCAGGCCGCGCCGCGCTGCGAGTCGGCGCGAACGGCCGACGAGGAGGCTCAGGAGCCCACGGGCTTCTGCGCGGCCGCGAGCTCTTCCTCGATCTCGCGGAGCAGGGTCTCGAGGTCGGCCGATGCGTCGTCGAGCACGATCGTGGGCGGCGCGGCGATCGCGGCCTCTTCGTCTTCGCGGTCGGCGCCCGAGCCGCGAGCGCGCAGCGCGCAGAGCAGTCGACGGCTCTGCAGCAGGAGCTCGCGCTGCTGCACGACCTCGCGGATGGCGAGCGAGAGCTCGCCCGCGTGGATCGGCTTGGCGAGAAAGCGCGACACCTCCCCGTCGTTGATCGCGCGGATCGCCACGTCGAGGCTGCCGCGGCCGGTCAGCATCATGCGTACCGTCTGCGGGTAGCGCTCGCGGACACGAGCGAGCAAGCTGGTTCCGTTCATCCCGGGCATGTCGTGGTCCGACACGACGACGTCGACCGGGTGCTCGGCGAGCAGGCCGAGCGCCGTCGCGCCGCTGCTCGCGGTCAGGACGCAATACGGCTCCCGCCGCAGGGCGCGGCTCAGGCTGGTGAGCACGGCCGGCTCGTCGTCAACCAGCAGAACGGTCCGTCGGCTCGCTGGCATAATCGCCCCGCGCCGCCAGGATGACCAGGACCGGCTCCTTGACGGCTGCGTTCTGTGGGAAGTTACGGATTCGCTGGATCAGCCCCGGGGTGACCTCCTGCCCGCGGGCGATCAGCAGCATCCCCGAATGCGTGACGACGTCGCGCGCGAACACCATGCCCGGGTGGACGTCGCGCAGGCGGACCTCTCGGATCTCGGGCCCGCGAGATCCGCCGTCGAGCATCTCGATGAAGGCGTCGAGGATCGCCGGGTCGTACCAGCCCGCCCTGCTCTTGAGCGTGCCGAGCGCGACCTGCGGGACCAGGCCCTGCGCCTCGAGCGCGTCGTAGTCGAGCACGATCTTGAGCGCGCGCGCCCCCCATGGGATCGCCTCGCCCCGCAGCGTGCCTGCGGGGATTCCGCCCCCGTCGAAGTGCTTGGCCTGCCAGGCGACGATGCGCTGCACCTCCTCGATGCGCGGAATGCTCGCCAAGAGCTCTCCGGCGACGCTCGGCAGCCGATCGGCCATCTCCTGCTCGCGCGGGCTGAGCGGCTTTGCGTGGTAGATCTTCTCGGCCGTCTCGGCGGGCAGCGTGATGCAGCCGACTTGCGAGAGCATTGCGGCGACCTCGATCTGCCAGCGCTCGGCGACCTCGAGCTTCTCGGCGAGCGAGCCGACGCGCTGCTTGGCGCGTGTCGCGCGTCCGAAGGCGGTCGGGCTCGCCAGGGCGAGGATCTCGGTGAGCGCCTTGATGCTGCCGTGCAGGGTCTGCTCGAGGAGGACGCGCTCGGCGGTGACCAGGCGGTGCTGCTCGACCGCATCGGCCAGCGCCCGGCTCAGCACCTCGGGCGCGCACGGCTTGGTGAGGAAGCGGAACACCTGGCCGTGATTGACCACGGCGATGGCCGCCGAGAGGTCGGCCTGGCCGGTCAGCAGGATGCGCACCGTGTCGGGCGCGGTCTCGCGCGCCCGGCCGAGAAAGGCCGATCCGTCCATGCCCGGCATGCGCATGTCGGAGACCACCACGGCGAACGGGCCGTCGCGGGTGATCGCCTCGAGGCCGGCCGCTCCGCCGCCCGCGGTGATCACGGCGAACTGGCGGCGCAGCTGGCGAGTGAGGGCGTCGAGCACGTTGGGCTCGTCGTCGACGAGGAGAATCTTGGGATGGGCGGTGTCGAGCACCAGAGCTTCCTCAGCTCGCCTGGGCCGCGCCGGCTCGGTCGACGGCCATCTCGCGCCAGGCCTCGAGCCGATCGGCGACGCCGAGCGAGGCGAGAAAATCCATGTCGAGGCCCTCGCCGCAGCCCTCGGATCCATCGTCGATTCGCTCGGCGGCGAGCGCATTGGCGACGTGTACTGCGCCCAGCACGTCGAAGCGCTCGCGAGTGGCGCGCGCCGGCTCGTGGTGCAAGGCCACGGCCTCGACGATCGGGTAGGGCAGGCCCCAGAGTTCGAGCAGGTAGGCGCCGATCGCGGCGTGCGTGACGCCGTCGATTTCACGCTCGACGACGTGCATCGGTCGGTCTTGCTCGCGCGCCGTCGCCAGGACTCCCGCCAGGCGATCGGGAAGACGGGCCGCGAGCACCAGCTTGCCGACGTCGTGCAGCAGAGCCGCCATGGCGGCCTGCTCGGCGAGCGGGCGCGAGTCGAGCAGGCGCGCGGCGATGCTCGAGGCGAGCATGGCGTGGCGCTGCAGGGCATCCAGGGAGAAGCCCGGCACGCTGCCGTTGGACGCAAACGCTTCGGCGATGCCGGCGGAGAGGACCAGGTTGCGCAGCATCGAGGTACCGAGCACCTGCACTGCACCGTCGATGCTCGTCAAGCGGCGCGAGCGGCCGAAGAAGCCCGAGTTGACCAGATGCAGGATCTTGGCGGTGAGCGCGACGTCCTGCTCGACGACGTGGGCGACCGCGTGCAGCGGCGTCTCGAGGTCGGCCAGGGCGCGATTGAGCGCGACGTACGTCTGCGGCGGGCTCGGCAGGCTATTGGTCTGGCCGATGATGCGCCTGAGCTCCGGATCGTGGAGCAGCGACTCGACGTTGGTCGCGCGCTCGATGGTCTCGCGAAAGACGTCGGCGTCGCACGGCTTGGCGAGGTACTGGTGCGCCACGGGCAGGGCGAGCAGCGCCTTCTCGACCTCGGCGTGGCCGGAGAGGACGATGCGCGCCACCTGCGGTGCGGTCTCGCGAACGCGCATCAGGAATGCGGCGCCGTCCATGCCCGGCATGACGAGATCCGAAACCACCACGTCGAACGGCGTCTTGGCGAGCTCGGCCAGGGCCCTCTGGCCGCTGTCGACGAAGACCATCTCCCAGCTCTCGCGCTCGCGACGCAGCAGGCGGCGCAAGCCCTCGAGCACGTTGGGCTCGTCGTCGACGAAGAGGATGCGCTTCATGCGGCGACCTCGATGGCCGGCGCCGGCCCGCCGTCGATCGGCAGGTGGACGAAGAAGGTCGTGCCCTGGCCGACCGCCGACTCGAAGCGCAGCTTGCCGCCGTGCTTGTCCAGCACGATGTTGCGCGCGATGGCGAGCCCTTGGCCGGTGCCGCGACCGACCTCCTTGGTGGTGAAGAAGGGATCGAAGATCCGCGCGCGGATCTCCTCGGGGATCCCGGGGCCGGTATCGGAGATCGACACGACCACGCCGTCCTCGCCGTCGGGTGCAGTGCGCACTCGGATCACGCCGCGTCCGCCCGAGTCGCCGACCGCGTCGGCGATCGCGTGCGCGGCGTTGACCAGCAGGTTCAGGAACACCTGGTTCAGGTCGCCCACGTTGCACACCACGGAGGGAATCTCTCCGAACTCCGTCTCCACGTCGGCGACGTACTTGAGCTCGTTGCGTGCCACCGTGAGCGTGCTCGAGAGCGCGCGGTTCAGGTCGGCGGGCATCTTCTCGTCGACCGCATCGGGGTGGGCGAACTCCTTCATCGCGCGGACGATGGTCGCCACCCGCTCCACCCCGTCGAGCGTCTGGGCGAGCGCCCGGGGGACCTCCTCCTCGAGGTAGGAGACGTCCTCGCGCTCCCACTGCTCGTCGAGCTCGTCGAGCCGGCACTCCTCGATGGCCCCCTGGCGCGCCTCTTGGGCCAGGTCGCGGTGCGCGCCCAGCAGGCGGAGCAGGCCATCGAAGGACTCGGCGAGGAAGCGTAGATTGTCGCCGATGAACTGCATCGGCGTATTGATCTCGTGGGCGACGCCGGCGGCCAGCTGGCCCACCGACTCGAGCTTCTGCGCGTGGCGCAGCTCGATCTCGAGCCTGCGGGTCTCGCTCAGATCGCGGATTACGATGAAGACCAGCCCACCCTCGAGGTGGGTGAAGGCGAGATCGACGGGGAGCTCCGTGCCGTCGCGGCGGCAGGCGACGGCTTCGACGCGACCCTTGGCCCTGGCCGGATCGGTGTTGCAGCACACTCCGAGCTGGCGAGCCGCCGGGGTGCCGCGCAAGCGCTCGGGCAGGACGACATCCTCGAAGGTCCGGCCGATCGCCTCCTCGCGCGACCAGCCGAAGATGCGCTCGGCGGCGGCGTTGAAGCTGTGGATCGTGCAGCCGGCGCCGATCACCAGCACCGCGTCGATCGCGTTCTCGATGGCGGCCCGGCTTCGCGCCTCGCTCTCCTCGAGCGCCTGCGTCCGCTCGGTGAGGCGGGCCATCGCCTCGCGCGTCTCGGCGGCGCTGCGGGTGAGGGTGGCCTGGAGATCGAGGATGCGCTGGCCGACCTGGACCCGGGCGAGCAGCTCGCGCGGGTGGAAGGGCTTGGAGACGTGGTCGTCGGCGCCGGCCTCGAGCCCGTGGGCGATCTCCTCGGGTGTGCCTCGGGCGGTCAGCAGGATGATGTAGAACGGACCCTCCAGGGTGCGAACGCGCCGGCAGAGCGCCGGCCCCTCGATGCCCGGCATCATCCAGTCGACCAGGGCCAGGCGTGGTGGATCGTCACCCGACAGCGCTTGCCAAGCCTCGGACCCGTCGCACGCCAGGACGGGCTCGAGGCCCGCCCTCTCCAGCGTGCGTGCGACCAGCCTGCGGCTGACCGGGTCGTCCTCTGCGACGAGTACCCTCAATGATCGGCCTCCGACGGATCCTGGCGCTCTTGCAAGGAGCGTACCCGATGGTCGATGGCCGACCGGCTAGACCCAGTGGCTGCTGTGCGGCTCCGAGTCACCCCGAATGGGCCGGCACCGCCACGACTTGGACCACGGCGTCAATCGGCTGACGGCCCAGGTGGGGCTTTCGAGGACGGGCTCCCGGGCCGCTTTGGCGGCAGGAAGTGCCGCTCGAGCGGGAAGTCAGGCGACCTGGCCGCGCAGCTCAGCCCACCGCCCAGCCGTAGCTGTCCCAGGCACCGCACGCGCAGCGCGGGATCCAGTCGGCAGCCGTGCGCGAGCAGGCCGAGCACGCGTAGCCGAATGGCTGGTGGCTGCCCGAGGCGGCCCGCGAGAAGAGGTTCGCCGCCTCGCGGTCTTGCCCGCGGGCGAGCGCCAGCTCCGCGGCGACCAGGTCGCGCTCCGGTGCGATGTCGCGTCCCTCGCGCACGAAGCGTGCGCTGTCGCTGGACAGGTCCTTGAGCAGGGCGTCGGCGGCCTCGAGCTTGCCGGCCGCGACCAGCGTGCGGGCGAGCGCCAAGTGGGGCCCGGGTCGGTGGTCTCCGGCGCACGCGTCGCGCAGCGTGGCGAGCGCCCGCTCGGCGTGGCCGCTGGCGGTGTGCAGGACGCGCAGGCGGTCCAGCAGGACCCCGGCGGGACGCCGCCGCAGAGCGTCGCGCAGCAGGCGGTCGGTGGCGCGCGCG
>CAZGUU010000334.1:0-5455 GCA_964529315.1 uncultured Enterobacteriaceae bacterium
GCCGAGAGGACGAGGTTGGTATCGAGCACCACCCGCCGTGGCCGGCTCATCTGCGCGCTGGCCGGGCGCCCCTCCGGCGCCCCCTGCGGGCCCATGCGACGGCGGCGGCGATGTCCGCTTCTTCAAGCTCCAGCTCGGCAAGCTTCGCGCGCACGGCGTCGGCCCGCTGGATGCGGACCGGTGTGAGGATGACGCGCCCTCCGCGGGCCTCGACCTCGAAGTACTGCGGCTCGCCCACAGCGGCCGTCACACGCTTGGGCAACGTGAGCTGATTCTTGGCAGTAACCTTGGCCAGCATTTGACCGTCCTGGTAAGGAAGTAAGGACGCCCTATTGTAGCGCGGACCTCGTGCCGGCTCAAGCCGTGAGCGACCGTGCTGGGTGAACCCCGCGATGCCGCCGCGTGGTCCGCTGCGCCACCAGAGCCCGCCGCGCGGGCTCCCGAGGCGCGTCGCGGCCACCCTCTCCACCCTCCCCCCTTGAGCGCCTGCCCTGTTCGGCGTACACGCAGAGCCTCTGCCAAGGGCGACGGTGTGGCTCGGTGGGCGCCTGGGTGGCGCGGGAGGGCACCATGCGCGTCAGCGACGTGATCCCGGAGGCCATCACCGGCCCGGCCGCCCTGCTCTACAGCCTCGTGCCCGGCCGGCTCTTCGCGGCGGCGCAGCGAAGGCTCGCCGAGGCGGTCGACCACGCCCTGCCCGGCGATGCGCGCCTGGTCGTCGACGTGGGCTGCGGGCCCGGCCGGCTGGCCCTCGAGCTCGCGCGCCGGCGGCCCGCGCTGCACGTCGTGGCCGTCGACCTCTCCCCGAGCATGGCGCGCATCGCCGGGCGGCGTGCCCGCGGTGTGGCGAACCTCGAGGTCCGCTGCGAGCACGCAGCCCACCTCTCGGCGGCCGACGCCTCGGTGGACTTCGTCGTCTCCGCCGAGTCCATGCACCATTGGCGCGAGCCCGTCGCCGTGCTGGACGAGCTGCACCGCGTGCTGCGCCCGGGGGCGCGGGCCTGGATCTTCGATGGGCGCGACGACTTCGACGCCGCGGACATGGCCGGCTGGACAGTCTGGGGCCGCTTTGCCCCGCCTCGCCCGCTGGTGGCCTTCTTCCACGTGATCTTCGGCACGCACGGCTTCACCGCTGAGCTCTGGCGGACGCGCGTTCCGGAGATCGTCCGTCGATCGCGCTTCGGCCGCGGATCGATCGAGCCGGTGGCGATGTACCGGCGGCTGGAGCTCGTCCGCAACGAGACGCCCGGCGCGAGCGCCTGAGCGAAGCCCGAGGTGCGCGGCTCGCCATGGCGCATGCGCCCGGCGGCCGTTGGCGGCCGGCCCCTACCCGGACCCTGGCCCAACCGGTTGAGCAGCCGCGACCGGGGTGGCACACTGCCGAGCCATGACCGAGATCGTGTTCCTCGTCGAGCCGGCCGCGGAGGGCGGCTTCACGGCGCGCGCCTCGAGCGAGTCGATCTTCACGGAAGCGGCATCGGTGGACGAGCTCCGAGCGAGCATCCGCGATGCGGTGCGCTGCCACTTCGACGAAGGTGCCGCCCCGAGGATGATCCGCCTGCACTTCGTGCACGACGAGGTCCTCGCCGTTGGAAGCTGCCGCGAGACGTTTCGGGTGACTACCTGATTCGGGCACTCGGTCGTCTCGGCTACGCGGTGACTCGGCAGGTCGGCAGCCACGCCCGGCTGACGAAGGGCGGGCACCACGTCACCGTCCCGCGGCACCAAAGCCTGCGCATCGGAACCCTCGCCGGCGTCCTCGTGACGTCGCTGCGCACCTCGGGACGACCCGCGAGCGTCTGAGCCAGGATCTCTTCGGCGAAGGCTGACGCCGGCGCGCCGCTCGTCCCCACGCCTGCCGTGCCGCGAATGCCGAACGGGCCGAGAAACGTCCCTACCGGGCGCCGGCCGCCGCCAGCTCCGCGATCCGCGCTCGCAGCCAGACCTGTGCCGGCTCGCCGTGCGTGCGCTCGTGCCAGACCATCCCGAGGCCGAACTCCGGCAGCGCCACCGGCCGGCGCAGCACCAGCAGCGCCGGCGCCGCGCCGGGGGGTTGGCTGCAAGGGGGTCGCAGTCTGCCGCCCAAGAGAGCGAGTCCCCTGCCACAGAGGTGCCCGACGAGCAGCAGGTCACCTCGCCTTCTCGAGGCCGCTGCGCCGGCCAGACCAGCCCTCGCCCGGATCAGAGCGCGGGGACGAGCGTCATGCCGTCGATCTTGGCGAAGTCGCGATCGAACGTCGCGATGCGTTGCGCACCGCGGCTGCGGGCGACGGTGACGATCGCCGCGTCGACGAAGCTCAACCCCAGGGCGGCGACCCTCTGGAACGTGTCCACGGTGGCGGGGAAATGAGCGGAGCAGGGCACGAGCTCGACCTCGCGCGCTCGCAGCAGGGTGGCGCCGACCGCGATGGCCGCCGGCGGGTCTCGACGTGCCGCGATCACCGTCACGACTTCGAGGAAAACGTACTCCGGCAGGAGCGCCGCGCCCCATTCCCCGGCGACCAGGCGGCTCATGGCGGCTGCGGCGGCCTCGTGGTGCAGATCGCGCGAATTGTGGAACGCGACGAGAAAGCTCGAATCGAGCACGATCACGACGCACCGTAGACGACGGCGTCGATCTCCTCGCTGAGCCGCTCCGTGCCGGCAGCGTATGGCGCGGGGCGCAGCTCGGCCAGGCTGCCGTCGCGCCGCAGGGAGGGTGCGGTGCGCAGGTAGACGCGGATCGCATCGCTCAGGGTCTCACCGATGGGACGACCCTCGAGCGCCGCCCGTGCTTTGAGCTCGCGATATGCCTTCTCGTCGAGATTGCGCACCGTCGTGTCCATTTGCAACACTTGTAACACTTGCGTGCGTTCGTGGGCAATCCCATGCCATCGATCTGTGCCGCCGCCCTGCACGACGTGGCGGCCGAGGCCGGCCGCCTTGATCTCATGGCCAGATGAGCCCATGATGAGGTCATGAAGAGGGCCATGGTGTCCGAGCTGAAGCTGCACCTGAGCGCCTACCTCGCGGACGTTCGCCGCGGAGAGTCGGTCGTCGTCTGCGACCGCTCCACGCCGATCGCCCGGCTCGTCCCCTACGAGGACGACCAGCGCGAGGGCTTCGAGGTCGTCGCGGCCTCCCGGCCCGCGGCCGAGCTCGAGAAGCTGGAGCGGGTTCGGCCGAAGCGACGGATCGACGTGGTGCGCCTCCTGCGCGAAGACCGCGACGCGCGATGACCGTGTATCTCGATACCAGCACCGTGCTGCGAATCCTGCTGCGCCAGCCGGATCCACTCGCGATCTGGGGGAAGTGGAGCGCGGCCTGCGCCAGCGAGCTGCTCGGCCTGGAGGCCCGGCGTGTGCTCGATCGCCTTCGGCTCGAGGCCACGCTCGACGACGAGCAGGTCGGCACCTTTCATGCAGCCCTCGGCGCGCTCGAGAAAACCATCGACCGCATCCGCCTCACCCGCCTCGTGCTGGCGCGCGCCGCGCTGCCGATGGCGACGCCGGTGAAGACCCTCGACGCTCTTCACCTCGCCAGCGCGCTGCTCTGGCGGGAGCACCGCACGGCCGACCTCCTGTTCGCCACTCACGACCCGCAGCAGGCGCGAGCCGCCCGCGCGCTCGGGTTCGCATGCGTCGGGCTCTGACGGCCCTTGCCGCTCGCCGGTCGCCCCCGCGTCGAGGCGCCCGTGCGAGCCACGCGAGCGCCGAGAGGCGGACCCGCCCGCCGCAGAGATCGAGGGGCTGACCGCATGGCGGCGCGCCGGGGATCAAACCTCCGGCAGCGTCGCGATCGCGGCGGCGCTCTCGAGATCACGATACGCGGTCAGCAGCCGGACGTGGTTCATCACCGTGATGTCCCAGCCGTAGTTCTCGATGGGCCTTTTCCCAAGCGCGCCCGGGGTGGATCGAACACCCGACCTACAGATTCGAAGTCTGTCGCTCTATCCAACTGAGCTACGGGCGCGAGGAACCGATTGCTCGCCAGCCGACACCGGCGTACCGCTGGCGGGTCGCCGTGGGACCGCATCACGAGCCGCCGGCGATCCCGCCCCGCAGCCCTGGCCTACCAATCCGCGGGCGAGGCGTCTACCAGCGCCGCACGGGGCCGCTGTCGAGGTGGATGAACCCGGCCCAGGGGTAGTAGCCGACGCCTCCCTCGCCCATCGCCAGCGCGATGTTGCGCATCTGGCGCAGGTCACGGCCGGGCAAGGCGACGTCGATCGCGCGGCCCTTGATGTGGAAGCTGTGCTCGGCCACGCCGTAACCCGAGCGGCGGTAGGCGGCGTTGGTCTCGGGCGATCGGTAGCCGGAATACACCCGGTACGTCTCACGACTCCCCAGCGCCGTGCGGATGCCGTGGAGCTGGTTCAGCAGCTCGGGGTCCATCGGACAGACCTCGTCGGTGTGGTAGTCGCGCAGCAGGTGGTCGATGGCGCGCAGGCCGTCGGGCTCGTATTTGCCGTCGATGTAGTAATCGACGGAGAGGCTCTCGCCGGTGTGCACGCAGTAGAACGCGAGCGAGCGGCTGCCCGGGGTGAAGCCCTCGGGCGAGATCAGCGAGGGCGGGCTCTCGAGCAGCCGCGCCTCGGCCTGCTCCAGCTCCTGCGCCTCTTCGCTGCGGCGCCGGTCCGCGGCAAGACGCGACGAGCCCTTGCCCTTGCGCTGAGCGTGCTTCGAGCTGCTGGAGCGCTTTGCGCTTCGCCCTCGTTTGGAGGCGCGCGCGGACGGGGCGCTGCTCGCTGTCCTGGCGGGCTTGCCCGACTTGGCCGATTTCGCCGTGCCACCGGTGGCACGGCTCTTGGGCCCCGAGGCGGACGCCTTCGCGCCCGAGCTCGGGCCCGTGGCCGCCGACTTCGAAGCCTGCGCGGGCTCGCTCGACCCGCTGCCCTTCTTCTGCCCGGCAGCGGCCTTGGCGACCTTCGCCGCGACGGCCAGATCCGGCAGCAGGGCGAGGCCGAGTAGACCCCCGCCGAGCCTCAAGAACCAGCGGCGGGTCGCGTTAGGCGCACCGAGCCCGACGAGATCCAGTCCAGCCATTCCCCCCCCAGGGACTGATTTCAGACCGGCGAGGATCCCCTCGAGCCCCCCGGCCGTGGCAGGGGTTCCTTAGCCGAATCGGACCCCGAGGTCTACCCTCGAGAGCCACTTTTTCGTCACTTTTTCCCTCCGGGGCGCTGGACGTGTCGTGGTCCGAATCCGGGCCGTGTGCCCCGTATATTTTATACACTACTGGAGCTCCGTGCGGGCGGAGCCGGGACGTCGCTCGTGGCGGCGGCGTTCGCCGCGCAGCACGCGGCGCCCGGCAAGGAGGGCCACATCCCTGGGAGTGACGCACTCCTGGCCGCGGCGCCCCGAGCCGCAGCGCATCGCGCGACGGCTACAGGGGAGCGGTGGCCGGCCGCGGCCCCGGCGCGACCAGCGGTGGCACCACCGGCGCGAGCCGCGCGGGTGTCACGGCTGCCGGTGGC
>CAZGUU010000335.1:0-5444 GCA_964529315.1 uncultured Enterobacteriaceae bacterium
TCAAGAACATCACGCCGCCGGTCGACGTACTCGCCGCGATGGAGAAGCAGATGCGCGCCGAGCGCGAGAAGCGCGCCGTGATCCTCACCTCCGAGGGGCAGCGCGACGCGGCGATCAACGCCGCCGAGGGCGAGAAGCAGCAGGTGATCAAGCAGTCCGAGGCCGTGCGCCAGCAGCAGATCAACGAGGCCGAGGGCCAGGCCGCCGCGATTCGCGCGATCGCCATGGCGACGGCCGAGGGAATCCGCAAGGTCGCCGAGGCGATCGAGGTGCCCGGTGGGGCGCACGCCGTGCAGCTGCGCGTCGCCGAGCAGTACATCGAGCGCTTCGGGCAGCTCGCCAAGGAGGGGACCTCACTCATCCTGCCGGCGAACGTTTCGGACGTCGCCTCGATGGTCGCGTTGGCGATGAGCGTGATCGATCGCGGGACGCCGGCTCGGTCCGCCTGAGCTGCGCGCGGGCGGCGGCTACGTCGCTCTCGCGTGCCAGCGGCCGTCGGCGCCGGTGCCGTGCGCTGCGGCGGCCCTGGCCGTCGAGGCGCGGGCCGCGAATCCCCGCGGGGTCGCTCAGTCCCCGAAGCAGATGCCCAGCCCGCGGGCGGTGCGCAGGAGGTTGTGGCCCAGGTCGACGTTGCGGTAGCGGGCGATGGCGTCCTTGATCGGGATGGCGACGATGTCGTCGCTGCGCAGCGCGACCATGTGGCCGAAGCGGCCCTCGGCGATCAGGTCCACGGCCGCCACGCCGTAGCGGGTCGCCAGCAGCCGGTCCATCGGCGAGGGGATGCCGCCGCGCTGCAGGTGGCCGAGCACGCAGACCCGGGTCTGCTGGAAGCCGCGCCGCTCGAGGTCGTCGGAGAGCCAGCGTCCGACGCCGCCCAGGATCGGGTTGGGCTGGCCGGGCTGGCGTTGCTTGACTGTGAGCGCGGTGCCGCCGAGCGGAAAGGCGCCTTCGGCGACGACCACGATCGCGAAGTGGTGCCCGGCCTTGCGCCGTCGCTTGATGTGCGCCGCGATGTGCTCGACCTCGAAGGGGATCTCGGGGATCAGGATCGTGTCGGCGCCGCCGGCCAGGCCCGCGGAGAGTGCGATCCAGCCCGCGTCGCGCCCCATGACCTCGACGATCATCACCCGGTCGTGGCTCTCCGCCGTGGTGTGGAGCTTGTCGATCGCATCGGTCGCCGTGGCGACGGCGGTCTGGAAGCCGAAGGTCATCTCGGTGGCCCCGAGGTCGTTGTCGATCGTCTTGGGCACGCCGACCACGGGCAGCCCCTTCTCGAAGAGCCCTTGCGCGATGCGCTGTGAGCCGTCGCCGCCGATGCTCAGGACCGCGTCGACGCCGATGCGCGCCAGGCGGCGGATCAGCTCGTCGGAGCGGTCCACGACCTCGATCGTGCCGTCGGGTCGGCGCAGCGGGAACTCGAACGGCCCGCCCTCGTTGCTCGTCCCCAGGATCGTGCCGCCGCGCATCAGCAGGCCGGCCACCGAGCCCAGGTCGAGCTTCATCAGGCGCATCGGGTCGTCGAGCACCCCGTTGAACGCCTCGATGCTGCCGACCACGCTCCAGTCGTAGCCGAGCACGGCGCGCTTGACCGCGGCGCGGATCACGGCGTTCAAGCCCGGGGCGTCGCCGCCGCCGGTCATGATGAGGATCTTCTGGATCTCCACCGTGATCTCTCCTGGTCCGCCCGCGCCCTCCACAGATAGCAGAAGCGCCGCTGTCGCGACGAGCGGGCGTACCCGTTCGGGCGCGTACGCCCGGCAGCCGCGTCCGGCGGCACCGGCTCTGGCGAGGTGCCATGGCTCCCAGGCTGGCGAAGCCAGCGGCGAGCGCCACGGCGACGCTCGGGGCGCTCGTCGCCTCGAGGCGCGTTCGTGGAAGATCTCGGGTCGGTCGACGGGCCGGGCGAGGGGAAGGGGCCGTCGCGGCAGGGCCGAGGGAGCGGATCGGAGGTCGCGAGCGCCGGCTCCGCTCGTGTAGAAAGAGTGGATGGCCAGCTTGCGGACATCGAGGGTCGCGTCGGCTCGACCGGGCGGGCCGCAAGGCCGCCGGTCGTCGTCCGGCGGCCGGCCGGAGCCGAGAGGTGCGGATCCACCCCGCTGGCTCGTCGCGGCGTGCCTGTTCGTGCTGGCGATGCTGCTCCTCTATCCGTTGCACGTCGCCTACCAGAACCCGGATCAGGACTTGCCCACGCTCTGGGCTTTGCTCGATCTCGTCCGGGGGGATCCCTCGCCGTGGGAGCTGCACTACCCGCAGATGCTCACCCGGACGCTGCGTACCGGCTACGCCGCGGCGCTCTGGCTGGCTCGTCAGGCGGGTTCGGACCTGGATGCGATCGGTCTGCTCGCGGCGCAGCAGAGGAATCCGTGGCCGTTTCGTCTTCCACCACGCGCCATCGCGATCGCCGCCGGGCTGGCCACGCTGCTCGTCGTGCACCGCCTGGGCCGGCTGGTCGCCGACGGCTGGACGGGCCTGCTCGCCGCGCTTCTCCTCGGCACCTCGCTGGCGTTCGTGCGCGAGCACCATCACGGCATGTGGGATGCTCCCACCTCGGCGGCTCTCTCGGCCGTCGTGCTCGCCTGCGCGGTCCACGTGCAGACGGGCTCCACGAGGTCGATCGCGGCTGGCGGGCTGCTCGTCGGTGTCGCCTTCGCCATCAAGCAGGTCGGGGCGATCGGTGCCCTGCCGGTGGCCTTTGCCGTGCTGTGTGCCCCGGGGCGTTGGCCGCAGAAGCTGCGTCGCCTCTGCACGGCGGGCGCCATCGCGCTCGGCGTCGCCTTCCTTCTCTCGCCCGCAGTGTTCGTGGAGCACGAGCGCTTCCTGGAGCGCCAACGGGCCATCGCACGTACGCTCACCGGAGAACTCGGCATCCTGACCGAGCGTGCGCCGCCGCACTACGGCCTTGTGGATGCCCTGCGCAACGGGGTGGGTCTTCCGCTCTCGATCCTCGCCGCGCTGGGCATCGTCAAGGTGGCGGTGCGTCGCGACATGCGCCTGCTCCCCCTCCTCTCGTTCGTGGTCGCCTACGGGCTCCTGACCTGGCGCAGCACCCTGGTGCTCAACCGCTACGTCCTGCCCCTGGTCCCTTCGCTGGCGGTGCTCGCCGCCTACGCCCTCCACGGGCGGATTCCGACGCTGGTGCGGGCGGCCGTCGTGGCGGCGGTGCTGTGCATCGACGTGCCGCCGACCACCGCCTATCTGCGCCTGATCGCAGTCGAGGACACGCGGGTCGCCGCGGCTCGATGGCTGCGCGAGCACGTCGCTGCGCGGGATGCGGTCTTCTTCTCGGGGGTGAGCTCCTGGGCGGGCTACCTGGCCCCGGCGCTGCCTCGCCAGTTGACCTTGCACGGCGAGCTCCGCCCCGAGCTGCGCGCCGAGATCCAGCGCCGGATGCCGCCGTCCTTCCCGTTGGCCTGGCGCTTTGCTCCGTTGCCGATCTCGACATCGGAGGGCGGGCCCGGCTTGCGGGCGCTTGCCGGAGCGGTCGTGGTCACCTCCGAGCACGACAGCCCGCGCTTCGACCGGGTCGTGGCCGAGCCAGGGCTGATCGCGCTCCTGCTCGAGCACGGCCGGCTGCTCGCCGACTTCCCCATCGAGCGCGTCCCGGGGCTGCGCGTCTACGAGCCGGGTGACCTGAACTTCGCGCCCCTCTCCGGCGCGGACACGCTGATGCGGCCCGGACCGCGCATTCGCATCTGGTCGGTACCGGGCGAGCTGGCGACACCCGCTGCGAGCGCTGCGGGCGAGAGGACGGGTGGGCCGTAGCCACGCTCTCGGCCGCAGCCGTCGGGGTCGCCGGGCCGAGGGGGGCCCGTGAGCCGCCTGGCTTGACACGTCGTCGCGACGCGCGGTAGCCCACCCAGCGCTCCCGGCAGGCCGCGGAGCGCTCCCGCGAAGGAGCCACCTTGCGCAGCCCGAACATCGCCTACCTCCCCGGAGTCGACCACTGCCGGGCCTTCGCCGCGACCCTCATCGTCTACTACCACTGCACGATGTTTCTCGGCGTGCACGAGCCGTCTGCCGATGTCGACGTGCTCATGCCGGGGAAATGGATCCAGGCGGGCAACCCGCTGAGCGCGGTGATCGTCGAGGGGCACACCGCGGTTGCCTTCTTCATGGTCCTGAGCGGCTTCATCTTCGCCTACGGCGCCGCCGGCCGCGAGGTCCGCTCCTGGCCGTTCTTGCGCAATCGCCTGCTGCGCATCTACCCGTTGTTCTTGACGATCATCTTCCTGGCGATCTCGGCCTTCCCGAAGCGGTTCAGCCCGCTCGGCTTTCTCACTACGGTCGCGGGCCTGGCCAACTACCCCGGAGCTCTGGCGGTGGGGCCCTTCGCGGTGATGATCTGGGCCATCGGCGTGGAGATGCAGTTCTACCTGCTGTTCCCCTTCTTGAACGGCCACCTCAATCGCGGCGGGCCCAGGGCCCTGCTCCTCCTGCTCCCCACCGCGCTGCTGCTGCGAGTGATCGGCGTGATCGGGGAGGGCAACCTCCACATGCTGACCTACCAGACGATCCTCGGGCGGATCGATCAGTTCCTCCTGGGCATGCTCGCGGCGCACCTCTGGCTCGCGCGGCGCGTCACCGACCGCGCGTGGCGGCGTCTGCTGCTCCCCTCCGCTGGGCTGGTCGTCGCGGCGCTCTTCGCGTTCAATCGCCTCGGTGGATATCCGGCGAAGGCGACCTGGAAGGTTCTCTGGCCGACGCTCGAGGGCGGAGTCTGGGCGCTCTTCCTGCTCTCCTACCTCGCGGTGTCACCCTCGATCGGGCGCCGCGTCTCGGCGGCGCTGGCCAAGGTGGGCGAGCTCAGCTTCTCGATGTACCTGCTGCACCACTCCCTGACCTGGTTCGTGGTCCGCCGGGGCTGGGTCATCGACCCCGGCTGGGGGCGTCCGACCGCCGCCGTGCTGACGACGACGCTGGTTGCGCTCCCCATCGTCCTTGCGGTTTCGGCGTTGACCTACAACGCGATCGAGAAGCCGTTCCTCGCCTTGCGTGGCCGCTACGTGAGGGAGGCATGAGCCTCGTCACGGCCAAGACCCAGGTGGTCGGCGTGATCGGCGACCCGATCGGCCACTCGCGCTCACCGGCGATGCACAACGCGGCCTTTCGCTCGCTGGGCCTGCCCTGGGTCTACCTCGCCTTCCGGGTCGCCCCGCGCGACGTCGGACCGGCGGTCGCGGCGGTGCGCGCGCTGGGCCTGCGTGGCTTGAACGTCACGGTGCCGCACAAGCAGGCCGTGCTGCCGCACCTCGACCGGCTCTCGGCGCGGGCGCGGGCCTGCGAGGCGGTGAACACGATCGTCGCTCGCGACGGCGCCCTCGAGGGCGACAACACCGACGTCGCCGGGCTGCAACGCGACCTGGAGGAGCTGGGCTTCCTGCGCCGCAAGGCGGGCACCGTCGTGGTGCTCGGGGCGGGCGGCGCGGCGCGTGCCGCGGTGGTCG
>CAZGUU010000336.1:0-5413 GCA_964529315.1 uncultured Enterobacteriaceae bacterium
CCGCGACGGCGAATGCGGGTCCAGCAGCGAAGGGTCCTCGCCGCCGCCGGGTGGGTCGCGCATCGATCTCATGAATTTCGGTTGCGCGGGTACCCCGCGGCGGCTGCGGAGTCGCTCCGGATCCCGCATTCGCCGTCACGGCTGCGTCGTCACGCGGTGGTGCCGAGCGACGGGAGGGGATTCCTGCTCACGCGCTGAGCCCGACCGCGACGAGCCCTCGGCGGGCGGCTCGCCGGCGAGCGGCGGCGCGCCGTGGGCGGGCGTCATCCCTGCGGGCCGCCGCTCGGGGGGGCTCGTCAGGCGTTGCACGCCACGAAGGTATCGTCGCCGGGGCCGCCCGAGCAGGTGTCCCAGCCGGTGCCGCCATCGAGGTAGTCTCGGCCGTAGCCGCCTTGGAGGTCGTCGTCGCCGCTGTTGCCGACCAGAAGGTCGTGGCCGTCGCCGCCGCGCAGGCGATCCGCTCCGTTGCCGCCGCCGATCTGGTCCGAGTGGTCACCGCCGTCGATGAAGTCGTCGCCGTCGCCGCCGCGCAGGATGTCCTCGCCGTCGCGGCCGTAGATGATGTCGCCGCTGGTCCCGCCGGTGACGTCGTCGTTGCCCGGCCCCCCGTCGAGGTAGCCCAGGCCGGGGCCGCCCAGGATCGTGTCGTCGCCCTCCCCGCCCAGGATGCCGTCCTCGCCGCCTCCTCCTTCGACGTAGTCGTTCCCGGTCCCCGCGGTGACGTCGTCGTCGCCGCTCCCGGCGTAGATCGTGTCCGTGCCGCAGCCGCCGCGGATGGTGTCGTCGCCGTCGAGGCCATGGATCACGTCGTCGTCGTCCACGTAGGACCACGCCATGTAGGGGTCAGTGCAGGTTGCCGCAGAGGGGTCCTCCTCGCGCCAGCCACCCCAGATGAGGTCGTTGCCCGGGCCGCCCTCGAGATAGTCCGCGCCGCCCTCACCCGACAAGGTATCCGTAAGGTCGCCCGGCCCCTCCCCGCCGATCAGCGTGTCGGCGCCTTCGTAGCCGCGCAGCTCGTCCCTGCCGTCGCCACCCTCGAGCAGGTCGTCCCCGGGGCCACCGATGAGCGCGTCGTTGCCCGCGTCGCCGTAGAGCTGGTCGTTGCCGCCCAGCCGCGGCTCGTAGAGCTCCGTGAAGTCGCCGTGGAGATGGTCGTGGCCCGGCCCGCCGTGCAGCTCGTCGTCGTCCGAGCTTGAAAGGCCGTCCTCACCGCCCAGCATGAAGTCGTCCCCTCCATTGCCGTGCAGGACGTCGTTCCCGGTGCCGCCGAACATCTCGTCGTCGCCGCGCCCGCCGCGCAGCGTGTCGCGGCCAGCACCTCCCGAGAGCCGGTCCGGGCCGCCGCCGCCGAGGATCGTGTCGTCGCCGTCACCGCCGAAGATCGTGTCGGCGCCGCCGCCGCCCGCGATCGTGTCGTTGCCGCCCAGGCCGCAGATGGTGTCGTTGCCGCCGGCACCGTCGATGTCGTCGGCGCCATTGCTGCCGACGATGACGTCGTCCCCCGCGGTCCCCAGGATGGTGCCTTGCCCGACGATCGTGGCCGGCATGCCTTCGCACGTCGACGCCGGCAGCGGGTCGCCGGGCAAGGCGGCGCGCGGCGAGAAGGCCGAGGCGGTGAGCAGCACGGCCGCGGCCAGGATCGCCGTGCGAGCAGCGGCGCGTCGGCTCGCCGAGGCTGGGTCCTGATGCTCGGTGGTCATCTTCGACTCCCGTGTCGGCCGAGGCGGCCAGGGCTCGAGGTGGCCGATTGCGGCGAGCGTATGCCCCGTGGCCCGCGGGTGTCAAGGATATTGTCCCGGACGCCCCGGCGGGCAGCGCCTCGGTAGACATCGCTTCGGCGAGCAGGCCTTCGGCCCCGGGGGCTCCGCCCGCGCGCCACACCCTCGGGAGGCGGGGTGCGCGAGCTTGCGCTGGCCGGGCTCCCTGATAGAGCCGGGCGGCGGCGGCGCTCGGCGAGGAGCTCGGCGGGAGCGCCGCTCGCGGGGCGCCGCCGCTCGTAGGGTGCACGGCCCGCAGGAGGAACGGTCACGGCCAAGGACGACAACCGCCCCGACTCGGTGCTCGGCATCGCCGTGCGCGATCTGGAGCGCCTGCGCCGTGTGGGCGCGACGCTCGTGCGCCACGGGTTCGGCGCCCTGCTCGAGCGCACACCGCTTGCCCGCTTCGCCGAGGGCGCCGAGGCGGCGGGTGGCGAGGCAGGCGTCTGCGCGGCGGTGCGCTTCACCCGCATGCTCGCCGACCTCGGTCCGACGTTCGTCAAGCTGGGGCAGGTGCTCTCGATCCGCCGCGATCTGCTGCCCGCCGAGTACGTGGCGGCGCTCGAGACCCTGCAGGACGAGGCGACGGTGCTCCCCTTCCCGGTGGTCCGCGAGGCGGTCGAGGCCGGCCTCGGCCGGCCGATCGGCGAGGCGTTCGCGGCCTTCGAGGAGCGGCCGTTGGGCACGGCGTCGATCGCCCAGACGCACCGCGCCCGCGCCTGCGACGGCTCGGATCTGGTGGTCAAGGTGCAGCGCCCGGGCATCGAGCCGGTGATGCGCGGCGACTTGGACCTGCTCTACTTGGCCGCACGAGCCCTGGAGACGGCGATCGACGAGATGCAGCTCGCTGCCGTCTCGGAGGTGATCGCCGAGTTCGAGCGGGGGCTGCTGCGCGAGCTGGACTTCACCTCCGAGCTCGGCAACCTGCAGGCGGCGCGCGCTCGCCTCGACCCGACGCGCAAGCTGCGCGTTCCGCGGCCCTGGCCGGGGCTCTCCAGCCGGACCGTGCTCACCATGGACTTCTTTGCAGGCCGCCCGCTGCGCACGCTCGAGCCGGGCTCCGAGCGCGCCCACGCCGCGGTCGAGGAGCTGCTGCACGCGGCCGCTCGGCAGGTGCTCGTCGACGGCTTCTTCCACGGCGACCCGCACCCCGGCAACGTGCTGGTCGACCCGGCAGGCGAGGTCTGCCTGATCGACTTCGGTCTGGTCGGCACGCTCGACGTGACGCAGCGCGAGGATCTGGTCTCGCTGTGCCTGGCGCTGCTGGTCGGCGACGACGCCTCGATCGCGCGCGTGCTGCTGCGCATGGGCACGCCCACGCAGCGAGTGAGCCTGGCCGAGCTGCGCGCCGAGGTGGCACGGATCCGCAGCACATACTTGACGGTCGGTGCGATCGAGGAGGTCGACACCTCGGGCTTCATCGAGGCGTTCGGCGCAGCGGCCAACCGCTTCCGCATCAAGCTCGCGCCGGAGTACGCGATCCTGACCAAGGCCACGGCGACGCTCGAGGGCATCGTGCGGGCCCTGCACCCGAAGGTCGATCTGGCGGCGATCGCGCGACCCTACGTCGAGCGGATCGTCGCCGAGCGCTGGTCGCCGACCCGGCTGCTGGCCGACGCCATGGGCGGTGCGGCCGGCGTGGGCGGTGTGCTGCGCGGGCTGCCCGCGCAGCTCGAGCAGCTCTTGCAGGACGTCGAGACCGGGAACCTGCAGGTGCGCGCGCTCACGCCCGAGCTCGACGAGCTGCCACTGCGCCTGCACCAGCTCGCCAGCCGTCTGGCGCTCACCGGCTTCTCGGCCGCCCTCTCGATCTGCGCCGCCGTGCTCGCGCCCGAGCGGCTGGGGATCGACCTGCGCACCGGGCTCGCCCTGAGCTGTGCCGCGGCGGCCGCCAGCGGGTGGACGGTGCTGTGGTGGTGGCACTTCGTCGGCCACGGCAGGCGGCTGCGCTTCGCGCCGCTGCTGCGCCTGCTGCGACGAGGCTGAAGGGGCCGCCTCTGACGGGTGGGGCTCCGCGTGCCTCCGGGACGGCTGGACCCGAGAGCCGGCCGACCCCGCGGGGCGAGGTTCGCCGCTGGCCTCACGCCGATGGCGCAGCGGGGCCCTCCCGTCCCTCCGAGCCGCCTGCTACATCCTCCGGCGGAGGTCGTCGATGGACGTCGTCGTGGTCTACGGCACCGGGAGCGGTACCACCGCGCAGGTCTCGGATGCCGTCGCAGAGGGCATGAAGCTCGAAGGGGTGGATGCCTTTTCCGTCAAGTTCGAGTACGTGCCGCCGGCCCGCGTGGGCAAGGCGGACATGATCGGCATCGGCACCCCGGTGCACTTCTATCGGGAGGCACGCTACATCGCGGAGTTCCTCGCCAAGCTGCCCGATCTCACCGGCAAGCGGGCATTCGCCTTCTGCACCTGCGGCATGGACCGCCCAGGCGAGACGCTGGCGCGCCTGCATGCCGAGCTCACCCGCCGGGGTGCGACGGTGGTCGGCCTGGAGAGCTTTCGCTCGGCGATGAGCTACTTCCCGCACAAGGCGCGCGGCCTGGGCAACCCCGACACGCTGCCCGACGAGGCGGTATTCGATGCGGCGCGAGCGTTCGGCAAGCGGATGGCCGCTGCGAGCGCGGCCGGGCCCGTCGCCGCGCCGCGCGTGTCGCTGGTCACGCGGCTCAAAGCGAAGCTGGTCAACGGCCCGATCCGCCGCAAGGTCTTCCCCGCGCCGCACCTGAACCTCGAGAAGTGCACCGGCTACGGATCGTGCCTGTCGCGCTGCCAGGTGCACGGTCTGGACCGCGTCGACGGCGAGATCGTGCCGTTTTTCACCGATGCCTGCGTGCAGTGCCTGGAGTGCATCAACTGGTGCCCGCGTGGCGCCATCGAGATCGATTCGCCGCTCAAGGAGCGGCTCTCGACGATGAGCTATCGGCTCGGGCTGCACTGAGCGGCGTGAGAGCGCAGAGCAGGGAGGTCGCATGACGATCGAGCGGCAGCTGGACGAGGCGCTCAAGCAGGCCATGCGCGACAAGGACCAGCCGACGCTGGACGTCGTCCGGATGGTCAAGTCCAAAATCCAAGAGCGGCGCACCGCCAAGGGCTTCTCGGGCGAGGTCGACGACGCCCTGCTCGTCGAGGTGATCGGCGCCTACCGCAAGCAGATGCAGAAGGCGCTCGAGGAGTACGAGAAGCTCGGCGAGCGCGGCGCCGCGCAGGTCGCCAAGCTGCGCTTCGAGATCGACTTCTGCGGGCGCTTCCTGCCCGCCCGGATGGGCGAGGACGAGCTCTGCACGCTGGTTCGCGAGCGCATCGCGACGCTCGGACTCGCCGACCCCAAGCAGATCGGCCGCCTGGTGGGCGACGTGATGAAGACCCACAAGGGCCAGGTGGAGGCCGGTGAGGTGAAGCGCGTCGCGGAGCGGCTGCTCGCTTCTTGAGCTTCAGGGTGTGATCGCGCCCGGCCCTGGCGGGGTATCCGCTGGCACCGCGGCCACGACGCTCGGGGGTGCGGCCGGAGCCGCGGGCGACGTCGGCACCGCGGCGGGCCCGCCGCCGCCCGGAGTCGTGGGGGGCACCTCCGAGGGGCGTCGCGCCGCGAGCCAGCGCCGCGGCGCCGTGCGCGCGCGGGGGCGCCCCTCCACGTTAACGGCGAAGCGCACGCGGGC
>CAZGUU010000337.1:0-5371 GCA_964529315.1 uncultured Enterobacteriaceae bacterium
CGACCTCTTCGTGCGTCCCACCCCGGAGAACGTCGCTTCGCTGCGGCGGGCGCTGCGACGGGTCTGGAACGACCCCTCGATCGAAGAGATCACCGCCGAAGACCTCGCCGGGGAGTACCCGGCCATTCAGTACGTGGCTCCCGACGGTACGCCCATCGACCTTCTCTCGCGGCTCGGCGAGGCCTTCACCTTTACCGACCTCGATGCAACCATTCACCTTTACGGAGACATCCCCGTGCGGGTCGCCACGGCCAACACCCTCTACCGGATGAAGCGCGATACGGTTCGCCTGCAAGACAAGGCCGATGCCGAAGTCCTGCGCAAGAAGTTTCGCCTCGAGGAGTGAGCCACGTGCCGGTTCGCAGGTTTCGCAGCGTGCAGGAAGCCGCGGAGTGCCTGTGGCGGGAGCCCGGCGACCCGGGCATCTGGCAAGGGCTGGTGCGACGGTGGCAGCTGCACCGCTTCTTCGCCCGCACGCCTCGGCCCCCGGCGCGACCGGGTGTGTTCAAGTACCGCTCGCTGGAGGAGAAGCAGCGCGCGGTGTAGGCGCGCGCCGGGGAGCTCGGCGCGGCTCCGGCGGCTTGCCGTGCGTGGGCGAGGCGGCATCTCTGAAGCAGTCGTCTGGTCGGCAACGAGGCGCTGTCCATGACGGGTCGTTCCCAACGCCGGCTCTCCGCCGGCTCGCGAGCGCATGCGGCGACCCGACGATCACCCGTATACGGTGCAGCCCGATGCGCAGGAGGCAGGCATCCCACAGCCGACGCTCTCGAAGTGGTTGCGGGATGCGGGTGCGAGGCGCTCTGTGCAGCGCAGGGAGCCAGCGCCAGCATCGCCGCGTTCGGTCGTGAGGACGCGACATACCTCTACCTGATGATGGACGTGTGGAGCCGCAAGATCGTCGGTGCTGAGGTGCACGAGGCGCAGTCGGCCTCCGCAGACCCTACAGGCGAGAACGTCGACCGAAAATGTTCGCCGCAGCAGCTCTGCCCACGACGGCGGTCACCGTATGCGGCGGGCTCCTGGCGCCGCGCGGACTCGGGATCGCCGCCCGTCGGCCCCGTCCACGATCAGCTCTGGTGCAACCTCCGGCTCGTCCCCTGGCGCGTCTTCCAGTCCGCCAGCTATACCGTAGATATGCATTGCAAAACCACGGTACTCATGCGATAGCAGATCTCGTGATCGAGGCCCTGCCGCGCCTCCTGCCGCTCCCCGGCAAGTCCTTTTTCGTCTTCGGTCCGCGCGGGGTGGGCAAGAGCACATGGCTCAGGCAAGTCCTGCCCCCCAACACACCGACTTTCGACCTGCTGCGAGCCGAGGTCTTTCTCGAGCTCAGCCTCGAGCCCTCCCTCCTCGAGGCACGGATCGGGCGACGCCCTGCGGGGAGCTGGGTGTGCATCGATGAGGTCCAAAAGGCCCCCGCCTTGCTCGACGAAGTGCATCGGCTGATCGAGGATCGGCGACTGCGCTTCGCGCTCAGCGGATCGTCGGCACGGAAGCTCAAGCGGGGCGGCGCGAACCTGCTCGGCGGTCGGGCGCTCACGCGGTCACTCGAGACGTTCACCTCGGCAGAGCTCGGGCCGCGGTTCCACCTCGGCCGGGCGGTCGAGCTGGGTCTGCTGCCGATGGTCGTGCTCGACCCCGGCACAGCAGTCGATACGCTCAGCGCCTACGTCCACACCTACGTCAAGGAAGAGATCCGGGAAGAAGGGCTGGTCCGAAAGATCGATCCCTTCCTGCGATTCCTGCAGATCGCCGGGCAAGTCAACGGCCAGCAGTTGAACGTCGAGAGCATTGCTCGCGACGCCCGCGTGCCGCGCAGTAGTGTCGACGGCTACTTCTCGATTCTCGAGGACACGCTGCTCGGCCACTTCCTTCCCGCCTACCGCCCGCAGGTGAAGGTTCGCGAGCGCGCTCATCCGAAGTTCTACTGGTTCGATCCGGGCGTGGCCCGGGCCGCTGGCGGGCTGCTGCGCGACCCAGTCGATCCGGCATGGCGGGGCACCGCGCTGGAGACGCTGATCTTCCACGAGCTCCGCGTCTACAACCACGTGCACGGCAAGGAGCGCCCGCTCGCGTTTTACAAGACCGCGGCGGGCGTCGAGATCGACTTCGTCGTGGAGACACGACGTAGGACCCCGACGTCTCCGCCTCGCGTCGTCTGCATCGAAGTCAAATCAGCGCCCAGGTGGAAGCGCGAGTGGGAGGAGCCGATGCGCTCGTTGAGCCACACCGACGGCATCACCGTCGAGAAGAGGATCGGGGTCTATGGCGGCCGTGATCCTCTGACGTTCGGCGAGCTCGAGGTACTTCCCGTCGTCGAGTTCCTCTCGCGGTTGCACGCCGGCGCGTTCTTCTGACCGCCGCGACTGGGCAGCCCACGTCCCGTCTCGACAGGCCGTGCCGGTCGTCGTTACCGCTGCGTACACTCCAGGAGTTCCTTCTCGCCGGTCGCCTTGTCCATCACCTGGAGATGCGGACGGCCGACAAGGAAGCCGAGGCCCATCCTGGCGCTGGAGCGCCTCGGGTGGACGCGATTCGGCGCCACCGCAAGGCGGACGCGACCGAGCCGATCGATCTCGCAACGCAGCTCGAAGTCGAGCTCGACCGGCGAGTGCAGCAGCAGGCTCCCGTCGGCGAGGCGGATCACGGTCATGCGCGTCCCCACCTCGAGCCCGTGGAAGCGCTGCGGGCGATCGGCCAGCCAGATGCCGTGGTCGAGCTGGCGCAATGGCGCCAGGCGCTTGATCGTCATGCGATGGGCCCTCCCTTCACTGCTCCGCTCGTTCGAGCGGCCGCGCAAGCACGTAAGCGGTGAATGCCGCGGGGCCCTCGCCGAAACTCGCCACCCGCTCGAGGTGCGCCAGCACGGTGGCGAACGCGGGACAAGGCAGCTCTTCTCGTCGCAGCAGAACGACGTCGATCGGCGTGGTGCGGAGCAACGTCTCGGTCAGCTCCGGCGGGCTCTGGCAGGTGCTGAAGTAGAGCCCGGCTCGGGTGTGCGCCGAGAGCGCCTGCGGTTCGACGGCGAGCGCGTTGGTCCGGCCCGGTCTCGAGTCGAGCCAGGCTCCCACCTCGACCAGGAAGGTGGGTGGCGCGGGCGGATCGCGAAGCAAGCGCCACGTCTCGCGCAATCCGTGCAGGATCGACGAGGCGCAGAGAATGATCGCCGCGAGCCGGAGCGCTCTGCCCCGCTCGGCGAGGCAGACGCCGAGCGCCGCCACGACGAGGAACAGCAGCGGCAGGCCGTAGCGCCAGCCGAAGAGCCAGGGCATCCAGAATCGCAAGTGGATGAAGTGGATGGGGAGGACGAAGAAGAGCCCGGCCGCGATCGCTGCGGTCAGAGACGTCCCCCCGCGCGAGCGGAGCAGGTGCATGGCCCGGGCGGACTCGCGGCGCCAGAGGATCGCGCCGAGCGCGAGGAATGGCGCGTAGACCGCCGCGCCGAGCGCGGCGTAGTAGGAGCTCTGGTCAAAGGGATCGAACGCCACGACCACGCCCGCGAGCTTGTCGCCCACCCAGCCAAGCCGCGTTGGGCTCTCGACCATCACCCGGAACTGCGGCAGCGCGGGGTTCTGTCGGTAGGCCGCGACGTCGAGCAGCATCGCCGGTGAGAAATTCTCGAAGCGGGACAGCCACCAAGCGAAGCCCGCGATCGGCAGCGCCGCCGCGATCGCCGCCGCGGCGGCGAGCCGGCGACGGCGAGGGTGGCGACCGACCACCAGCGCGAGGACGCCCGCCAGCGGACCGGCCGCGAGCTGGAAGCGCGTCAAGTAGCCGAGCGCGAAGAGGAATCCGGCGGAAGCCGCCGCCAGCAAGGCCAAGCCGCGGCGTTCGGTGGTGCTCGCCACATCGATCGCGAGCAGCGCCGCCAGCACCCACAGGAATGCGAGACCCTCGGTATAGGGCAGCGACGTGGCCTGGTTGAAGGCGCGGCTCAGGCCGAGAATCAGCACGCTCGCGTGCGCCAGGGTGAACGGGACCGAGCTCAGCAGGCGCCCGTGCGCCGGCAGCCAGCGCGACGCCAGCCGGTCGACCAGGACATAGAGCAGGGCGAGGTCGACGATGTAGAGAATCTCCGCCAGGTGCGCCGCGGCCCAGGCCAGGCCGGTCCGCGCCGCGACAGCGCCGAGCAGCAGCGGCCAGATCGGGTAGATCGTGGCCGGTGCGGGCAGGTCGCGCAGGCCCTGGTGCGCGAGCGACACGCTCGTCGCCAGGCCGTTGCCCGCCATCACCTGGCGCGCCACCTGCGCGTAGTACGCGGCGTCGGGGCCCGCCGCGAGCGGCGGGTCGAAGGCGAGCTTGATCCCGGTCGCGCCAGCGAGCAGCACGAGGAGGACGCGCTGGTGCGGATCGCGTGGACGCATCCGGTCGTGCCGCGACGGCTACGTTGCGCGGCGATGGAAGTCAAACGCTGCACGTGCGCGGGACCAACCTCACCGGCATCGGCGCCGGTCTGCTCGAGCCGAGCGAGCCTGGCAATTGCCGCGCCGTGAGAGGAAGCGGTGACTCCGAGGCGAACGGGTCGGCGGGTTGGATCTCGTCCTCCGGCCGCTCGATCCTCTTTGCAATGCCGTTCGGCACCTGCACGGGCTATCTGCTGGCGCTGTACGAGCCTTCGAAGCGGCCCCCTGGGGGCTTGATGCGAGTCCGTACGGTCTGTACAGTGCCGTCGTGACCAAACCCCAACGCAAGGGCGCTGAAGAGGCCCGCAACCAGCTGCCACTGTTGTTGGCGGATGCCGAGAAGGGTCGCACCACCATCATCACGCGGCATGGACGATCGGTTGCCGCGCTCGTCCCGCTCAAGGACATCGCGGCCTCGAAGCAGAGGTCGCTCATTGCTCTGGCCGGGTCGGGCAAGGGGTACTGGGGCAAGGACAGCCGGAGCACCCTCCGACGGCTCCGCGACGAATGGAACGGCTAGAGTCGGCCGCGCTTCACGATGGCGCGTTGGTCCTTGTCGACAGCGCACCAATCATCTACCTCCTCGAGGGCCATCGCGAGTTCGCCTCGCGCTTCCGGCCACTCTTCCATCGTCACGCAAGCGGTGAGCTGAGGTTCGCGGTCACGACCATCGCGGTGGCGGAGGTCTTGGCTGGGCCAATCGGTGCGGGTGATGAATCAGCCGTCAGACGATACCGGGCAGTCCTCGAATCTTGGCAAGTCGTCGAACTGTCGATGGACATCGCGGAGAGCGCCGCACGACTGCGCGCAACGCTGAAGATCAAGTTGCCGGACGCCATCCAAGCGGCCAGCGCGCTCGCCATCGGCGCCGATGCCTTGGTGACCCACGATCGCGACTTCGCCAAGCTGAGCGCTCCGCGAGTGCTCGGATAGCGACGCACACTGGAAGCTGCGTCGCGATACTTCCG
>CAZGUU010000338.1:0-5354 GCA_964529315.1 uncultured Enterobacteriaceae bacterium
CGCGGCGAGCTCCGCGGGCAGCGCCACCAGGTCGTCGCCGATCGCCAGCGCGAGCGCCCCGTGCGCCGTGCGGGCGAGGCGCGCCGGGAACAGGTTCATCGGCGGGCTGCCGAGGAAGCCGGCGACGAACACGTCCGCGGGGCGCTCGTAGAGCTCGCGGGGCGGCGCGACCTGCAGAAGCCGTCCGCCGCGCAGCACGGCGACGCGCTCGCCCAGAGTCATCGCTTCGGCCTGATCGTGCGTCACGTAGAGCATGGTGGTGCGCGTGCGGCGCTGCAGGTCGGCGATCTCGGCGCGCACGCCAGCGCGCAGCTGCGGGTCGAGGTTCGACAGCGGCTCGTCCAGCAGGAAGACTGACGGCTCGCGCACCAGCGCTCGGCCCATGGCGACCCGCTGGCGCTGGCCGCCGGAGAGCTGGCGGGGCAGGCGCTCGAGCAGCGAGCCCATGTCGAGCAGGCCCGCCGCCCAATCGACCCGGCGGCGGATCTCCGCGCGCGGCAGGCCGCGCATGCGCAACGGGAACTCGAGGTTTCCGCGCACCGTCTTGTGCGGATAGAGCGCGTAGTCCTGGAAGACCATGGCCACGTTGCGCTCGCGCGGCGAGAGCGCATCGGCCACGCGCTCGCCGATGGCGAGGCTGCCGCGCGTCGCCTGCTCGAGCCCCGCGACCAGCCGCAGGAGCGTCGACTTGCCGCAGCCCGACGGGCCGACCAGGGCGAGGAGCTCGCCGTCGGCGACCCGCAGGGAGAGGTCGGCGATCGCCCGCGTGCCGCCCGGGTAGACCTTCTCGACGTGGTCGAACTCGAGGCTCGCCATTGCCGTCAATCGAAAAACGATTCCTCGGCAAGCACGCCGAGCGCGGGCCGGACGAGGGGGTCGGCGGCGAAGCGCTCGGGGATGCGGCCGCCGCCCAGGTGGTTTGCCGCGGCGATGAAGAGCATCGACTGATCGAGGGCCAGGTAGGTGGTCGCGACCTCGCCGGAGCTCGGCAGGACGGCATCGTAGAAGCCGTAGTCGCCGTAGATCGGGTAGCGCCGCGCGAGCTCGCGCAGCGTGGCGGTCGCCGCCTCGGGTGCGACCGCCAACGCCAGAGCCGCGGCGTGCGGCGACACCGGGCCCGGTGCATAGCCGTGCGAGCCGAGCACGCGAACGCCGTACTCGCCGTAGCGGTCGCTGCCGGGCGTCGCGCTCGGCGAGAGGCCCCAGACCGGGTAGCCCAGCACCTCGCGAGCGTAGCGCTCCTGGACGACCGCGTGAATCCGGCCGTTCGGTCCCAGGCTGCGCGGCGCGTGGCGCAGCTCGTCGAGCACCAACGTGGGCATGAGCGCCTCGAACAGGCTGCCGCCCCACGAAGGGACGTAGCGCAGCCCCTGCCACTCGTAGAGGCCCGTCCAGAAGCTCTGCCCGCGCGCGCTCGCCAGGCGTGAGTCGTGCGGCGGCAGCGTCTGGCCGGTGCAGGCCGCTGGGAACGTGCGCACCATGCGAAACCAGGCATCCGCGGGGGCATCGCCGCGGCCGATCGCCAGCAGAACGCCGAGGCGTGCCTCGGTGTAGAGCACACCGTAGTGGTAGCGGGAGCGCTCGCGGCGCCGCACCCAGTAGCCGTGCGACATCTGGCCGCGCTCCGGGTCGTAGAAGGATGCGAGGCTCGAGCGCTCGAGCAGCGCCGAGCTGCGCGCGGCCAGCTCGGGGAGCGCGCCGCGCACGACGATCAGCCCGCCGTCGAGCCAGGCGAGGTCGACGAACGACAGGAAGTCGCTGGTGCGCTCGAGCGAGGTCGTGTCGTAGTAGTTGAAGAGCAGGCCGTTGTGCGTCTCGAGCCGCTCCAGGGTGCCGAGGATCCGGGCGACGCGCTCGGCCGCCTCCTCGGACGAGAGCAGGCCCAGCTCGCGCGCGGCGACGATGGCGATCAGGTGGAGGCCGACCGAGCTCACGTTGGTGTAGTCGCCGACTCGTCCTGCCAGCGGATCGTCGGGGCGCGGCTGCAGGCGGACGTTGTCCACCGGCAGGCCGCTCTCCCGGTCGGTCAGCGCGTCGAGGCCGCGCCACGTATCCCGCGCCAGGCGCGCGAGGAAGGCATGGTCGTCGGCTGGCAGGCTGGCGGCGTCGGCCAGCAGGCGCGAGGGCCAGCCGCGCAGCCGCGCCCGGACGTGGGGCCGGGCGGCCTCGAGGCCTCCGTGTGCGGCCTCCCAGGCCTGCTTCTCGGGTGCGACCACCGAATCTTCCTCGGTCGTCCGCGACGGCTCGTCGAGCGCCCGAGCGAGCTCCGCCGGGCAACCCGCCTCCGGCGCGGAGGGACCGGCCGAGGCTGCATCGGCTGCCCAGAGCAGGCCGGCGGCGACGCAGAAGAGAATCGCTTGCTGGGCTCGTGTCCTCACCGTCGCAGGGATCGCGAGGCTAGCACCCGCGACGGGCGGGGCGAAGCGCGCGAGCAGCGCACTCGCGAGCGACACGCCACGAGCAACGGGTACAATCGTCGCGCGGCCCGCCCAGGCCCGCCGTCGGCGTCGTGCCGTGGCTGGCGCACTGCTCGCGACCATCGCTCGGCGCCGTGGCCGGCGTCTCGCGGCGGGCGCGCCCTGGCCCGGCGGTGGCCCAGCCCTCGCCTCGGAACGCTGGGGCCGGTATGAGTTCGGAGGGATGCCAGACGCAGCACGGCCAAGCTCTTCGACGGCCGGGGCCCGCACCGTCGTCGTCCGTTGCTCGCGATCCGCCGGTGCCTCGGACGACGCAGGTCGGATCCTTCGGGATGCCGGATTCGAGGTCGTCGAGGTAAACGACGCCACCGGCGCGGCGGCGGCCGTCGGTGCCGGCGCGGAGCTCCTGGTGCTGGACCTCGATGCGCCGGGTGCAACCGAGCTTCTCGGCTGGCCGCGCTCGGAAGCCGAAGCTCTCGGCGTGCCGGCGATCCTCGTCGCCGACCACTTCGCTCGTACGCCCGGCGACGTGAGCGAGCTCGAGGCCGGGCGGCTTCTCCGCGTGGTGCGGCCGGTCGAGTCCGCGGTCCTGCTGCCGGCGGTGCGCAGCCTGCTGCGCGTCGCGGAGCTAGAGCGCGCGACGCGGCAGGATCGTGCGGCGGCTGCCCCGGGAGCTGCCACTGCGTTCGAGACACCCCCCTCGGGCGGCGCCGTCGTCGGCCTGATCGCCGTCGCCCGAGACGTCACGGCGAGCCGCCGGATCGAGGCGGAGCGGATGCGTCTGAGCTCGATCGTCGAGCAGTCCTCCGAGGCGATCCTGCTCACCGATCTCGAAGGCCGTATCGTCTACGCCAACCCGGCTTGCGAATCGCTCACCGGCTATCCGGCAGCCGAGCTGCTCGGGCGCAGCCTGGGCTGGCTTCGCGCGGGCGAAGGCGGCGATGCGTTCTACGCCGACGTCCGGCGCACCGCGCTGGCCGGCCGGGTGTGGCGCGGCGAGGTCGTCAGCCGACGCCGGGACGGCACGCGCTGGATCCTCGAGCAAAGCGTCGGCCCGGTGCGCGACGATTATCACGAGATCACGCACCTGGTGTCCTTCGGCCGGGACGCGACCGAGCGCCGGCGTGCAGCCGAGGGGCGTGCCACGCTCTTCGAGGTGACCAGCGACATCGTCGGAACGCTCGATCCCGAGGAGCTCCTGAGCCGCGTCCAGCAGCACGCCGCCGAGGGGCTCGCCTGCGACCGCATCCTGACCTACTACGTCGGTCCCGCCGGCCGGTCGTTCAAGCTGGTCGCGCAGCTCGGGTTGCCCGAGGACCTGGTCGACGAGGGCTTCGCGCTCGAGTACCCGCTGGGAAGCACCGTCGCGCAGCGCATCTCGGAAGGACGGACGATCCTCGTCGCGCCCGGGGTGGACGATGACGTGTTCCCGGCCGAGGTGCTGGCCCACTTTCGCATCGGCCGGGCGGTGATCGCGCCGCTGGTCGTCCACGGGCGGGTGCTGGGCGCGTTCTCGGCGATTCGCGACGCGCGCGCCGAGGTGGAGCCCTTCTCGGCCGACGAGGTGCGCCTCGTCGAGGGGGTCGCGGCACAGCTCGCCGTGGCGCTCGAGGTGATCGACCTGGTCCAGGCGCAGCGCGACGAAGCCTCCGTCGCCCAGGCCCTGGCGCACGTCGGCCGAGAGCTGCTCGTCCCGGCGGGGACGCCCGCGCTGCTCGACCGGCTCTGTGCTCTCACCGCGGAGGCCCTGCAGTGCGAGGTGGCGCTCTTCCTGCTGCTACAGCCCGAGGAGGACGTCTTCGTGCCGACCGCGGCGCACGGCATCCAGCCAGGCGTGTGGGAGCTGCTGCGGGTCTTGAGGCTGCCGAGCAGCGCGCGGCCGGGTCTCGTCGAGCGCATGTGGCGAGAAACGGTCGTCCACGATCCCGCCCGGGTGCTCCCGACGGCCGAGGTCCTGGGCGCCGAGCTCGGGGCGCTGAGCGTGGAGAGCGGCGTGGTCGCCGTCACCTACATCGCGCTGCGGCGCCGGGGCGAGGTCGTCGGCTGCCTGGCCGCCGCGCACCGGCAGGTCGATCAGGAGCTGTCGCCGCGTAGCGCGCGCATCGCCCACGGCCTGTCGCACCTGGGCTCGCTCGCCCTCGAGCACGGCCGCGTGATCGAGCAGCTCGAGCGCGCCAATCGCGTCAAGTCCGATTTCGTTGCCACGATGTCGCACGAGCTACGCACGCCGCTCAACGTGATCATCGGCTACACCGACCTCTGCCTCGAGGGGGCGTTCGGCGAGGTCGCGCCCGAGCAGGAGCAGCCGCTGCGCCGGGTGAGCGCGAGTGCGCGTGAGCTGCTCGACCTGGTCGAGGCGACGCTCGACCTGAGCCGCCTGGAGACCCAGCGCGTGTCGCTCGAGGTGGGCGAGGTCGACGTCCGCAGGCTGCTCGAGGAGGTCGAGGCGGAGGCGCGGGATCTGCCCGGCCGGCCGGACGTGGAGCTCGAGTGGCTCATCGAGGCGGATCTGCCCCGGCTGCGCACGGACGCGGTGAAGCTCAAGATCATCGTCAAGAACCTCGTTCTGAACGCACTCAAGTTCACCGAGCGGGGCAGCGTGATGGTCGCTGCTCGCCCACGGGACGGTGGGGTGGAGCTCCGGGTGAGCGACACGGGGATCGGCATCCCGGCGGACTCGCTGGCGCGGATCTTCGACGCCTTCGTCCAGATCGAGAGCCCGATCGGCCGGCGCTGGAGCGGTGTCGGCCTCGGCCTGCACATCGTCCGCCGCCTGCTCGACCTGCTCGGTGGAACCGTGGAGGTCGAGAGCGTCGTGGGCTCGGGCTCCACGTTTCGCGTGTGGCTTCCGGCGGCACCCGAGGAGCAGGACGCCGCGGGAGCCTGAGCCCGAGCGCCACAGCTGGGTCCTACTGCGGCGGCCGATCTGCCGGCTGC
>CAZGUU010000339.1:0-1033 GCA_964529315.1 uncultured Enterobacteriaceae bacterium
ATCCCCGGACAGGCCCAGGGTGCCTGTGGTCCGCCGCGACGGCGAATGCGGGTCCCTTCGCTGTGGGTCCTCGCCGCCGGGTGGGCCGCGCATCCATCTCGTGAGCTTCGCTTGCGCGGGTATCCCGCGGCGGCTGCGGAGTCGCTCCGGATCCCGCATTCGCCGTCACGGCTGCGTCGTCACCCGGTGGTGCCGAGCGACGCGAGGGGATTGCCGCTCACGCTCTCAGCCTCTTGCGGGTGTTGGCGCAGGGTGCCCGCGTCTCGGCTCCGTGTCGTTCTTGCGCGGCGAGCGCCGGCTCACGCGCTGGCGCGCTCGGGGTCGATCGCCGGCACCCCCGCGGCCGCAGCCGCCTCGACGTAGGCCGCGCGCAGGGCATCCTCGACCGGGCCCAGGCCCGCAACCAGCTCCGTGTCCGCCTGAAGGCCGATCACCACTTCGTCGTCGGCGCCTTGCGTCCAGGCGAAGCCCAGACCGACGTTCCACGGCAGCGGTGCGATCGGGACGAGCAGCGCCACGCGACGGCCTTCGACCTGGAGCCCTGGGCGCGGCGGCCGCACCCGCACGCAGGCGGTGTTGGCGGCCTGGCAAGCGATCGTCGAGATGCTGTCGCGCAGCGGCGCAGGCAGCGCCGAGCAGAGCGCGAGGAGCGTTTCGAGACGGGCGAGCCGCGTGCGCGCGATGGGGTCGTTCAGCGCCTCGCAGACGGCTGCGTGGCGCGCTGCCGGCGGCAGCGTGCCGACGGGCAGGGGGATCAGCGCGCCTGGCGCGTCCACCGGCGGATCGCCCGGCAGCGGCTTGACGATCGCCATCAGATCGAGCGCGACGGTCGTACGGCCCCGCCCTTCCAAGTAGCGGCCGAGGGCTTCGGCGACGATCGTCAGGACGATCTCGTCGAGGGGGGCCGCGAGCGCCTCCTCGATGCCCGCGAGGACGTCGCGCGACAGGCGCACGAAGCCGATCCGGCGCGTCGCCCCGATCGGGCCGTTGATCGGGGTCTCGGGGCCGGGCGTCGAGACGACCAGGCTGGTCG
>CAZGUU010000339.1:1043-5331 GCA_964529315.1 uncultured Enterobacteriaceae bacterium
CTGCGCCGCCTCGCGGGCTCGCTCGAGCGCCGCGCCGGGCTCGAGAAGGCCGGCCAAGCCGCGGGCGAGCTCGCCCGTGAGCTCACTCGAGCGTGCGATCCAGGGTGTGGCAACGGCGCCGACGGCTCGTGCCAGGCGGACGGCCAGCGATGCGGGCGGCTGCAGGGCGGAATTCGATCGCGGGACGGGACGCAGCGTCGCGCCCTGCTCCACCGTGACCGCCTGGGTCGGGGCGCCCGGCCCCGGCACGCGTAGCGCCGGCTCGGCGCGCAGCAGTCGCTCGAGGAGCTCGACTCCCCCGCCCTCGTCGAAGACTCCGTGCCGCGCCTTGACGACGACCGCCGACTCGCCACCGGCGAGGCCCTCGACCACCGTCACCTCGAACGGAAAGCGGGATCGCGGCAGGGGTCGCGACCAGACCTCGGCGACGGCGTCGATCAGCTGGGCGTGGCCGCCGGGCGGCGCTGCAGCTGTCCGTCGCACCTGGAGTCGGCGCTCAGCGCCGCGTGGCATCGCGCGGGGTGCCCGCACCGGGGCACCGTCGGAGGCGGCGTCGAGGTCCGCGAGCAACGCCTCGGCGCGCGGTGCCACCGCCGCCGCGAAACCCTTGGCGTCGAGCTTTCCGTCGAGGATGCACAACGCCCCGACGTAGCGCGGCAGCTCCATGGCCCGTGGCCTAACCCGGGCTCGCATCGCGCGCAATCCGCGGGCCTCCCCGCGGACCTCCCCGGGGATCCACCCCGGCGAGGAGGCGCGCCTACTTCGCCGGCCTTCGCGCTCGCTTCTGCGTCCGAGCCTGCTCCGGCTCGTGTCGCGCGGGGCGCAGCAGGTAGCGCCACAGCAGTCCGGCTAGACCGACCGCCACCAGGACCGCCGCTGCCAGCCCCCAGGGAATGGTGCGTCGCGACTCCTCGTCGGCCGCGCCGCCGTACACGAACGCGGCTCCGCGCGGGGGTGCTCCCGCCGCCTCGACCGAGATGCCCGTGAAGTGGGCGGCTCCCTGGTTGAGCGCGCCGTACCCGCCGAGCCGGCAGGCGACCTCGAGCGCCGTGTCGATCGGGCCGGTCTTCACCCAGAGCACCACCGGCTGCCAGCCCTCGGTGCCGCGCAGGTCGCGCGAGTTGAAGAACGTATCCATCACCGAGAGGTAGGCGCCGATCTGCTCGCGGCCCACGCCGTCGGTGCGGATCCAGCCCGAGATGCGGTACCAGGTGGAGGGCGAGACGGGGATACGCTGCACGAAGCGCGCGTCGTTCGGCACTCGGCTCTCGACGGTCGCCGCGCCGACACCCGAGGCATCGGCGCTCCAGGAGAACTGCGTCGCCGAGGGGCCGGTCGCGTAGGCCCCGGTGCTCCAGCCGGCGGGCTGCCCGGCATCCCCCTCGGTGAACAGCCCGTTGCGCACCAGCTCGCCCGCGGCGCGGGCCTCGGACGAGACGAGCAGCACGGCGACCAGGACGGCGAGGCGGGCCACGATCGGCCGTGAACGTCCGGCCAGGCAGGAGCTCTTCATATCCAGTTCATGATCGTCGAGCCCGAGATCCACATCCGGGCTTGCCAAGCCTGCTTGGTGAGCGGCACGCCGAGCCAGATCGGCGCGAGGTACCACGCCACGGCGAGGATCGCCGCGCAGTAGGCCAGCACCAGCGCTCGGCCGATCCTCGCGCGCTCGCCGCGCTGCGAGAAGACCGCCCCCTCGTAGGCGATCAGCGCACCGAGGAAGGCGATGGTCCCCCATGCCGGTGCGGTGAAGAGTGCCACCGGCAGGAGGCTTCCCAGCACCGCCGCGCCGCAGAGGCCGCGCTCGAGGGGCGATCCCTCGCCGCTCCACAGGCGATCGAGCAGCCAGGCGAGAGCGAGCAGGGCGAAGAGCAGCGAGGGCAGGTAGTGATAGAGAAACAGAGTGCGCGAGATCGGCACCCATGGTGCGAGGTGGATCGCCCAGCCGGCGACGACGAAGGCCAGCGCGGCCCGCCGCTCGCTCACTGCCTTCCAGGCGGCAAACGCCAGCGCTGGCAGCGCCGCCCACCACACCGAGGGGTTGCCCGCGCCCCAGATCCCGACCACCGTGCCGGGCACCGCCGCGGGATCCTTCCAGTAGTACCAGACCGGCCGCAGCAGGAGCGGCCAGGTCCACCACTTCGAGCTGTAGGGGTGCGTCGCCGTCTTCACGGCAGCCTGGTACTCGGGGACCTTGACGACGATATACTTGACGAGGTCGAGCGGCGAGTGCCACCAGCCCCAAAGGTAGTGCGGGGCGAACGACAGTGCATACACCGCGCTCGCCGTCGCGCCGACCACGACCACCGGGCGCAGCGCGAAGCGCCAGGCGGGAGTCGTCGAGCGGCCGGCCGCGCTCCAGGCGGCGACGCCGAGCGTTCCCAGCACCAGCACGAAGCTGAAGAAGGGGATGTAGAGCTTCGCGCCCACCGAGAGCCCGATCAGAGCACCCAGGCCGAGCAGCCGCGGCAGGCTGTCGAAGCGGCCGGCGCGGACGAGCTTGATCAGGACGACGTACGCGGCGACCGCCCAGGTGACGTAGTGGATGTCGATCACCGCGATGCGCGAATCGACCACGCACAGCCCGTCGCTCGCCACGAGGATCGCGGCGAGGACCGCCGCCGCGCGCCGCAGGAAGAGCGCGCGGGCGAGCAGGTAGAAGAGCGGCACCAGCGCCGTGCCGGCCATCGCGTTCATTGCGCGCCAGCCGGCCGGCGCGTCGCCGATCAGGTGGATGCCGAGCGCGATGGCGAGCTTGGCGATCGGCGGGTGCGGGTCCATGAAGTCCTGGCCCTTGAGGTAGTTGCGACCTTGCTCGACGAAGTACACCTCGTCGAACACCAGGTCGGTGGGCAGGCCGATCTCGTAGAGGCGAACGGCCGCGGCCCCCGCCGTGACCAGCGCCAGGACGGCCAGCTCGCGCCAGGTCCAGGCGGGCTCGCTCGCGGGCGGCGCAGCCTCCGGGGCGCGGCGCGCAGGCGGAGCGCCCGCGGCCGAAGCTCGCGCCTCGCCGCGCCCTCCCGCTCAAGGGCCCGCCTTCGGTCCTCCGCGACAGCATCGCGGTACTCGTCGAGCAGCGCCATGAACTCCTGGCGCTGCACCAGACCCATCGCCCCGCCGAGCCTCTCCTCGAACTTCCGCACCGGCTCGATCCCCCCGAACGCCTCGTCGAGCTTCCGCAGCAGGCCGATCGCCCGCACCCGGTCGCCGCTCTCCCCCGCGCCCTTGACGCTCACCAGCAGCTCGATGTTCCCGATCACCACCTCATCCACCGCGGCCGCCCGTTCCGCGATCAGAGCCTCGACCCTCACCCGCGCCGCATCATCCAGTTCGAGCAGCGCCACCGCGGCCTCCGCCGGCGGCAGCTCCAGCCGCTTGAGCGTTCCGTCATAGGCACGCTCCACGAGCGTCGGCTTCGCGATCGCGTCGCCCGCGCTCGGCCCCGCCAGCGGCGGGGTTGCCTGCCCGCCCACCCGGATCCCCCCCTCGCCCCCCGTCTGGCCCCCCGCTTGGCCATACGCCAGCGTCCCCGCCAGAACCACCATCGCCGCGCCGGCAATGACCCGTCCCATCTCGTCCCCCTTACTTGGCGATTCCCAGAATCCTCTTCCGCTGGCTCTCATCCAGGTGCGCCAGCATGCTCACGAAGAGCATCTTCGCCTCCCGGCTCTCCCCTTCACCCTCATCGGCCAGCTCGAGGTACCGGATCCAGAGGGGCATCACCCGCTCCTCCTGCTCGGGCCGGATCTTCAGATACCCGAAAAGCAACTGCGCCCCGCCGCCCGGGCCCATCGCCAGCCGCTGGAAGGACCGCTCCACCTCTGCGCCCACGGCCTCCGCCTTCGCCTCCACCAGCAGTTCCCACCGGGCCCGCTTCTTGGGCGCTGGCATCGCGAGCTTCTCGTCGATGATCGCGCCCCAGTACTCGCGCACCAGGGCCCTGAATTTCGCCGCCTCGCGCTCGGGCAGCTCCGCGGCGATGCGATCCTCGAGCCGCCCCTTCGAGAAGAGCGGGTGCAACCGCCGCAGCAGGGCGAACACCTCGGTCGCGACCGTGAGGCCATCGCCGGTCTCGCTCGCGGTGCCCAGGCGCGTCAGGCGATCGATCTCCTCCGAAACGACGCGGTCCAGGAACTCCGCCCGCTCCACGAAGATGTCCGCGATCCGCTCCCGCACCCCCTCCTCCACGTCGAGGAGCGCCACCGCCGCCTCCTCCGGCGTCGACTCCAGGCGCAGCACCCGCCCGTCGTAGCCGGTCTCGACCAGGGTCGGCGGGCGCTGGGGTTCC
>CAZGUU010000340.1:0-5324 GCA_964529315.1 uncultured Enterobacteriaceae bacterium
GCTCGGCGGCGCGGTTGCCGCGCGCGTTGCGGCGCAGCGCGCGGCGGGGCAGTCCGAGTCGCGCGATCGGGCGCAGGACGCCGCGGCCGCCGCGGTTGCGGGAGCGCCGCGATGAGCCGCTTCTGGGAGCTCCTCGAGAGCCTCGAGCCACGACGCAAGCTGGCGGTGGCCGTGGGCGCGCCGCTGCTGTTCCTGCTGGGCTACTACTTCCTCGTGGTGAGCCCACGGCAGGGCAGGACTGCCTCCCTGGCGGAGCACATCGACGCCCTGCTCCAGGAGCGCGACCGCAAGGTGGTCGAGGCCGGCCGCATGCCGGATCGCAAGAAGGAGGTCGACGACCTCGAGCGCCAGCTCAAGCTGGCCATCACTCGCCTGCCCGACGAGAAGGAGATCCCCGAGCTGCTCAGCTCCATCTCGAACCTCGGTCGAGACTCCGGGCTGGACATCCTGATCTTCCGCCAGAAGCCGGAGGCCTATCAGGAGTTCTACGCCGAGGTTCCCGTCGAGATGCAGGTGCGCGGCACCTACCATCAGGTCGCCCGCTTCCTGGACGAGGTCGGCAAGCTCGACCGCATCGTCAACGTCTCGGACATCTCGGCCAAGGATCCCAAGGTGGTCGACGGCGACCTCGTCCTTCAGGCGGGCTCGCAAATCACGACCTTCCGCTTCCTCTCCGAGGCCGAGCGCCAGAGGCTCATCAAGGAGAAGAAGATCAAGGGGGAGACTCAGTGAGGTGGGGGGGCGCATGGTCGGCCTTCGGCGCGGCCGTCCTTTGCGGCGCCGCGATCGGGGCGAGCGGCGGTCCGGCCGCCGCGCTGCAGGTAGACCCCACGCCGTACGCGTACCGGGCGGAGGGCAAGCGCGATCCCTTCCGGCCCTTCGCCCTGCAGTCGGAGAAATCGGCGGAGAGCGCCGAGCCGCTCTCGCCGCTGCAACGCTACGAGATCGGGCAGCTAAAGCTGGTGGGCATCGTCTACAACGTATTGCCGCCGCGGGCGATGGTCGAGGACAGCGCCGGGCTCGGCTTCATCCTGACGCCGGGCACGCCGATCGGGCCGAATGGCGGCATCGTCACGGCGATCGAGCCCAGGCAGGTGGTGGTGGTGGAATGGCAAACCGACGTCATCGGCGAGAAGCATCGCAAGGAGTACGTCCTCCAGCTGCCAGCGGACGTCACGGAGGCGGCGCGGTGAGCCGCCGGCTCGCGGCGGCGGCAGGAGTCCTCGGCCTGGCCGTCTCGCTGGGCGCCTGCGCGGCGCACAAGCCCGAGGCCGATCCCGTCGAGTACGAGACGCGCGTCAGCACGAGCATCGCGCCGGCGACCGGCGATTCCGCGGCGGCTGCCGCGCCGAGCTTCACCCCACAGGCCGAGCTGCGAGCGCTCGAGGTGCGCCGTGCCAGCGCGAGCAGCGGCACGCGGTTGGTAGTGCAGCTCTCCCGCACGCCGACCGCGATCCACCCCTTCGAGCTCAGCCATCCACGCCGCTGTGTGATCGACGTCGATGGCCCCGCCGTTGCCGCCAAGGGGCAGCAGACGATCGCCACCGGCGACCCTCTGGCGCCGCGTATCCGGGTGGGGAGCCATCCCGGCCGCTTGCGCCTGGTGGTCGACGTCGAGCCCGGTGTGGCGGCGTCGTGCGAGAGCCGGCTGGAGTCGAGCGCGGTGGTCGTCGCCCTGGGCGAGCAGCCGCGGGGCGGCATGACGTCGGTCGCCTGGACCGCGCCCGGTGCACCCGAGGACGCGAGCGCGCACGCTGCGTGGGCCCTGGCCAGGGCCACGGGCGACCAAGCGGGGGCCGCGGCGGCTGGCCCCGAGGTCGCGGCGATCTCCGACCCACCAGAGGCGGACGCTGCGCCGGCCCTCGGCAGCCGCACGCCCGAGCTCCCCGGCCGACCCGCGCAGTCGCCTAGTCTCGCCAGCGCGCCGCCGGCACCGCAGACCGGCGTGAGCCCTCCCATCGAGGCCGCGCCAGATCCCCCGCCCGGGATGCCAGCCGACGGCGCGCAGCGGCGCTACACCGGCCGCCGCGTGTCGCTCGAGTTCAAGGACGCCGACATCTTGAACGTCCTGCGCATCCTCGCCGACGTGGCGCAGAGGAACATCGTCGCCACCGACGACGTCAAGGGACGGGTGACGATCGTCCTGCGCGACGTCCCCTGGGACCAGGCGCTCGACATCCTGCTCAAGTCCACCGGCCTCGAGCAGGTCGAGTTCGACGAAGTGATCACCGTCTCGACCGCCAAGCGCCTCGAGGAGGAGCGCAAGGCACGCCTCGCCGCGCGGCAGGCCGGCCAGGAGCTCGAGCCACTGCGCACCGACTACATCCGCATCAACTACGTCAAGGCGGCCGACCTGGCGAACATCCTCCAGGGGGGCATCTCGACCTCCGGCGCCGCATCGGTGGCGGCCGCGCAGATCTCCCAGCAGGGTGTCCTGGGAAATGCGCCGCTCGGCGACACCGCAGCGCAGCGGCGCGGTCTGCTGTCGAGCCGCGGCAGCGTGCAGGTGAACGACGCGACCAACACGCTGATCGTGCGCGACATCGCCGACGGCATCGCCAGCGCGCGCGAGCTGGTGCGCAAGCTCGACGTCCAGACGCCGCAGGTGGCGATCCAGGGGCTGATCTTCGAGGGCGACACGAACATCGATCGCAGCCTGGGCATCCGCTGGGGTGCGAAGTACAAGGCCAGCCCCGAGACCGGCAACCCAACGGGCAAGAACTTCCCCGGCCGCGTGACGATCGGTGGTGAGGGGCCGAGCACCAGCGTCGGCGAGGATGGCCAGGCGGTCTCGCCGATCATGTTCGACTTCCCTGCCTCCGGGGTGCGCCCGGGCGCGGGGACCACGCTCGGGCTCCTGCTCGGCTCGCTCTCCGGCAGCTCGCAGATCGACGCGCAGATCACCGCCCTCGAGGAGGCGGGCAAGGGCAAGGTGATCTCGCGGCCCAAGGTGATCACGCTCAACAACACCGAGGCGACGATCGAGGCGCTCGAGATCCTGCGCGTGCGCCTGCCCTCGACGGGCACGGTGATCAACACCGGCGCAGGCGGTGCCGCCGGCAGCCAGACCACGGCCACCCAGGCGATCGACACCGGCATCATCCTGCGCGTGACCCCGCAGGTCTCGTCGGACGGCTACATCCTGATGCAGCTCTTCGTGAAGTCGAGCGTGCCTTCCGAGGTCTCGACGGACGACATCCCCAACGAGATCAGCCGCCAGGCGACCTCGCAGGTGCTGGTGCGCGAGGGCGAGACGGTGGTGATCGGCGGCGTCTACCGGCAGCGCGCCAACCGGGACATGCAGGGCGTTCCCTGGCTGAGCTCGATCCCGGTGCTCGGCTGGCTGTTCAAGAGCACGCTCGACAAGGACCGCCGCCAGGAGATGCTGGTGTTCATCACACCGCGTGTGGTCTGGCGCACCGGCGGCGACCAGACCTTGCCCTCCTCGACCGAGCTTTGGGACAAGCGTGCGCTCTCCGCCTATCCGGGCGAGCCACCCGGCGGCGGCACTTCCGCCCAGCCGGCACCTCCGCCCACGGAAGGGTAGAGCAGGGCGCGCGCCTCGGCTACGGTCAGCCCATGCTGCGCTTCTTCACTGCCGGAGAGTCCCACGGACCGGCGCTGACCTCTGTCGTCGAGGGGTTTCCGGCCGGGGTGACGGTTACCGCCGAGGCGATCGACCGCGACCTGGCGCGCCGCCAGCAGGGCTACGGCCGCGGCGGCCGGATGAAGATCGAACGCGACCAGGTGCAGCTGCGCTCGGGGATCCGCTTCGGCGAGACGCTGGGCTCGCCGATCACGCTGGTCGTCGAGAACCGGGACTGGAAGAGCTGGACGCGCAAGATGTCGCCGCTCGCCGAGGACCGCGACGAGGCGATCGCGGTGTCCCGGCCGCGGCCGGGACACGCCGATCTCTCCGGCGCGCTCAAGTACGACCGCCGCGACGTGCGCGACGTGCTCGAGCGGGCGAGCGCGCGCGAGACCACCATGCGCGTGGCCGTGGGTGCGCTGGCCAAGTGCCTGCTCGGGCCGCTGGGCATCGAGGTGCGTGGCTGGGTGAGCGAGGTGGGCGGCATCCGGGCGCGCCACGAGGGGCTCTCGCACGATGCGATCTTCGCCGCCGCGGAGCGCAGCGAGGTGCGCGTCGCCGACCCGCAGGCCGAGCGCGAGATCGTGGCGCTGGTCGACGAGTGCAAGCGAGCGGGCGACACCCTAGGCGGCGTGGCCGAGGTGGTTGCGACCGGCCTTGCGCCGGGCCTGGGCAGCCACGTCCACTGGGACCGCAAGCTCGACGGCCGGCTGGCGGGCGCGCTGCTCTCCCTCCAGGCGGCCAAGGGCGTCGAGATCGGGCTCGGCTTCGAAGCCGCGCGGCGGCGCGGCTCGCAGGTACAGGACGAGATCGCCTACGACGGCTCGGAGCGCGGCTTCCGCCGCCTGTCGAACAACGCCGGGGGCACCGAGGGCGGGATGTCGAACGGCGAGCCGCTCGTCGTGCGCGTCGCCTTCAAGCCGATCTCGACGCTGATGCGACCGCTGCGCTCGGTGGACCTGTGCAGCAAGGAGGAGGCTCTGGCGAGCATCGAACGCTCCGACGTGATGGCGATCCCCGCCGCGGCGGTGATCGCCGAGGCCGTGGTGGCCTTCGAGCTGGCGCGAGCCGCCCTGGAAAAGTTCGGCGGCGACTCGCTCCGCGAGATCCTGCGCAACCGAGAGGGCTACCTCGCCCAGGTTCGCGAGGCGTGAAGGAGGACGGGTGCGCGTCGTGCTGACCGGCTTCATGGGCACGGGCAAGACCGCGGTCGGGCAGCGCCTGGCCGAGCGGCTCGGCTGCCCGTTCCTCGATACCGACGCGCTGGCCGAGCGCATCGCCGGGATGCCGGTGCGCGAGATCTTCGCCGCGTGGGGCGAGCCGCGTTTTCGCGAGCTCGAGCGGCGCGCGGTCGCCGAGGCCTGCGCCGCGGGCGACGCGGTGGTCTCGACGGGCGGCGGCGCGCTGGTCGACGAGAGCAACCGCGGGGCGCTGGCCGACGGCGGCCTGCTCATATGCTTGACGGCCGACCCTCGCACCATCGCTCGCCGGGTGCGGGCGACGGCCGCCGACCGCCCACTGCTGCACGGCCATCCGAGCCTGACGCGCCGGATCCGCGAGCTGCTCGCGCAGCGTGCCGAGATCTACGCCCGGGTGCCGCTGCGGATCGACACGACCGGCCTCTCGGTCGATCAGGTGGCCGACCGGGTGATCGCGGCGCTCGAGTGTACGCCGCGGGCAGCACGCCGGCCGGCGCGGGCGCGCGCCCGGGCACCGCGGGCCGCACGCGGGCACG
>CAZGUU010000341.1:0-5310 GCA_964529315.1 uncultured Enterobacteriaceae bacterium
GGCTCCCGGCGCCCCGGGGGGCGGGTCGGCGGTGGTGGTGGATGCCCGACGTCGCCGGCGTGGCGGTTGGGCGGCCGGGCGGGCGGGCCGCCTCGACTTGCGTTACGGGAGGAGGAGCCGCTCGGACCCTCCGAGCGCGAAGGCGAGACGAATGAGCCTGAAGAACGAGATCGCCGTCGTCGGCGTCCACGAGCACCCGCTGCGGCGAGCGCCGGACAAGACCGCCTACCAGCTCGCCGCCGAATCGGCGCGAGCTGCCCTCGAGGACGCGGGGCTCACGCTCGCGGACGTGGACGGCTACGCCACCTCCGGGGTCGGACCGATCGGCGTTCTGTCGATGTGCCACCACCTGGGCCTCAGGCCCGACTGGCTCGACTCGACGGCGATCGGCGGCTCGTCGTTCGTGGCGCAGGTCGCCCACGCCGGCGCGGCGATTCGCGCCGGCCTGTGCACGACGGTGCTGATCACCTACGGCAGCACGGCGGCCTCGGAGCGCTTCGCGATCGGCACCGGCGGCGGCTTTCCGATGGACCCGCCGGACGTCTTCGAGGCGCCCTTCGGTCCGACCCTGGTCGGCACCTACGCCATGGCCGCGCAGCGCCACATGCACGAGTACGGCACGACCAGCGAGCAGCTCGCCGAGATCGCCGTGACCATGCGGCGCCACGCGATGCACAATCCGTACGCCCGCTACCGCGACCCGATCACGGTCGACGACGTGCTCGCCTCGCGGACGATCTCCTCGCCGCTCCACCTGCTCGACTGCTGCATGATCTCCGACGGCGGCGGCGCGCTGGTCGTGACCAGCGCCGAGCGGGCGCGCGACCTGCGCAAGCCGCCGGTCGTGGTGCTCGGCGCGGGCACGGCCGCTCGCCACTCCGGTGGCGGCCGGCGCGACATCCTCGACATCGCCGCGCGACAATCGGGCCGGCGGGCTTTCGAGCGGGCCGGGGTCGCGCACGCCGACGTCGACCTGTGCATGATCTACGACTCCTTCACCATCACCGTGCTGCTGACGCTCGAGTGCCTCGGCTTCTGTAAGCCGGGCGAGGGCGGGGCGTTCGTGCAGGGCGGTCGCATCGCGCTGGGCGGCGCGCTGCCGGTGAACCTCGACGGCGGCGGGCTCTCGTCGAACCATCCCGGGATGCGCGGCATCTTCCTGGTGATCGAGGCGACCCGGCAGCTGCGCGGCGAGGCCGGCCCGCGCCAGGTGCAGGACGCGCGCATCGCGCTGTGCCACGGCACCGGTGGCATGCTCGGCCTGCGCCACAGCGGGGCGACGCTGATCCTGGCCAAGGCTTGAGGAACGCCCGCGCGGCGCGAACGGAGACCGAACGATGCCCGAGAAGCCCGCCTACACCAAGCCTCTACCCCGGGTCGACGAGGAGTCCCGAGGCTTCTGGGAGGCGTGCCGCCGCCACGAGCTCGCCCTGCAGCGCTGTCGCGCTTGCGGAGCGTTTCGCTACTATCCGCGTGCGCTGTGTCCCGAGTGCTTTTCGCCCGACGCGCAGTGGACGCTCTGCTCGGGTCGCGGCACGGTGTACACCTTCACCGTGACCCACCAGAACCAGATGCCCGGCTTTCGCGAGGCGCTGCCCTATGTCCTGGCCTACGTCCTGCTCGACGAGGGCGTCCAGATGCTGACCAACGTGGTCGGCTGCCCCCCGGAGCAGGTGCGCATCGGGATGCCGGTCGAGGTGACCTTCGAGGATGCCAGCGACGAGATCGCGATCCCGCGTTTTCGGCCGCTCGAGGCCGGCTGAGCCCCACGAGCGACAGGGGAGCCCATCGTGATCCTCGACCTTCACCTCCACTCGGAAGCCTCGGACGACAGCCGCGCGCCGGCCGAGGCCTACCTCAAGATCCTGGCGCGCAAGCGCGACGAGCGGCCGCTCGACGGCTTCGTCTTGACCGAGCACCGCAAGTTCGACCTGAACGCCGACTACCGCCCGCTCGAGGACCGCTACGGGCTGCGCATCCTGCGCGGTGCCGAGGTGGAGACCGAGTACGGGCACATCCTGGTGTTCGGCGTGAATCGCGACATTCTGCGGCGCTTCGACTTCTCCGACGTGCGCCTGCCCGCGCAGCAGCTGGTCACCGAGGTGGCGCGCATGGGCGGGATCGCCGCGCCCTGCCACCCGGGTCGGGTGAACGTGGGCCTGTGCGCGCACTACGAGCGCACGGCGCCGCTCGAGGGCGTGGTCGCCGTCGAGGAGCTCAACGGCGGCAGCAAGGCGGCCGAGAACGAGCGCGTCCTGCACCTCATGCGCGAGCACGGCTACTTCGGCTTCGGCGGCAGCGACGCGCACCTGGCGAGCTTCGTCGGCGTGTGCGCCACCGAGCTCGAGGATCGGATCGACGACGAGCGGGATCTGGTCGAGGCGCTGCTGCGCGGCCGCTGCCGCGCGGTCGACTTCCGCGCCCGGCGGTCCCCGGCCTCGGAGGGCGCGCGGCTGCCGTGAGCGGCCGGCACCCGGCGCGGCGCGGCCTCTCGGGGGCCGAGTCGGGCCTCTTCTCCTCTCAGCGGATCTGCCCGTGCATCGCGCAGCGCTGGGTCGCTGCGCGGCCCGCATTCGCCGTCGCGGCTGCGTGGTCGCCCGGTGGTGTCGAGCGAGGGGACGGGATTCCCGCTTGCGCTCTCAACCCCGGTCGAGGAGCGAGGGGTCGAGGACTGCCGGCGGCCCGATCTCGCCGGCGCTGGGCTGCGTGGCGGGCCGGAGCGCAGGGCAGCCACAGAGGGTCACGGCGGCGGCCAGCGAAAGCAGCGCACCGAGCGCGGCCCTGCGGCCCGAGCTCGGCTCTGCGTCTTCGAGCCTGCCGCGCGATCCCCCCACGGCGTGCTCTTAGCCGTCCCCTCCGGGCTCGGCAATTGCTTGCGTCGACTTTGCGGTGACCTACCCTGCCGAGAGCTCGCGACGAGGTCCGTCGGCAGAGGGCTGCCGGCCCGCAGGCGCGGGCCCGACCGTCGCGCGAGGGCGTGGCTGGCCAGCGGCCCGTCGCACGAGTAGAACGCCCGGGTCGTGAGCACCGCACCCCGTCGCCACAAGCAGCCGATCTCGCCCCTGCGCGCAGGGCTCGAGTACCGGGTCATCGTCGCGACGCTGGCCGGGCTGCGCCGGCTGCCGCTCGAGCGCAGCTGCGCGATCATGGCGCGGCTGGTCGAGCTGGGGGGCATGGTTTCGCCGCGCTTGCGCCCGCTCGGCCTGGACAACCTGCGCCGCGCCTTCCCCGAGCGCGACGCGGCGTGGTGCGAGGCGACGCTTCGCGCCTCGCTGCGCAACTTGGGCCGCATGGCCGCGGAGGTCGCCTGGTTCGAGGATCTGCGGCCGGGCAACATCCACGAGCGCATCGGCTTCTTCTCGCTCGAGGACGAGCAACGCTGGCGCGAGCGCATGCGGGGCGGGGCCGCGATCATCGCCGCCTCGCACTTCGGCAACTGGGAGCTGCTCGTCCAGGCGCAGGGCTTGATGGGCCACCCGATCCACATCGTGCACCGCGCCCTGCGCAACCCCCGCCTCGACGACCTGCTGAACCGCTTGCGATCACGCGCCGGGACCGACGTCATCTACAAGCACGCCGCGGCGCGCGAGATCCTCCGCCTGCTTCGCCGTGGAGCGCTGGTCGGGCTGCCGATCGATCAGCACGCGACCGGGGCCACCGGCATTGCGGTGCCCTTCTTCGGTCGGCCGGCGGCGACCACTCCCGGCCCGGCCCGCCTGGCGCAGCTCACCCGCGCGCCGCTCCAGGTCGGAGCCCTGGTGCGGCGCGGCGAGAGCACGCAGCACGACATCCTGATGTGCCCGCCGATCGACCCGCCGCCACCCGGCAAGGATCCCGCGGCGCTCGCCGAGACCATGGCGCGCCTCAACCGGGATCTGGAGGAGGTGGTGCGTGCCCACCCGGAGCAGTGGCTCTGGGTGCACCGCAGGTGGCGGCTGGACTGACGCGTGGCAGGGGGGCGCCGCGGCGGTCGTCGGCTGCGGCCCTGATCGACGGTGGTGGGGGCTAGCCGAGAAACGGATTGCGCCCGTCCCAGGCCGCGGCGGCGGCGCGCAGCTGGTCGAAGGTCTCGCGCAGCCAGGGCGGGGTGTCGATGAGCTCGACGAATACCGGGGCCATCTGGGGTAGCGTCAAGTACGCAAAGCGCATCTCGCCGTTTCCCCTGACGTCGTAGCGTAGCTCGAGGCCTTGGGCGATCGCCTGGTCGATGCGCCGGTGGATGTCGTCGGTGACCAGGACGCCGACGTGGTGGATCCCGGGGCAGCCCTGGCGCAGGTACGAGCGATAGGGAGAGGGCTCGTCGTCGAGCTGCTGGATCAGCTCGACCTGCACGTTGCCCTGGTAGGCCAGGGCGACGTCGAGCTTCGGCCGGGTCGGCTGGCCGTCGTAGGTGCCCACGAACTCGAGGCCGCGGGTGAGCAGCCACGGGCCCACGCCCTGCGTCTCGGTCCAGGTGCGGCACGCTGCCTCGATGTCGGTCGTCACGTAGCCGATCTGCTCGAGCGTCCCCAGCCTTCGGTCGATCATCGCAGCTCCTCTCGTCGTTCCTTGCCTGCGGGCGCGCGGCGTGGCGGCCGGGAGCGGGCCCCGTGCGCCTAGTTCGACCGCCGGGCCCGATCCGCGCGGCCCTCGGGCATCGGCGTGCCGCCTCGGCTCGTATCTCAGAGGCGGAAGCGGCGCTCGACGGCGGCCCGGCGCCGCAGGCGCTCCTCCTGCCTCTCCCCGGGGCTCACCCGCCGCAGGTGGCCGAGTGCCTCGGCGAGCTGCGCGGCGTCGACCACGCGGCAGTCTGGCCTGGGCGGCTCGCCGGCGATCGCCTGCCAGCGGATCGCCATGTGCCCCTCGGTGTGCCCGGCGCACTCGAGCCAGTTGGTCGTGCCGGGGTCCTGCTCCGCGAGCACCAGCGTCACGCTGCCGTCCGGGTTCGGCTCGACCTGCCGGCCGCCGAGCCCCGAGCCGAAGTGCCGGTAATCCCACGACTCGTACCAGACGTTGCCCACCTGCACGTCCCAGTAAGAGCAGTCGGCCGGCGGCGTGACCGCCATGACCAGGGCTTCGTCCGGTGCGAGGCGCCAGTACCCGGTGATTGGGCTCCCCCCGGGAACGCCCCCGGCGCTCTGCACCGCTCCGTCGGCGGTCTCGAAGCAGTTCAGCGAGCCGTCGCGGTTGAGCCGCACCATGGCTTGCATCCAGGGCACGATGAGCGCGAAGTAGTCGCGCCCAGCGTCGATCTTGCGGGCCAGGTCGTCGAGCGTGAGGGGGCGCTTGGGGAGGTCGCCGCGGCTCAGGTTCTCGATCGTCATGTCCATG
>CAZGUU010000342.1:0-1796 GCA_964529315.1 uncultured Enterobacteriaceae bacterium
GGTCGACGTGCTGCGCCACGCCGACCAGCTCGGCTATGCCGGGCGCGTAGGGCGCCTCGCCCCCGTGGTGAGCGAGGCCTACGACGTTCCGTTCATGGCCGAGAAGTCGCTCGGGCCGCGCTGGAAGTCGCTCGGTGAGGTGGAGCGCCGGCAGTGGATCGAGCTGTCGCGCGAGTTCAGCGTCGCCAACTACGCCGCCAACTTCGATCGTGACTCGGGGCAGACGATCGACCTGCTCGGAGAGGAGCCGGCGGCCAACGACACGGTCGTGGTGCGCACTCGGATCTTCGACCCTACGGCCGAAAGCGTCGACATGACCTACCGCCTGCACCGGACGGACGGCGGGTGGAAGATCATCGACGTCTACCTCAAGGGCACGGTGAGCGAGCTCGCGCTCAGGCGCTCGGACTACGCCTCAGTCCTCGAGCGCGAGGGCTTCCCCGCCCTGGTCGCGGCGATGCGCAGCCGCATCGACGACCTCGCCGCGGGACGGGTCGAGCGAGGCGGGGTCTAGGAAGCGCTCGAAGCGCCGGATCGGTCCCCCGTCGGTCCTGCGGCGCCAGATCTCCGCTTCCCGGTTCTGCGCCCACGCACTGCGCAGGCTCGCGTAGTAGTCCATCGACGACGCCTCGAGCGCGCGAAGCTCGTCGCCGTGCGCGTCGCGAGCGCTGATGCCGATCGTCCCCTGCTCGATCGAGGTGTAGAAGGCCAGGCCGGTGCCGGGGCCGAGCAGGTAGATGATCGGGCGGAAGACCACATCGAACAGGTAGCCGGTGGCGTCGCGCGCCGTGGTCGGACCGACGACCGGGAGGAAGAGGTAGGGACCGCTCGGCACGCCGTAGAGCGCGAGCGTCTGGCCGAAGTCGGAGACGTGCCCCGGAAGGCCGAGCTGGCTGGCCACGTCGAAGAGGCCGGCGATGCCGAGGCTGCTGTTGATCGCGAAGCGGACCGCCGTCAGCGAGGCGTCGGCGCCTTCGAGTTGCAGGACGTCGTTCACGAACACCGACGTGGAGCCGAGGTTCGCCAGCGCCCGACGCACTGCCCGGCGGGCGGGGCCGGGGACGGCGAAGGCGTAGCCCTGGGCCGCCGGGGCGATCACCCAGCGGTCGAGGCCGAGGTTGAAGCGGAAGGTCCTCCGGTTCGCATCCTCCCACGGGTCGGGCAGGTGGGCGGCTGCGCCGGGGCCGGTCTCGTCGAACAGGGGATCGGGGGCCGTGCCGGCTCGAACGGCTTGCGGCCGCAGCACGGCGATCACCAGCGCGACCAGCAGCGGGGCTAGCCGTGCCGCGAGGTGCGGGCTCCTGTCCGCCGGTCGTCGCAAGAGCGGGCAGGCTAGGCGAAACCCCCGGGCCAGCGCAACGCCGCCGCAGCATCCCGCTGCACACGACCACTCGCCCGGTCGAGGACGGCTCGTTAGGAGAGCCGGACGATGGCCCGCCGGCTCGATCAGATGCTCGCCGGCCGCTGCGCCGCGGTCGTCGACGCGGCGCGGCGCCACGCACGACGGGTCACCGCCATCTACGCCGTGCTGAGCGTCGTGCTCGCCGCCTACACGGTGCGCCATCTCGGCGTGAACACGGACGGCAAGTCCCTGCTGGCGCAGGACCTGCCGTTCCAACAGGCGGCGCGGGACCTGGCCCGCTACTTCCCTCCCTTGGACGACTCGATCCTGGTCGTGGTCGACGCCGACTCGCCCGAGGCGGCGCGCTCGGCCGCGCTGGCGCTGGCGGCCCGGCTGCGCCAGGAACCAGGCCGCTTCAAGGACGTCTTCGTGCCGGGCGGGGACGACTTCTTCC
>CAZGUU010000342.1:1806-5292 GCA_964529315.1 uncultured Enterobacteriaceae bacterium
TCCTGAGGAACGGCCTCCTTTACCGGACGACCGACGAGCTCGGGGATTTCACCGACCACCTGGTGCGCATCCAGCCGATCCTGGCCGAGCTCACGCGCGACCCGAGCCTCTCCAACCTGGCACGTCTGGTTCGGCTCGGCCTCGACGAGCAGCGGCGCGGCGGCGGCGAGCCGGGCCAGTGGCCGCAGATGCTCGATCAGCTGCGCGCCGCGACGGTGCGCAGCTTCGGCGAGTACCCGGTGAGCCTTTCCTGGGAGCAGATCATGCTCGAGGGCTCGGCCTTCGACGAAGCGCGGCGTCAGGTCCTGATCGTCGAGCCGGTGCTCGAGTTCGGCGAGCTGCTCTCCGCCGGGGGGCCGATCGACGAGATCCGCGCGGCCGCGCGCAGGCTCGGCCTGATTCCCGAGCGCGGCGTCGCCGTCCGCATCACCGGGAACCCGGCGCTCAACTACGAGGAGATGCTCGGCCTCGCCTGGGACGTGGGCTACTCGAGCCTCTTCTCGTTCGCGATCGTCGTCGGGCTCCTCTTCATGGCGTTTCGCTCCTGGCCGCTGGTGCTCGCCGCCTCGCTCAACCTCCTCGTCGGGCTGGTCTGGACGGCCGCGTTCGCCGCCGCCGCCGTTGGCCAGCTGAACCTGGTGTCGATCGCCTTCGGCGTCCTCTTCATCGGGCTGGCGATCGATTTTGCAATCCACCTCGGCATGCAGATGGTCGAGGCCGCGCGCCGCGGCGAGCCGACTGCAGCGGCGCTCGCTTGGGCGACGCGTGAGACCGCAGCATCGCTCGTGCTCTGCGCCGGCACGACGGCGCTCGGCTTCTACGCCTTCGTGCCGACGGAGTACCGCGGCGTCGCCGAGCTCGGGTTGATCGCCGGCACCGGGATGGCGGTCATCCTGGTGCAGACCTTCGTGCTGTTCCCTGCGCTCGTCGCCCTGCTGGTCGGCGATCACCTCGGGGCGAGGCTGCGGCCGCCGCTGCGCTCGAGGCTCGTGCCGCCCGCGGCCGCGCTGCGCCATCCGGGGGCGGTCGTGGCCGTGGCCGCGGTGCTCGCCGCGCTCTCCCTTGCCGCCGTGCGCCGCGTGGGCTTCGATTGCAACGTCGTGAACATGCGCAACCCGGAGACCGAGTCGGTGCAGGCCTTTCGCGACCTGCTCGAGCGCAGCTCGACCTCGCCCTGGTCGGTCGACGTCCTCGCCCCGAGCCTCGCGGCGGCGCGCGCCCTCGCGGTCGAGCTGCGCCAGCTCCCGGAGGTGGAGAGCGCCGTGACGGCGGCCGACTACGAGCCCACCGATCAGGCGGAGAAGCGCGAGATCCTGGCCGACGCGGCCCTCCTGCTCGACGCACCACCGGTTGCGACGCGGCCGGTGCCCATGGCTCCCGCGGAGCAGATCGCGGCGCTGGCCGAGCTGCGCGGGGTGCTCGAGCGGGCCGGCGCCGCAGAGGCCGGCGACTCGCCGCTCGGTCGCAGCGTGCGCCGGCTCGACGACGAGCTCGGGCGCTTCCTCGCCCGCGTCTCGGCCGAGCCCGACCCGCGCCCCGCCCTGGCGAGCCTCGAGCGCCTGCTGCTGGGCAGGCTCCCGGCCCAGCTCGCCCGACTGCGCACTGCTCTCGCGCCATCCCGCGTGACCCTCGCCGACCTGCCGCCCGACCTCGCGCGGCGCATGCTCGCCCCGGACGGCCACGCGCGCGTGCAGGTCTTCCCACGCGAGAACGTCGGTGAGACCGTGGCGCTGACGCGCTTCGTCGACTCGGTGCGCGCAATCGCACCCCAGGCGACCGGCGTCGCGGTCAACCTCCTCGAATTCGGCCGGGCCACGATGCGCTCGTTCGGAGAGGCCCTGCTGCTGGCAACCGCGGCGATCGGCTTGCTCGTCTGGGCGATCTGGCGCCGCATGGCCGAGACGCTGCTCGTGCTTGCGCCGCTCGCCTTGAGCGGCGTGCTCACGGTCGGCGTCATGGCGCTGCTCGGCCTGCCGTTCAACTTCGCCAACGTCGTCGTCCTGCCGCTCCTGCTCGGCATGGGCGTCGACAGCGGCATTCACCTGGTTTCGCTGTCGCGCTCGGCCGGCGCCGACGAGGCGGCGCTGCTCGACAGCACCACGGCGCGCGCCGTGTTCTACAGTGCGGCGACGACGATGGTGAGCTTCGGCAACCTGGCGTTGTCTCACCATCGCGGCCTGGCGAGCATGGGGCTGCTGCTGCTCTTCGGCATGGCGATCATGCTGGCGAGCAACCTCGTCTTGCTGCCGGCGCTGATCGCGCTCCGCGCCCGGCTCGGCCGGGGGGGCCACGCTCGACCCGTCGGCCAAGCGTGACACACGGCCGGCCGGCGCAGACCCCCGTCGCGTCCTCGAGGGCGGGCAGCCGGTCCGCAGAGCCGACGCGCACACCATGGTCCAGCCAGTTGACTTCCGAGGCCCCCCACCGGCAGGTGACGGGCATGGGCTCGGCGCCGAGCATCCTCTGGCACGACTACGAGACCAGCGGCACGGATCCGCGGTGCGATCGCCCGATGCAGTTCGCTGCGCTGCGCACGGACCTGGATCTCGAGCTGGCCGGCGAGCCGGTCGTCGCGTACTGCCGGCTCCCCGACGACGTCCTGCCCGAGCCCGACGCCTGTCTGATGACCGGCCTCACCCCGCCACGCATCGCGTCGCGGGCGGTGCCCGAGGCGGTCTTCATGCGCGCCGTCCTGGCCGAGCTCGGCCGCCCCGCCACCTGCGGAGCGGGCTACAACAGCCTGCGCTTCGACGACGAGGTGACGCGCTTCGGCCTGTGGCGCAACCTGCTGCCGGTCTACGATCGCGAGTGGCGCGACGGCAGCTCGCGCTGGGACCTGCTCGACCCGATGCGCGCCGCCTATGCGCTGCGCCCCGAGGGCATCGAGTGGCCGCGCAACGAGAAGGGCGAGCCGAGCTTTCGCCTCGAGGACCTGGCTCGGGCCAACGGGATCGACGGCGGACCGGCGCACGATGCGCTGGCCGACGTGCGCTCGACCATCGAGCTCGCCAGGCGGCTGCGCCGCGCGCAGCCCAAGCTCTACCGCTACCTGTTCGAGAGCCGCACCAAGGCGCGGGTCGCCGAGCTGCTCGACCTGGGCGCTTTCCGGCCGCTGGTGCACGTGAGCGGCCGGTTTCCCGCCGCACAGGGATACACCAGCCTGGTCCTGCCGATCTGCCGCCACCCGCGCAACGCGAACGGCGTGATCGTCGTCGACCTGCGCCACGACCCCGAGCCGCTCCTCGCGCTACCGGTCGAGGAGCTGCGCCGGCTCGTCTTTACCCCACGCGCCGACCTCGAGGATGGCGCGCCGCGGATCGGCGTCAAGCAGGTGCACCTGAACCGCTGCCCGGTGCTCGCCGTACCCGGGGTGATCGACGATCGGGCCGCCGAGCGCATCGGCCTCGACCGCGCGGCCTGCGCGCGGCACGCCGAGGCGCTGCGGGCGGCGCGCGGCCTGGCGGATCGGCTGGCGGCGATGCACGC
>CAZGUU010000343.1:0-5288 GCA_964529315.1 uncultured Enterobacteriaceae bacterium
TCTGTGCGGGGGGCGGCCCGAGTCTCACGGCGAAGGGCCGTCCCTACCGCGACCGGATCTTCGAGGAGACGTCGTTGAGCGCCTCGGAGAGGCAGGTGGTCCCGCTCGCGACGAGCCACGAGAAAGGATGCGCGTACTGCGTCGCGGCGCTGGCCGAGCGAGGCGGATCTCGCGGCGTTCGAGGCAGCCGGCTACCGGCACCAGCAGGTCCTGGAAGTCCTGCTCGGCGTCGGGCTGAAGACCCTGTCCAACTACACCAACCACATCTGCGAGACTCCCTTGGATCGAGCCTTTGCCGAGGCCACCCGGTCCGCCACGGCCTGAGGCTCGACTGGCGATCGAGGAGGAAGACGACATGCCACCTGCCCCGACCGAGTCCTTGCAACACCACCGCTGCCCGGGCATCGAATCGCAGTGAGGTGGCTGAAGCTGATCCCAGTCGACCCGGAACGCGGACGCGCGACGAGGCGGCTCTGGTGGCGAAGGTCCGGGCCGGAGACCGGTCCGCCTTCGAGGACCTGCTCCGACCCCACGAGGGGCGCCTCTACCGGGCCGTCCTGCGCATCACCGGGAGCCCCGCGGAGGCGGCCGACGAGATCCCCGACGAGGTCCGTCTACGGGTGCGGCGGGCGCTGCGCGAGCGCGCGGCGGCGAGTCCCGCAGAGCCGGCCAGCGAAGAATGATTCGCCGAGGGGCGAGCTCGAGATCGCCGTGACGCGCCGGCGACCGTGTAAGCGATCGTTTCGAAGGAGGGGAAGTGATGTCCGAGCAAGCACTCAGCGTGGACGTCGAGGAGGCGGTACGACGTCGCTACTCCGAGGGTGCGAGGGAGCCCGAGCCGGCGCTCTGCTGCCCCACCGCGTACGACCCGAAGCTGCTCGCCGCCATCCCTGATGAGGTGCTCGAGCGGGACTACGGCTGCGGCGACCCGACACGCCACCTCGCAAGCGGCGAGACGGTGCTCGACCTGGGATCGGGGAGCGGCAAGGTGTGCTTCCTCGCCAGCCAGGTGGTGGGACCCGGCGGACGCATCATCGGCATCGACATGAACGACGACATGCTCGAGATCGCGCGGCGCAACGCACCCGAGGTCGCCCGGCGAATCGGCCATGCCAACGTCGAGTTTCGCAAGGCCAAGATCCAGGATCTCGCTCTCGACCTGGCCTGGCTGGACGGCGTTCTGCGCGAGCTACCCGTCCGCTCGGAGGCGGACCTCGGCCGGCTCGAGGCCAGGGTCGCCGAGCAACGCCGGCTGTGGGCCGGACGGCAGCAAGGGCGTGGCTGTTGCTAGAGCGGGAGCCGAGCGTGATGGCGCCTGATCTCGCACGCGAGACGGTCGGGCCCGACTTCGATCGGGCAATCGCCGAGCATGGCCTGCCGCGGCTCGCCCGCGTCCGGGCGACGACCTTGCAGGTGAACGTCGGCAAGCGCTGCAACCAGGCCTGCCACCATTGCCACGTCGAGGCGGGGCCCAAGCGCACGGAGATCATGGGCCGAGCGGTCGCGGCACGCATCATCGCGCTGCTCGAGGCGAGCCCCGAGGTCGAGGTCCTCGATCTGACCGGGGGTGCCCCCGAGCTGAACCCGAGCTTTCGCTGGCTGGTCGCGCAGGCGCGCCGACTGGGCCGCCGGGTGATCGACCGCTGCAACCTCACCGTTCTCCTCGAGCCCGGCATGGCGGACCTGGCCGAGCTCCTGGCCGCGAGCCGGGTCGAGATCGTCGCCAGCCTGCCCTGCTACTCGGCCGACAACGTCGAGAGGCAGCGCGGCCGGGGGGTGTTCGACAAGAGCATCGAAGCGCTCCGGCGCCTGAACGCTCTCGGCTACGGGCGCCGTGGCTCCGGCCTCGCGCTGAGCCTGGTCTACAACCCGGTGGGTGCCTTCCTCCCCCCGCCCCAGGGCGAGCTCGAGGCCGCCTACCGCGACGAGCTCGGGCGCGGCTTCGGCGTCGAGTTCGATCGCCTGCTCACCATCACCAACATGCCCATCAAGCGCTTCGCCTCGTTCCTCGAGAGCGAGGGGCGGCGCGAGGCTTACATGGGCCTGCTGGTGAACCACTTCAACCCGGCGACCGTGCCCGGGCTCATGTGTCGCTCGATGGTCAGCGTGAGCTGGGACGGCCGGCTCTACGACTGCGACTTCAACCAGATGCTCGAGATCCCCTTCGGCGCATCTCGCGACGCCGGGCCGCGAACCGTCTGGGACATCGATTGCCTGGCGGAGGTCGTCGAGCGGCCGATTGCCACCGCCGCCCACTGCTTCGGCTGCACCGCGGGCGCGGGCTCGAGCTGTGGAGGGACGCTCCTTTGACCGCTGGCCTGCTGCGCTCGCCCGCCCTCCAGCAGATCGCGCTGCGCCTGGAGACGACCATCCCCCACGTCTCCGCGGTGACCATCAGCGACTCCGCCGGAGCGATCCTCGCCGACTCGCAGAAGGGACGAATCGGGCAGGCGATCCTCGGGCCCGACGTCTCCCGGCTGCTCGCCGATGGCGGCGAGAGCGCCGCCCTGGTCGAGTCCGAGGGCCAGCATTGGATCCGCATCACCTCGGCGATCAGCGGGCCGTACGATGCCGCGCGACAGAGCAACCTCCTCGGCCTGGTGCAGCTCGACCTGCGAACCGACTTCGCCCAGGGCCGCGTGCAGCGCACCTTCCTGGGCAGCCTGATGCTCTTGGCCGTGCCGCTGCTCGGCCTGTGGGCCCTGGGATACGCGATCTTCCGTGGCACCGTGCTGCGCGCCGCCTGCGAAGCCTCGGCGCGACGGCCGAGCAGCTGCGCCGGGTGGCCGATCAGGGGGCTGCGCCGAGCACCGTGATCGCGCCCCGTGCGACCAGCGAGAAGACGTCCTCGGGCTTCACGTCGAGCGGCCCCTTGATGCGCACCCGGCCGCCGGCGACGACCGCACCCACCCCGGTGATGCCGCCCCGCTCGACCGTGAGATTCCCGGTGACGAACAGGACGGCGCCGTCGAGCTGGAGCTTGCCCTCGACGCGCAGGTCGCCCTCGCGTCGCAGGAAGCCGGACAGCGCTCCGCCCGAGATCGTGGCGGGGAGATTGCTCGCGGAGCCGCCCACGCCCGGGTCGTAGGGCGTGACGTCGAGGCTCCCGTCGCTCGGCGTGCAGCGCGCCACCACCTGCGTGGTGAGCAGAGCCGGCCCCGTGCGCCGGATCTCGGCGAAGCGTCCGCCCGAGAGCGCCATGCACAGGCTCTGGCCCTCGCCGAGCGCCACGCCCTGCGCCGAGATCACGCGCTGGGTGTTCTTCAGGCGCAGCGTGCCGCCGTCGAGCTCGATCGTCGCGGCAGCCGATGCCGGCCCGACGCGCAGCAGCGTCTCCTCGCCCTCGCACAGGGAGTCCTTGGTCGGCACGGCCTGCCCGCCGACGCTCACGTCGCCCTCGGAGAGCAGGACGACCTCGCGGATGCTCGCCTGGACGGGGATCCTCGCGATCACCGAGCCCTGGCGCGCCCTGAGCTCGGCCTGGCAAGGCGGGTCGGATTGCGGTCGGGCAAAGGCGGGGAGCTCGAAGCCGCCGGCGAACGGCGCCGCGGGGTCGATCGGCCCGAGCACGCGCTTGCCTGCCCAGAGGACGGAGAGCGGGTCGCCCTCGGGGTTCCAGTCGCGCAAGGCGACGTCGACCCGGGCGCCCACCGCGGCGCTCGAGGCGACAAGCGAGCCGTTGGGCCCCGAGGCCGTGAACTCGCGGGCGAACGTGGCGACCTGGGCCGAGCTGCTCGCGGCGTTGTTGCCCTCGTCCGCCTCCGCGACCACGCCCAGCGGGTCGACGACGGCGCTGCTGCGCAGCGAGCCTTGGAGAGCTTTGACCTTGGCCGCGATGCGGATGGATGCGCTGGCACCCGCGGCGAGCGTGCCGTTGGTGCAGTCGACGACCCGAGTGGCGTGCACGCAGGCGAAGCTCGGCGCGGTCGCCGAGGTGAAGCGCACGCCGCGCGGCAGGACGTCGCGCACCGCCACGCCGCTGATCTGGTGTCGGCCCGTGTTGCCGACGGTGATCGTGTAGACCAGGGTTGCGTCGGTTGCGGCGGGGTCGGGTGCGGCGGACATCGAGATGGTGAGGTCGGGGCCCTCGACGCGCGTCGAGAGCGTCGCGACGTTGTTCTGCTCGTCGCCCTCGGCGACGGCGTCCTCCGGGTCGGCCACGGCGCGGCTCGAGAGCAGGGTGCCGCTCGGCGCATCCACGCGCACGCGGATGCGCGCCTGCGCGCTGGCGCGCGCAGCGAGCGGCCCGCCGGTGCAGCGCACCACGCCGCTGGCGTGCGCGCACGATAGGGTCTCGCTCCTCGCCGAGCGGAAGCTCACCCCCTGCGGCAGCTCGTGTCGTAGCGCGACCTGCGGGATCGGCTCGTCGCCCGAGTTGGTCGAGGTGAGCGTGTAGAGCAGGATCTCCCCGGGCTCGGGCTTCACCGGATCGCCCTCGAGCGTGACGCTCAGGTCGGGCACCGCAGGCGAGAGGACGAAGGCGCCGTCGCTGTCCGTTCCGGCGTAGACCGTGGCCGGGCTCTCGTTGCTCGCCGCCACGGTGCGGACCCAGGTGGAGGTCAGGCCGTCGGACAGCGCGCGCCACTGCTCGCCGCGATTGGTGCTGACGAAGATGCCGTCGGCGGTGGCGGCGTAGATCGTCGTGGGGCTCTCGGGCTCGACGGCGAGCGCGTTCACGACGAAGCTCTCGAGGCCGGTGCTCGTCCAGGACCAGGTGGCGCCGCCGTCGCTGCTGCGAAAGACGCCGAACGAGGTCCCGGCGTAGATCGCCGGCGGCTCCTCGCCAGCCACGGCGAGCGCCTGCACGGCGACGTCGTCGACGCCGAGGTCCCCAGGCGTCCAGCTCGCAGCGCCGTCCGTGCTGCGCAGGATGCCGGCGTTGCTGCCCAGCACGATCGTGCCGGGATCTCCCGGAGCCGTGACGATCGCGTTGATCTGCCACGACCAGCCGGTGTCGACCGGGGCCCAGGTGTCGCCGCCGTCGGCGCTGCGCACGAGCCCGCTGGCGGTGCCCAGGTAGACGGTCGAGGGCGCACCGGGGTGGAGCGCGACGGCGCTTGCGCGGCGCGGTGCGTTGCCCGCGGGCAGGCCGCTGCCCTTCTCGACCCAGCTCTTGCCTCCGTCGCTGCTCTTGAAGATCCCCGCCGGGTAGGTGCAGCCGCCCCAGGTGAGCTTTCCGCAGACCGCGGCGTACACGACCCGCGGGTCGGAGGGGTCGATCGCGATCGCGCTCACCTCGCCGTTGTAGACCTCGCTGCGTCTCGTCCAGTGAAGGCCGCCGTCGTCGC
>CAZGUU010000344.1:0-5280 GCA_964529315.1 uncultured Enterobacteriaceae bacterium
GGCGCGATCCCGGTGTCGCTGGGCCCGCGCACGCTGCGCTTCGAGACCGCTGCGCTGGCCGCGCTGGCCGCCGTGGCCGCCTGCCTCCCCGAGGGCGACGCTGGCGCCCCAGGGGCGATCTGAGATAGCTCTCGCCCATGCGGCGCGACGACGACGGCTTCACGCTGGAGGCCGACCCGCTGCTGCTCGGCGAGGCCGACCCGTTTGCGGCGGAGCGTTCGCTGGAAGCGGACTCCCTGCCCGCCGAGGAGCATCTCTTGCCCGAGGACCGCGAGCCGCCGAGGCCGGCGATCGCCTCCCCGGCGCGGGCGCACTTCGTGATCCGCGCCGCCGCGATGGCGATCGACTTGGCAGTCCTGGCCGCGATGGACGCCGTGCTGCTCGCGACGGCATCGGCAGCCGTCCTGACCGCCGAGCGGGCGCTCGGCCACCCCATCGGCGACGCCGCCCCACTGGCCAACGCGCTCGCAGCCGCGGGCTCCCTCGGGCTGGTCATCGGCTACTTCGTGGTCCTGCACGCCGGTGCCGGCCAGACGCTCGGCAAGGCGGCGCTGCGCATCCGCGTCGCGCGCTGCGACGGTGCGTCGCTCGGTCCGGCGCGCAGCCTGCTGCGCGTGCTCGGCTACCTGCTCTCCGCGCTTCCGGCGGGCCTGGGCTTCCTCCTCGCGCTGGCATCGAGCCGGCGGGCGTTGCACGATCGGCTCGCGGGCTCGGTCGTGCTGCGCGTCTGACCGGGCTGCGAGGAGTGCGATGACCCAGCGAACCCTGCGAATCGGATTCGTGATGGATCCGCTGCCGCGGATCGCGATCGACAAGGACACGACCTTCGTCTTCATGCTCGAGGCGCAGAGCCGCGGCCACGAGATCTTCTACGTCGATCCCGCGGACCTGGCCCTGGTGCGCGGTACGCCCGAGGCGCGCCTGCATCCGGCAACCGTGCGCCGCCAGGTCGGGGATCACTTCACCCTGGCCGCGCCACGGCGCGAGCCGCTGGCCTGGCTCGATGCCGTCTTTCTGCGCCGCGACCCGCCGTTCGACATGAGCTTCTTCTTCGACACGCACGTCGCCTCGCTGATCGACCGACGTCGCACGCTGGTGCTCAACGACCCGCGCGGCCTGCGCGAGGCGAACGAGAAGCTCTACGCCCTGCACTTTCCGGGGCTGGTCCCGGACAGCCTGGTCTCGTGCGACATCCGCCGGCTCAAGGAGTTCCTCGGCGAGTTGGGCGGGGAGATGATCATCAAGCCGCTCGACGGCTGCGGCGGTGCCGGGATCTTCCACGTCCACCAGCGCGACCGCAACCTGAACTCGATCCTCGAGTTCGCCACCGCCGACGGCCGCCGCCGCGTCATGGCGCAGCGCTACCTCCCCGAGGTGCGCACCGGCGACAAGCGCATCCTGCTGATCGACGGCGAGCCCCAGGGAGCCGTGCTGCGCGTGCCGAGCGAGGACGAGCACCGCTCCAACCTGCACGTCGGCGGCGCAGCAGCGCCCGCGCCGCTCACCGCTCGGGACCTCGAGATCTGCCGCACGGTGGCGCCTCGCCTGCGCGCCGACGGGCTGGTCTTCGTCGGCCTCGACGTGATCGGCGACTACCTGACCGAGATCAACGTCACCAGCCCGACCGGCGTCCAGGAGATCAACGCCCTCTCCGGCACGCGCATCGAGGCGCGGATGATGGATTGGGTGGAGGCACACGCGCCGGGCCCCGAGCGCTGAGCGGGATCGGCCCGTGGCGCCGGGCCCCGGGGGCGCGTTGACTCGCGGCGCGGCGTTCGGTATCGGCAGCGGCGCGGTGGCTCACGGGTCCGGCCAGGTAGCTCAGTTGGTAGAGCAGCAGACTGAAAATTTGCGTGTCGGGTGTTCGATTCACCCCCTGGCCACTCCCCCCCTCGCGACGGCGAGGCGACGCCGCTGAGCGCCGCGCGGGCGCAGCCCACACCTCGCGGGACGAGCCGGGCCCAGCGGGGCCAGCGCGAGCCGCGCCGCGGCCTCGACAAGCATGTATTAGCCAGCTCCGAGGAGCAGCGCCGAGCGTTGACTGAGAGAGCGATCCGCGTAGCATCGGGTTTCGGGCGCGGGGGCGCCGTGGCGCTGGCGGCAGGCGGGGCGTGGTCCCACACGGGAGGAGAGCGGTGGTGAAGCGATCGATCGGGACGGCGTTGGCGGCGATGCTCGCTCTCGGACTCGTACTCGGTGGCTGTGCCGCGATGCAGCGCGAGGCGGCTCACCGCAAGGAGAACCTCCTGGCCGCGGCCGGCTTTCGCGTGAAGCCGGCCGATACGCCGGAGAAGCTGGCCAACCTGCAAGCCATGCAGCCGCTCAAGATGATCGCCCACCCGGCCAAGGACGGCACGCTGACCTACACCTATGCCGATCCCGAGGGCTGCAAGTGCCTGTGGGTCGGGGGCACGACCCAGTACGCCGAGTACCGCCGGCTGGCGATGCAGCAGCAGATGGCACAGGCGCAGGCCGACGCGGCAATGGCCAACGAGGAGATGGCCATGGACTGGGGGATGTGGGGACCCTGGGGACCCTGGTGAGCGAGGCTGCGACGTCGCTCGAGCACCGGAGCCGACACAGCGCCGCGCGCCGAGCCGCCGCCGCTTGAAGCGGCGGCTCAACTCGCCGCGCGCGATGGCCGTTCTTCTGTGAGGTGGAGGAACCCATGCCCGACCATCACCTGAGAGACCTCTTTCCCGAGCCCCTGCCCCAGCCGCTGCGCCCCCTGCTCAAGCTGGCCACCAACCTCTGGTGGACCTGGAACAACAACATCTTCGCGCTCTTCCGCGACATCGACCACGAGCGATGGGAGGCCTGCGACCACAACCCTCTGAGCCTCCTGCGCCGGGTCCCCCCCGACCGCCTCTCGCAGCTCGCCGTCACGCCCGACTACCTGACGCACCTCGAGCAGGCCGAGCGCCTGTTCGACGACTACATGAGCGGCGCCTCCAACCCGTCGAGCAAGAAGGCCAAGGCGGGCGACGGCACCTGGGCGGCAAAGGCCTTGCCCGGGGCCAAGAGCGACCACCCGGTGGCCTACTTCTGCGCGGAGTACGGCATCCACGAGAGCTTGCGCCTCTACTCGGGGGGCCTGGGCATGCTCGCCGGCGACCACCTCAAGGCCGCCTCGGACTTGGGCCTGCCCCTGGTCGCGATCGGGCTGCTCTACCGGCAGGGCTACTTCCGCCAGAAGATCACCGGTGACGGCTGGCAGGAGGAGTTCTACAGCGACGCGGACTTCGAGGAGCTGCCCCTCACCCTGCTGCAGGATGCCGACGGGGTACCGCTGACCGTCGAGGTCCCGGTGCGAGGACGCGCCGTGCGGGTGCAGATCTGGCGCGCCGACGTGGGGCGGATCCCGGTCTACCTGCTCGACACCGACCGCGAGGACAACGAGGGCATCGATCGCTGGATCACGGCGCACCTCTACGGGGGCGACGCCAGCACGCGCATCCTCCAGGAGGTGGTCCTGGGGATCGGCGGCGTGCGCGCCCTGCGTGCGCTCGGCATCACGCCGCACGTCTTCCACATGAACGAGGGCCACTCCGCCTTCCTCACCCTGGAGCTGGTGCGCGAGCTGATCATCGCCGGCCGCACCTTCGAGGAGGCCTGCTCCGAGGTGGCCGCGCAGTGCGTCTTCACGACGCACACGCCGGTGGCGGCCGGCAACGACGTCTTCGACATCGGCCTGATGCACGAGGTCCTGGGGACCTTTTTGAGCGACCTGGGCACAGACGCGGAGGACGTGCTGGGCCTGGGACGCCGCCATCCCAGCGACGTCCTCGAGCCCTTCGGCATGACGCCGCTCGCCATCCGCCTGTCGCGCTCGGCCAACGGCGTCAGCCGCCGCCACGGCGAGGTGTGCGCGCGCATGTGGCACTCGCTGTGGCCGGACCGCCCAGTCGAGCGCACGCCGATCGGGTCGATCACCAACGGCGTGCACCACGCCACCTGGGTGGCCCCGCTCATGCGCCGGCTCTTCGACCGCCACCTCGGACCGGACTGGGCCCTGCACGTCGACGACCCGGATCTGTGGCAGCGCCTCGACGCGGTTCCCGACGAGGAGCTCTGGCGGATCCACTGCCTGCTGCGCGCGCGCCTGGTCGCCGTGGCGCGCCACCGCGCCGCCACGCAGTGGCGCAACACGCCGGGCATGGAGGAGCTCGCCCAGCACGCGCACCGCCTGCTCCACCCGGAGGTGCTGACCATCGGGTTCGCCCGGCGCGTCGCCGCCTACAAGCGCTGGAACCTCGTGCTGCACGACATGCAGCGCGCACTGGCCCTGCTCGACCACCCGACCCAGCCCGTGCAGTTCGTGCTGGCGGGCAAGGCGCACCCACGCGACAACGAGGCCAAGCGCATCCTCCAGCAGCTCATGCAGTGGCGCAACCGCCACGAGCTCCACGGCCGAGTGGTCTTCCTCGAGGACTACGACCAGTACATCGCGCGCAAGCTCGTACAGGGCGTCGACGTGTGGCTCAACCTGCCGCTGCCGCCGCTGGAGGCGAGCGGCACGAGCGGCATGAAGGTGGTGAGCAACGGCGGGCTCAACTGCAGCATCCTCGACGGCTGGTGGATCGAGGGGGCGTCGTCGGACAACGGCTGGGTGGTCGGCGAGCCCTACGTCCTGGGCACCGGGGTCAGCGCGAGCCACGAGCGGCGCGACGCGGCCGATGCCGAGTCGCTGCTCGAGGTGATCGAGAGCCAGGTCCGGCCGCTGTTCTACGCGCGCAACCTCGACGGCATCCCCACCGGCTGGGTGGCGCGGATGCGCGCCTCGATCAAGTCGCTCGCCGCCGCCTTCAGCGCCACGCGCATGGTCAAGGAGTACGCACAGATCTACTTCGCCTGAGACGCCAGCGTCCGCGCGCCGCGGACTCGGCCGCGCGCCGCGGGCTCGCCGCTCAGAACAGCGTGTAGATGAACGGCGCGAGCCAGGGCGAAGACGCCGCCGCCACCAGCAGACCGCCCAGCGACAGCAGCGCGACCAGCACCGGCAGGACGTACCATTGGCCGCGGCGCACGAAGGTCGCGAAGAGCTCGACCATCACCGGCAGGCGAGCGCGCAGATACCAGAGGATCGCGGCGAGGATCGCCAGGGCCGCCGCCCAGGACACCCAGCGCCCCAGCCACGCCGGCAGCAGATCGAGCAAGCGGTCGAAGCCGACCAGTATCGCCGCGACGAAGACCACCAGCGCACCCACCTGCCCATAGCTGCGCAGCACACCCTCTGCCGGGAAGCGCCTGCGGTAGGCCGTGCCGAGCAGCAGCCAGGCG
>CAZGUU010000345.1:0-5275 GCA_964529315.1 uncultured Enterobacteriaceae bacterium
AGCGTGCTCGCCCCGGGCGCGCCTGGGGCGGCGCAGAGCGCGCCGTCCCCCGCAACGCCCGGCGCCGGCGCCGGGGCGCTACGGGCGCAGCAGGGCCCGACCGCGAGCCTGCCGCCGCTGGTCTCGGTGATCCTGCCGACGCGCAACCGCCCCGAGCGCCTGGCACGCGCCATCGAGAGCGTGCTGCGCCAGACGCACGAGAACCTCGAGGTCGTCGTGGTCAACGACGGCGGCGCTCCGGTGGAGAGCGTGATCGAGTCGTTCGCCGAGAGCGGCAAGATCACCTACCTGCGCCTGGGCGTGAACCGCGAGCGCTCGGCGGCACGCAACGCCGCCCTGCGCGTGGCGCGCGGCGAGTACGTCGCCTACCTCGACGACGACGACTGGTACGAGGCCGACCACCTGGCCACCCTGGTCGACTGCCTCGAGACGAGCGGCGCGCAGGTCGCCTACAGCGACGCGCTGCGCGCCACCGAGACCAGGGACGGCGACCGCTACGTCACGCGCTCGCTCGACCGGCCGTACTCGAGCGGCTTCCGGCGCGACGCCCTGCTGGTCGGGAACTACATCCCGCTGCCCTGTCTGATGCACCGCCGCTCTTGCCTCGACGAGGTCGGTGCCTTCGACGAGCGGCTCGAGACGCACGAGGACTGGGACCTGCTGATCCGCCTGGCCTCGCGCTGGGACTTCGTCCACGCGCCCCGCGCGACCTGCGTCTTCACCTGGCGCGACGACGGCACCTCGACGACCAGCGAGCGCCTGGCGGAGTTCCCCGAGACGACCGCCCTGATCCACGCCCGCTACGCGGCACAGGCGGCAGCCTTGCCGCAGGTGCGCGAGGCCCAGGCTGCGCACCGCGCCGACTTCGCGCGCCAGGCGCTCGAGCGCAGCTTCGCCTGCTCGATCGTGATCCCCCTGCCCGAGCAGGCCCACGCGCTGCACCGCTGCCTGGTCGGCGTCGCCACGACCACGCCGGGCGTGTCCTACGAGGTGATCGCCGTCGTGCACCGCGACGCCGCCGAGGTGCGCGCGCTACTCGGCACGCTGGGCGGAGACCTGATCGTACTCGACGCCGAGGACACCGACGGCTGGGCTTCTGCCTGCAACCGCGGGGCGAGCGCCGCACGCGGCGACCACCTGGTCTTCCTCGACCCCGGCGCCGTGCCCAAGGAGGGCTGGCTGCGCGCCCTGCTCGACGAGCTCGCCGCGCATCCGGAGGTCGACGTCGTCGGCGCCAAGCTCCTCGCACCCGAGGGGACCATCCGCAGCGCCGGGCTGGTCTTCTCGCGAGAGGCCTCCGGCCCGCGCCCGGCGCACCTGGGAGGCCCATCGTCCACGCCCGCGGCCAACCGCCGGCGCGAGCTCCAGGCGGTGGGCGCCGACTGCCTGCTCGTGCGGCGCCGCGCCTTCGCTGCGGCCGGGCGCTTTCCCGAAGCCGAGCCCGCCGAGCGGGCGGCCGTCGAGCTGTGCCTCGAGGTGCGCCAGCGCGGCGGGAGGATCGCCTACCAGCCGCGCTGCGTCCTCTACTCGCTGGCCACGCGCGCGGCCGACCCGCCGGCCCTGTCCGCAAGAGGCACAGCCAGCCGGGTCGTCGCCGAGCCGGCGCGCGCGGGCCGGTCGAGCAGCCGGAGCTCGGCGGCGAGCGAGCCGCCTGCCGGGTGGGGCGTGCGCTGGATCGACGACGCAGATCTCCTGCTCCTCGAGGAGGGCCTGGTCACGACCACCTGCACATCGCCCCTCTCGTCCAGCTCGCCGGACTCGGGCGCCCCGTCGGGCGCCGAGCTACGCGCCTGGGAGTGCGTCGCGCAGGTCCAGCGCCGCTGGCTCGAGGGAGGGCTCGACGCGGTACGCGATCTGCTGCCCGAAGCCGATCGCTGGCCGGCCGATGCGAGCGCTCTCGACTGGGCCGCGCGGCTGGCCACGGCTGCGGGAAGCCATCGCCTCGCGCTCGAGCTGCGCGACCGCGCGGTATCGCTCGACGGCTCGGTCCCGCGTCATCTGGCGCTGGCCCGCCAGGCGCTCGAGCTGGGCGAACTCGACCGGGCGACCGCCTCGATCGACGCGGTGCTGGCTCGCGTCCCGGAGCACGCCGAGGCCTGGTTGATGAAGGGTGTGCTCGAGGTGCAACGGCTCGAGTACGGCCAGGCAGCGACCGCCTTCGAGGCCGCCTCGCGATGCGGCGCCGACCCACGGCGCGCCGGCCTGGGCCGCGGCATGGCGGCCCTGGGACGGGGCGACGCGGAGAACGCCTGGCAGGTGTTCTCGCAGCTGGTCGCCGAGCGGCCCGACGACGCCGATGCCCTGCACTGGCTGCTTCGCGCCGGCTGCTCCCTCGAGCGCTGGCGCGACCTGACCCCGGCCCTTTCCCGCTACCTCGACCGCCGGCCCGACGACGCGGCCGTGCGCTTCGCCCTGGCCGGAGTCCACGTCCGACTCTCCCACTGGGCCGCCGCCTGCGCCGAGTACGAGACCCTGCGCCGCACCGCGCCGCGCCTGGCCGGGCTCGACGAGCTCGCCCAGCGGCTGACCGCCGCGCGCGGCGCGGGTGTGCCAGAGGTGGCACGGGGCTAAAGAAGCCGCCCCTGTCGGTCGATTCCCCAGCGTGTCGGTCGCGGTATCTTTGCGGCCCTGGATGACCTTCAGCGCCGGCGAGCCCAGCTCGCCGGCGCAAGACCAGACCCGGAGCGAGCGTGAGGGTATCGGGCGACGAAATCTGTCAGGTGACCGAGGAGGCTTGCTCGTTGCTCCTGTCGATGGACGTCCAGCGCGTCGGCTCGATTCCCGCCGAGCGCCAGGTCGAGCCGTTCGTGCACGCTCGCGTCGGCTTGAGCGGCGCCTGGCAAGGGCACATCGTCCTCACCTGTTCCGCCGAGCTCAGCCGGCGCGCGACCGCGGCGATGTTCGCGCTCGAGCCGGCGCAAGCGACCGACGAAGAGATCCGCGACGCCCTGGGCGAGCTGATCAACGTCATCGGCGGCGGGCTGAAAGCCCACCTGCCCGGCCCGTCGGCCCTCTCCCTGCCCACCGTGAGCCAGGTGGACGACCCCCTGCCCGCCACGGGCTCGGGCGGCACACAGGCCGACATCGTCTTCGAGTGCGACCGGGAGCTCCTGGTCGTGAGCGTGATCGCGGAGCAGCACGAGGCAGCAGCGGGCGAGCCGGCAACGGCCTAGTTCGGCATCGGCAACGGCAACATCCTGGAGACCAGCGCCGCTGGCCAGGACGGCAACAGCGAGGAATTCAAGTGAGAATCCTGATCGTCGACGACAGCAAGGCGATGCGCATGATCGTGGTGCGAACCCTGCGCCAGGCCGGATTTCGCGATCACGCCTTCGAGGAGGCGGGTGACGGCGCGCAGGCCCTCCAGACCATCCAGGCCTCGCCCCCCGACCTAGTCCTCTCGGACTGGAACATGCCGCAGATGACCGGCATCCAGCTCCTCCAGGAACTGCGCCAGGCGGGCAACGGCATCAAGTTCGGCTTCGTCACCTCGGAGTGTACCCCCGAGATGAAGCAGATGGCGCAGGATGCCGGAGCATGCTTCTTCATCACCAAGCCGTTCAACGAGGACACCTTCCGGGATGCCCTCGAGCCGGTGATCGCCTGAGCCGCTCGCCAGAGGGCGACACGCGAGCCTGAGTGCTTGCGCCAGGCTCGCGGGACGACGAGCAGAGAAGGGGGCCAGCCGTGGCAATACGCATTTCGACCGCGGACGCGTTCGCCCGCCTGATCGGTGGGCTGCTGGGCAAGAGCACGCCGGCCAAGCCGACGCCGGCCTTCACCCTGGACAAGAAAACACCCGGTGCCATCGCCACCTACCGAACCGACGACGGCGCCCTGGTCGCGGGCTGCCTGTGCGACCTGGCGGCCGGCAGCATGCTCGGAGCGGCGCTGACCCTGGTGCCCGCCGCGCGCGCCACCGAGTGCACGCGCGCCGGCAAGCTCGACGAGGTCCTCGCCGAGAACCTGCGCGAGATCCTCAACGTCTCCGCGAGCATGCTGAACCACCCGGGCGAGCCCCACGTCGCCCTGGGCGAGGTGCTCGACATGCCCGGCGAGATCCCCGAGGACGTCGCCGCGATGGTCGCCAAGCCCGCCGCCCGGCTCGACGTGGAGATCTCGGTGCCGGGCTACGGCAAGGGCCGCCTGTCGATGATCTCGCGCTGAGCCGCGCCGCCCTCGCACCTCGCCACCGGGCGCGCCCTCCGCGTAGCGCGCCGGGCCCCCGTTGCCGCGCGTGGCGCGCCCCCCTGCAACGCGCCGCGACGGCACCGGCGCCCGGCTAGGCGATCTCGCCCTCGACCCCGGCCGAGTGGAGCTCGGCGCGCAGGCGATCGGAGAGCCCCTCGACGCGAAGCTCGCCACCCTGCCGCTCGCGCTCGCGGCGCAGCGCGACCAGGATCTGCACCACGGAGGTGTCGAGCGCCGTCGCCTCCGCCAGGCGCAGCGTCGCGCGTGCCGCGCTGCCCGGCTCGCACATCTGGCGTGCCGCCGCGTGCAACCCCGCGGCGTCGAAGATGTCGACCACCCCCGTGAGGTGCAGCGTCGCCTCGCCTCGCTCCACGACCAGCTCGCTCGGCATGTCCCTTCTCCCCTCAGCGGGCCTGGACGGCCGGGCTCGCAGCTCGCGCCGGAAGCGGCGCACGCGCCAGCTCGAGCGCCCGCCCGGCCAGCATGTCGAGCGGCAGGATCTGCTCGGCACCGCCCATCTCGATCGCCACCTTGGGCATGCCGAACACCACGCAGCTCGCCTCGTCCTGGGCGAGCGTCCGAGCCCCGGCCTGGCGCATGGCCAGCAGGCCCCTGGCGCCGTCGTCGCCCATGCCGGTCATGATGACACCCACCGCGTTGGCCCCGACGGTCTGCGCGCAGGCATGGAACAGCACGTCGACGCTCGGCCGGTGGCGGTTCACCGGGCCGTCGTCGCTCAGCCGAACCAGGTAGGTCGCCCCCTCGCGCGCGACGCGCATGTGGCGGTTGCCGGGCGCGATCAGCGCGTGGCCGGGCAGCACTCGGTCGCCGTCCTCGGCCTCCTTGACGCGCACCGCGCAAGACTGGTTCAGGCGGTCGGCAAACGCGCGGGTGAACTTCTCCGGCATGTGCTGCACGATCACCGTGCCCGGCGCGTCGGCGGGCAGAGCCTCGAGGAAGTCGCGCAGCGCCTCGGTCCCGCCGGTCGACGCTCCGATCGCCACGACCCGCTGCGTCGTGGCGATCATCGCGCCCGACATGAGCGCCGGGCGCGACGCGGCGCACACCGCCGCGCCCGGACCCG
>CAZGUU010000346.1:0-5268 GCA_964529315.1 uncultured Enterobacteriaceae bacterium
CCGCGAGATCCTGTGGAATGCTCCCGACGCGTTCCACTGGACCCTCGCCAACCCCTTCGGACTGTTCCGCTTCGGGATCGCCTTCCTGCTGTTCGCGGCGTGGGGGGCCTCGATCCTCTACCCGCTGTGGCGTTGGTACCGGATCGTCCGCTTGGGCCAGCCGGAGGGCCGGCTGGACCAGCTCGGCCGGCGAGTGCGGGCCGCCCTGCTCGAAGGGATCGGACAGGGGCGCGTCGTCCGCGAGCCCGCGGGTGTCGCGCACCTGGCCCTGTTCGTCTCCTTCGTCACGCTGTTCGTCGGCACCTCGTTGGTGACGCTCGAGGAGGACACGCCGCTCGAGTTCTACCACGGCGTGTTCTACGGCCTCTACAAGCTCGTGATGGACCTGGCCGGGGTCGGCCTGGTGGTGAGCTCCGCGGTCTTCCTCTACCGCCGCTACGTCGCGCCGCCGCGCGCGCTCTCGCAGCCGGCCAAGATGGTCGAGAGCTTCGAGAACGAGTCGGGCTACGGCTTCCCGCTGGTCATGCTGCTGCTCATCGGGCTCACGGGCTTCCTGGTCGAGGGCGCCCGCATCGTCGCCGCGCCCAAGAGCTCCGACGGCTTCGCCTTCATCGGCCCGCTCTTCGGCAGCTGGCTTGGATCCCTGGGCGCCGGCACGGGGACCCACTCCGCGCTGTGGTGGACCCACATGCTCATCGTCCTCGGGTTCCTCTACTCGATGACCTCGACCAAGCTGCGCCACATCTTCCTCGCCCCGGCCAACCTGTTCTTCCGCTCGCTCGGCGCGGGCTACGAGCGCGGCCACCGGGCGCGTCCGGTGACCGACTTCGAGACCGCCGAGACCTTCGGCGTCGAGAAGATCGAGGAGTACACCTGGAAGCAGCTACTCGACATGGCGGCTTGCCTCGAGTGCGGCCGCTGCACGCTGAACTGCCCGACGGTCAACACGGAAAAGGCGCTGAACCCGAAGTTCCTGGTCGTCGAGCAGCGCGAGCACCTGCTGGCGAAGAGCTCCTACCTCTTCGCGCAGATGGCCAAGTTCGCCGCACAGGGTGACGATGCGAGCACCGGCTCGGAGGCGGGCTCGACGCAGCCGGCCGAGGGCACCCTCGGCGATCCCGCGCCCAGCCCCGCCCTGCTCGATGGCTCGGGACGCGACGCCGCCTGGCTCGCCCAGGCCGACATGATCCGCGACGTGGCCACCGAGCCGGTGATCTGGGGCTGTACCACCTGCGGCTGGTGCGAGGAGGGCTGCCCGGTCGGCATCGAGCACATCCAGCGGATCGTCGACATGCGCCGCCACGCCGTCCTGGTGCGCAGCGAGTTCCCCGCCGACCTGTCGCGCTCGTTCAAGGGCACGGAGAACCAGTCCAATCCCTGGGGCATCGCGGCCGACAAACGAGTCGACTGGGCCGAGGGTCTCGACGTGCCGCAGATGGCCGAGCTCGGCGAGGAGGAGGGGGTCGAGGTGCTCTACTGGGTCGGCTGCGCCGGCTCGTTCGACGACCGCAACCAGAAGACCAGCCGCGCGCTGGTCAAGATCATGCAGGCCGCGGGCGTGAAGTTCGGCATCCTCGGCCTGGAAGAGCAGTGCACCGGCGAGCCGGCGCGCCGCCTGGGCAACGAGTACCTCTACTTCACGCTCGCCCAGATGAACGTGGAGAACCTGAACCGCTACAAGTTCGACAAGATCGTCACGCAGTGCCCGCACTGCTTCAACACGATCAAGAACGAGTACCCCGACCTGGGCGGCCACTTCCAGGTCCTGCACACCGCGCAGTTCATCGAGGGCCTGCTCGCGGCCGGCCGGATTCGGCTCTCGAAGGACTTCGTGCGCAAGAAGCTGGTGCTGCACGACCCCTGCTACCTGGGCCGGCACAACAACGTGCACGAGGCACCGCGCGCCGTGCTGGACGCGATCCCCGGCCTGCAGCGAGAGGACGTCGAGCGCTCGCGACGGCGCACCTTCTGCTGCGGCGCCGGCGGTGGGCAGTTCTGGAAGGAGGAGGAGCACGGCACGACGCGCATCAACCAGGCGCGCTTCGACCAGCTCCTCGAGGCGAAGCCCGACACGGTCGCCGTCGCCTGCCCGTTCTGCACGACGATGATCGGCGACGCCGCCAAGAGCAAGGGCGTCGAGGAGCAGGTCCTCGTCAAGGACGTCGTCGAGCTGGTCGCCGAGTCGCTCGCCTGAGGGCGGCGGTGGTTGCACCGAGACCTGGGCGGGGAGCGAGCCTTCTCGGTGCCCTCGCGAGCCGCCGCGTGCTCGTGGCCCGGGCCGAGGAGCTCGCCGCACGCGTCGGGAGGCTCACCGCTCGCTGCGCGGCGCCGCTTGCGCTGGCCGGGTCGCTCACCGCGCTCATCCCAGCGCTTGCGCTCGTCGGGATCGCGATGCTCGGCGCCATCGCGGCGAGCCACGGCTGCGCGGCGCGCGACGAGGTGACGCTGCGCCCCCGGCACGGCCCCGAGGTACGCGTCGCGGTGGAGGTCGCCGCCACGCCGCAGGCGCGCGAGCTCGGCCTGATGTACCGCGACCAGCTCGGCCCGAGCGCCGGCATGCTGTTCGTGTTCCCCACCGCGCAGCCGCTCTCCTTCTGGATGCGCAACACGAAGATCCCCCTCGACATCCTCTATCTCGACGACGCCGGCGAGATCGTCCGCATCCACCGCAGGACCACGCCGTTCTCCGAGGCCCCGCTGCCCAGCGGCCGCGCGGTGCGCTTCGCGCTCGAGGTGGAGGGCGGCTTCACCGAGCGCCACGGCATCGACGAAGGCGATCGCGTCGAGCTCGGGCGACTCGCCGAGATGCAAGCGCGCTGAGCCCGCCCGACGGCGACCTTGAACTCGAGTTGCGTCCGGCTCTCGGCGTGGCGACAACTCGCGGCCCTCGCCGCCCGACGGGCCCCTGATCTGGCCGCGGTCGGCCGCCGGGATCCCGCGGCACGCGCCTTGCGACTTGCCCCGCCCGCGCCCCAGGCGAGACCGTCGAGCGCCAGGCCAGCGCCCACTGGTGGCGCCCTGGCCGGCGGGCCGCAGCGGGAGACGATACGACAACGCCCCCACGAGCACGGAGCGCCTCCACGGGCGAGATCCGGCGAAGCAGCACGGCGCAGGGAGGGAGGAGCGACATGGAAGGGTTGGGGAGGGTTCGCCGGGCCGTCGCCTCGTGCGCCGCGCTCGCGGCGACCGCCGGGGCGATGTGCGTCCTTCTCGCGCCGCTTGGCGCGTCTCGCTGGCTGCGCCTCGATCTGTGGATCGACGTGCTGCTCGCCGGCAAGCCGCGCTAGAGCACCGCGATCCGCTTGAACGCCATCTCCCGATCGGCTTTCGTCGCCCCGGGAGAGGCGATGGGCGAGACCTTGCGGGCCGGTCGACGGACGTCGCGGTGGGTGCAGGCCTGTGCCGCGGCAATCGGCGTCGCCGGGCTCGTCCTGGCCTACCGAACCACGACCACCAGCCTCGAGTGGATCGGCCGCACCTTTCCCGGCTTCGTGTTCCTCGACAATCGCGTGGTCGCGGCGATCGGGCTGCCCGGCTGGTCGGGAGCGAGCGTGCCCGATCTCTACCTGAACGAGATCCGCTCGCTCGACGGAAAGCCGGTTGGGCCCGCCGGCCGCCTGCGCGCCGAGATCGCCGGGCTGCCGCCGGGCATTCGGCTGCACTGGGTCGTGCAACGCGACGGACCTCCGCTGGAGGCCGCCATCGAGACCCAGCGCTTCACCGCTCGCGACTGGGTCATGCTGTTCGGCGCCTACCTGCTCAACGGCACCGTCTTCCTCGGCTCGGGCCTGCTCGCCTGGCTTCTGCAGCCGCGCTCGCCACTCGCCCGGGCCATGCTCGCCTTCGGCGCGAGCTGCGCCGTCTTCCTCTTCACCGCGATGGACCTCTACGGACCGAGCAGCTTCTTCGCCCTGCACATGCTCGCCGAAACGCTGGTCCCGGCTGCGGCACTCCAGCTCCTGCTGCTCTTCCCCCAGGCCCACCGCCTCGCCGGCTGGCGCTTCGCCGGCTACCCCGTGGCGGCCGCGCTCTTCGCCCTGCTCTGGCTGAACCTCGACCAGCCGCTCGCCTTCCTGCGCGCTTTCGACGCCTGCGCCCTGCTCCTGGTCGCCGTGAGCCTGCTCTTCGGCCTGCGCCAGGGGCTGGAGTTCTGGCGGGCGAGCTCGGCCCTGGCACGCCAGCGCGTGCGCGTGGTCACGGTGGGCACGATCTTCGGGCTCGCCCTTCCCGGGATCATCGTCGCGGTGTCGCGCTCTCTCGGCTCCGGCCTGGGGATGAACACGATCGCCTTCACCTTCTTTCTCTTCCCGATCTCGCTCGCCTACGCCATCGTCAAGCACGACCTCTTCGAGATCGACGCCATGGTCAAGCGCGGTGGCTACTACCTGCTGCTGACCGGGGCCGTCGGCGGGGCCTACGCCGGCGCCGTCTTCGTGCTGAACCTCTCGCTGCAAGGCAGCGAGATCACCCGCTCCGCCGCCTTCCCGCTGCTCTTCACGCTCGGCGTCCTGCTCTTGTTCAATCCCCTGCGCGCGCGCCTGCAAGGGGTCGTCGATCGGGTGTTCTTCCGCACCGGATACGACGGTGCTCGGGTGCTGGCCGCCGTGGGCGGCGCGCTCGCCTCGGCCCTGCGCCACGACGAGATCTCCCGCCTGGTGCGCGACGGCGTCGACCAGGCGATCCCCAACCTGGGCACGCGGCTGTTCTTCGCCGATGGCGAGGACACGAGCCTTCGCGAGGTCGGCGGCTCGGCCCCCCTCTCGGCGACCCTCTGCGCGCACCTGGCCACAGGCCAGGTGCTGTCCGTCGACGACCGACCGGAGGACGCGGCCGACGCGGTCGAGCGGGCGGCCGCGCGTGACGAGCTGCGCGCGCTGGGGACCGAGGTCGCGGTGCCCATGCTCCTACAGGGGCGCCTGGTCGGGCTGCTCACCGTCGGCGCCAAGCGCTCGGGGCTCTTCTACACCGCGGGCGACGCCGAATTCCTGCGCGCGCTCGCCCATCAGGCGGCGACGGCCCTGCAGAACGCGAGCTCGTACGAGGCGCTCGCGCGGCTCAACACCGAGCTCGAGCAGCGGGTGCGCAATCGCACGGCGGAGCTGGCCGCCGCCAATGCCGACCTCGAGACGTCCAACGCCGCGCTCGAGCGCGCCTACGGCGAGCTGAAGAACGCCGAGGTGCAGCTCGTGCAGAGCGCCAAGATGGCTTCGCTGGGCCGGCTGGCCGCCGGCGTGGCGCACGAGATCAACAACCCGGTGAGCTTCATCG
>CAZGUU010000347.1:0-5243 GCA_964529315.1 uncultured Enterobacteriaceae bacterium
TCGTCGCCCGCCGTGGGGTGTGGCGCTAAAGCGTCCATCAAGCCGGCGCGGCCCCGCCCGACCAGCTCCTGGCGCCGGCGCACGCCGCGAAAGCTCGCCGCGGCCTCGCGGATGGCCTGCGCGGGAACCCCGAGGGATCGGGCCAGAGCGGTCACGCCCAGCAGGTTGCGCGCGTTCATGACGCCGAGCAGCGGGCTCTCCAGCGCGAGGCTCTCGCCCGGCCCGCGAGCGACGAAGCGCAGACCCGCCGGCGTGTCCTCGAGCTCGGCGATCCGCCAGGTCGCGACCCGAGGCCGCTCCGGCGCCTCGGTCGCGGCGGGACGCTGCCGCGTGCCGCCGCCCTCGCCCACCCACCCGGCGTCGGAGAACACGGCGTGCCCCTTCCCGCTCGCCTGCGCCACCGCGACGGCACGCGGGAAATCCGCGCAGACCACCAGCGGCGCCCCGGCGGGCAGCAGATCGAGCAGCGCGGCGAAGCTCTGCTCGACGTGCGCCAGGTCGCGGTAGATGTCGGCGTGGTCGAACTCGATCGCCGTCAAGAGCACCGCCTCGGGCCGGTAGTGGAGGAACTTGGGGCCCTTGTCGAAGTAGGCCGAGTCGTACTCGTCGCCCTCGAGGACGAAGTCGCGGCCCGTCCCCACGGCGTAGCTGCGCGGCAAGTCGAGCGGGGCTCCACCGATGAACCAGCCCGGCTCGCGTCCGGCCGTGCGCAGCACCCAGGCCAGGAAGCTCGACGAGGTGGTCTTGCCGTGCGTGCCGGCGACGACCAGCGGCATGCGCCCGGGCAGGAGCAGGAGCTCGAGCGCCTCGGGAAGCGAGATCGTCGGGATCCCCTCCATGCGCGCCGCGATCGCCTCCGGATTGCCCGCGGAGATCGCGTTGCCCATCACCACCAGGTCCGGACGGGGCTGCAGGTTCTCGGCGCGGTAGCCGCGCACGACCGGCACCCCGAGGCGGGCGAGCTCGTCGCTGGCCGGCGGGTAGACGTCGAGATCCGAGCCCCGTACGCGGTGGCCGAGCTCGACGAGCAGCCCGGCCAGCGCCGTCATGCCGACGCCGCCGATCGCCGTGAGGTGGACGTCGCGCGGGCGCGTCGCGTCGATCACAGGGCCTCCATCACCAGGTCGTGGATGCGCGGCCGGAATTCGCCGAGCTTGTCGTTGTCGCGCGAGGGGTGGACGCGATTGGTCAGCAGAACGACGTGCACCCGGCGCTCGAGGTCCATCCAGAGGGACGTCCCCGTGAATCCCAGGTGGCCGACGGTGCGCGACGACATGCGCGTTCCGGCGCTGGAGCCGCGTGCCGCGGGCGTGTCCCAGCCCAGCGTGCGGGTCGAGCCCGCAACGCTCGCGTCGAGCGTCCACATCTCTTCGACCGCCGCGGGCGAGAGCAACCCCTCGCCGCCGTGGCGCACGACTTCCAGGTGCGTGGCCAGCGCATCGACGTCGCGGGCCGAGCCGAACAGCCCTGCATGGCCGGCGACACCGCCCATCGCATAGGCGTTGTCGTCGTCGACCTCGCCGCACAGCACGCGACGGCGCCACGGGCAGCGCGCCGTCGCGGCGATGCTCTCCCTGACCGGCTCGATGCGCTTGGCGCGCAGCCTCGCCAGGTCGATGAACGAGAGCGCACGCAGGCCCAAGGGGGCGAAGATGCGCGCCTGGCAGACGCGATCGAGCGGCTGGCGGCTCACCGTCTCGATCAGCTGGCCGAGCAGCATGAAGCCCAGGTCGCTGTAGATCACCCGGCTGCCGGTCTCGGCCTCGAGGCGCTCGCGGTGGAGCTGCTCGTAGACCCACTCCTTGGCACCTTGGCTGGCGACGAAGTTGAGCCTCCCCTGGCGCTCGAGCCGCGCGACCTCCTTGTGGAAAGGGCGGTGTGCGGCCAGCCCCGAGGAGTGCGTGAGCAGGTGGCGGAAGGTGACCCGCGACTTCCCGTACACCGAGAAGTTGGGGAAGAAGCGCGTCAGCCGATCGTCGAGCGCCACCAAGCGGTCCTCGACCAGCAGCAGGAAGGCGATCGTGGTGGCCAGCGGCTTGGTCAGCGAGGAGAGATCGAACACCACCTCGGGGCGCATCGGCGAGCGCTCGGGCTCGAGCGCTCGCGAACCCACGGCCCGCTCGAAGACCACCTCGCCTTCGCGGCTGACCAGCAGGACGGCCCCTGGGAACACGCCACGGCGCACCGCCTCCTCGAGCGCGTCTTCGACCGCAGAGAAGCCCACCTCAGGAAACCGCCGGTTCCACGGACACCACGGGCTCGAGCCCCTCGAGCAGGCCCAGGCTCTCTGCGCAGGGCGGCCCGTCGACGCGCAGCCGCACTCGTACCCCGAGCGGCACGGCGAAGTTGTGCTCGCCGTGGCCGACCGGCGCCCCGAAGCCGACCGGGATTCCGAGATCCCCCAGGGAGTCGGCGGCGGTCTGGCAGATCTCGTCGGCCTCGCCGCAGTCGGGCATGGTTCCGAGCAGCACGCCGCGGGCGCCCGTCAGGATTCCCGACTGACGCAGCTGCATGAGCAGGCGGTCGATGCGGCGCTGCGGGCGCTCGCCGACGTCCTCGAGCAGGACGACGTGGCCAGCGTAACGCGGTGCGAACGGGGTTCCGGCAAGCGAGGCGATGACCGTCAGGCAGCCGCCGGCCAGCGGCCCGACCGCCTCCCCGGCGATCACCGAGCGCGGCACCGGGATCCTCCAACGGAACTCGCCGGCCGCCAGGCGCAGCACGTGGTCCAGCGCGCTCGCCCCCTGACGCGGCAGGTCGCTGGCGACCATCGGTCCGTGCAAGGCGGCCACCCCCGCCCCGTGGACGAGCACCTGCAAGAGGGCGGTCGCGTCGCTGAAACCGATGCACAGCTTGGCGTGGCGTCGCAGCCAGGCGGGGTCGATGTCCGGGAGCAGGCGGCCCAGGCCGTAGCCGCCGCGCGCGCACCACACGGCGCGCACCTCGGGATCGGCAAAAGCCTCGATCAGGTCGGCGCGGCGCTCCGCGTCGCTCGCCGCCAGGCAGCGATACGGCTCGCGCTGCCGTGGCGGGACGACGCGAAAGCCACGCCGCTCGAGCAAGGCGATGCCCTCGCCGAGCCGCTCGGCCTGCACCGTGCCCGAGGGCGTGACCACGGCGACGCAGTCGCCTGGGCGCAGGGCTGCGGGGCGCAGCAAGGCCTGCGACGCGCCGCGAGCCTGGCCGTCGCCGAGGATCCCGCCGTCCTCCAACCCCCGCCCCATCGCCGATGCCCCCGCCCGCGCGCCGGACGCCCCTTGCGCGAGCCACCCGCCCCAAGGCGCCTTACGTTCCCCCACCGCCCGCAGTCAATCCTCGCGAGCGGCTGCCTGCAAGCCTGGCGACGGCGTGGCGACGGCCCAGCGCTGGTCGCGCACCCCGGGGGCCCGGCACACCCGAGCCCGAACGCTTCTCGCACCCGGCTCTCACGCCTCACCCCAGGGAAGCCCGCACGCCTCGAGCCGGGACCACCTCTCACACGTCACCCCGGCGGAGCTCTCACGCCTCACCCCAGGGGGAGCGCGCAGGCATTACCCCGGGGGAGCTCGGACGCCTGGGACGGCTCGCCTTGCAAACCCGCCGCCGGGTGGTACCCAAGCCCATTGCCGCCGTGCGGGCCGAGGGCCCCACGGTGCGCGCGAGCCCCAGACTCGGTGCGCCCTTCCGCCCAGCAGCTGCAGTCCATCGGACGAACGATCGTCGAGGCACTGGTGCGCGCCGACTTGGTCGAGATCGAGGGTAGCCACCACCACGCGATCCAGGCGGTGGCCGACCGATTCGAGGCCTATTTCAAGGCAGCCAGCGCGCTCGAGGCCCAAGCGGAACGGCTGGCCGACGAGCACCTGCGCTCGGGCCCAGGACGCGCCTCGGCTGGAGGCCTCGACCGCCGGCGGGTTGTCCAGATGATCAAGGAGCGCCTGGCCAAGGAGCGGGGCTTCCCGGTCTGACCCATGCGCCTCGGCGAAGCCCTCTCGTCCCACCTCGCGCACCAAGCGCTCGAGGCCATCAAGGCGTCCGGCGCCCGGATCCGCAACGAGAGGCTCGCCCTGGCCGAGACCAAGGCGGCCCTGGGCCGCTCGCTCGATCAGGACCCGCGGATCGACGAGGCGGTGCGCCGGCGGATCGCCTCGCAGCAGCGGCCCATCCCCGAGGGCAGCGCCGAGTACGAGATCCTCTACCGCCAGTACTACGAGCAGGAGCTGCGCAAGCACCGGCCCTGAAGGCGCCGCGCGCGCTGTCCCCTTGACACCCGCCCGGCCGTGGTTAGATCCGGCCTCGCCTTGGCGGGCATTGGCGCTCCGAGCAGCGCGCAGGCCCCGAGCCTTCCAAGCCAATCCGCGCAGGGAAACGAAAGGAGAGGGATTTCGATGAAGATTCGACCGTTGCAGGATCGCGTGATCGTGAGGCGGGTCCAGGAGGAAGAGAAGTCCAAGGGTGGCATCATCATCCCCGACACCGCAAAGGAGAAGCCCCAGGAGGGCAAGGTGATCGCGGCCGGCAAGGGCAAGGTCGACGAGGACGGCAAGGTGCGCCCGCTCGACGTCAAGGCCGGAGATCGCATCCTGTTCGGCAAGTACTCGGGCACCGAGATCAAGATCGACGGCGAGGAGCACCTGATCCTCCGCGAGGACGACATCCTCGGCGTCATCGAAGGCTGAGCCGCGAAGAGCATTCGGAGGAAAGCGAGCAATGGGAGCGAAAATAGTCAAGTTTGGTAGTGACGCGCGGGAGAAGGTCCTGCACGGCGTGAACATCCTCGCCGACGCGGTCACGGTCACCCTCGGCCCCAAGGGCCGCAACGTGGTTCTCGAGAAGTCCTTCGGCGCGCCGAACATCACCAAAGACGGCGTGACGGTCGCCAAGGAAGTCGAGCTCGAGGACAGGTTCGAGAACATGGGCGCGCAGATGGTCAAGGAGGTCGCCTCGAAGACTTCCGACGTCGCCGGCGACGGCACGACCACGGCCACGGTGCTCGCCCGCTCGATCTTCGTCGAGGGGGCGAAGATGGTGGCGGCCGGACACGACCCGATGTCGATCAAGCGCGGCATCGACAAGGCCGTGCAGCACGTCATCGCCGAGCTCAAGACGCTCTCGAAGCCGACCAAGGACCAGAAGGAGATCGCCCAGGTCGGCACGATCTCGGCGAACAACGACCCGACCATCGGCGGCATCATCGCCGAGGCGATGGACAAGGTCGGCAAGGACGGCGTCATCACGGTCGAGGAGGCCAAGGGCCTCGAGAC
>CAZGUU010000348.1:0-5242 GCA_964529315.1 uncultured Enterobacteriaceae bacterium
CCGGACGCGCGGCACGGCGCGATGAGCGGACGCATCCTGAGCGGCGAGCGCGAGCTCACGCTGCCCGAGCTCGGCGAGCGCACCGCCCGCGCCGCCGCCGCGCTGCGCGCGCTCGGCGTCGGTCCGGGCGACGCCATCGCCCTCCTGCTGCGCAACGATTTCCCATTCTTCGAGGCGAGCTGGGCCGCGGCGGTGATCGGCGCCTACCCGGTGCCGGTGAACTGGCACTTCACCGCCGACGAGGCCGCCTACATCGTCCGCGACTGCGGCGCCAAGGCGCTGATCGCGCACGCGGACCTGCTGCCGCGCATCCGCCCGGCCCTGCCCCGGGACCTGCCGATCTTCGCCGTGCCCACGCCCCCCGAGATCCGCACGGCCTTCGGCCTCACCCCCGAGGGCGGCCAGGTCGCCGCCGAAGACCGCGCCTGGCCGGAGTGGATCGCGGGCTTCGCGCCCGAGCCGCTGGCACCCGCCGAGCCGCCCGCCGCGATGATCTACACCTCGGGCACGACCGGGCGCCCCAAGGGGGTACGCCGCACACGGCCCACCCCCGAGCAGGCCGCGCGCATGCGTCACGTGCTGACCACCCAGGTGCTGGGCATCGACGGCCCGGTGAGCACGGTGATCACCGGGCCGATGTACCACTCGGCACCCAACGGCTACGCGCTCTCGGCTGCCGCCACCGGCAGCACCGTCGTCCTGCAGCCGCGCTTCGACCCCGAGGAGCTCCTGGCGCTGATCGAGCGACACCGGGTCTCGCACATGACCGTCGTGCCGACCATGCTCGTGCGCCTCCTCGGCCTCCCCGAGGAGACGCGCCGGCGCTACGACCTCTCCTCGCTGCGCTGGGTGATCCACGGCGCGGCCCCCTGCCCACCCGAGGTCAAGCGCCGCATGATCGAGTGGTGGGGCCCGGTGGTCTACGAGTTCTACGGCGCGACCGAGACCGGCATCGCCGCCATGTGCAGCACCGAGGAGTGGCTCGCACACCCGGGCACCGTGGGCCGTGCGATCCCCGGGGCCACGATCCGCATCCTCGACGAGTTCGGCGGCGAGGTCCCCGCCGGCACGCCCGGCGAGATCTACTCCCGCCTCGAGATCTACACCGACTTCACCTATCACGGCGACGACCAGAAGCGCCGCGACATCGAGCGCGACGGCCTGATCGCGAGCGGCGACGTGGGCTTCCTCGACGCCGACGGCTACCTCTACCTCTGCGACCGCAAGCGCGACATGGTGATCTCGGGCGGCGTCAACGTCTTCCCGGCCGAGATCGAGGCCGAGATCATGGCCCTCGAGGGCGTCGCCGACTGTGCGGTCTTCGGCATTCCCGACGACGAGTTCGGCGAGAGCGTTTGCGCCTGCGTGCAGCCAGCACCAGGTGCGACCCTCGACGCGCAGTGCTTGCGCGAGGCGCTGCGCGGACGGCTGGCCGGCTACAAGGTTCCCAAGACGATCGAGCTGCGCGACGAGCTGCCGCGCGAGGACTCGGGCAAGATCTTCAAGCGCAAGCTGCGCGACCCTTACTGGGAGAAGGCCGGGCGGCGGATCTGAGCCCCGCGCTCCAGCGCACGAGCCGACCACGGAGCCCGTCCGGATCGCGGTGGCGTCGCGACAGGCGCGCGCTCCACCCAACGACACGGGGTGCCGGCGCCAAAGCGAGACGGCACGAGCCCTCGGCTCACGCGTCGGTCAGTCGGTGCACGAGCACTCGGCGCTCCCATAGGCGCCGGTGAACACGGTGTGCGTAGCCCCTCCCGGGCAGGAGCAGTCGAGCACCTCGGGGGCCACCCCCTGGGCTCCACAGCGAGGGTCGGGGCCGGGGCAGGCATCGCTCGCGCTGGCACACACGCACAACGCCTGCTGGACCGCGCCAATCATCTGCACCGCTTGGCACACCCCGCCACGCGGGCATTCCCCGCCACAGGTGGGGAATTCGTCTACGCTGCAAGGATCCGCCGGCGCGCAGGCATCGGCACAGGTATCGCCGGGCGACGACGACGGGGTGCCACCGAGCTCGGCGCACCGCTGGGCGCTGCGCGCGATGCGGCACCCCGGCCCGGGCTCGGCCGGCATGCAGCAGCGCACCGCTTCAGCCGCCCTGCCGCAGGTCGACTTCCTGTACCACCTCCGGACCTGCGCCGCGCAGCGCGGCCGCAGGCTGAGCTCTGCCAGCACGCCCTCGACGCAGGCCACGTACTGGTCGTGGCTCTGCGCTGCCTCGCAGTCGCACGAGGCCACGATGGCATCCTCGGCGGCCTCCGCGTCCTCGAAGTCCGAGGGCAGGCACCGAGCCCAGGCAACCCCGGCCGTGGCAGCGCAGAGGATCGTGCCCAGCAGGGCCGATCGAAGGAGAGCCGCGGTTCTCGTCGAGCGCATGGTGAGTCCTCCCGCATCCGCATGCCCAACTCGCTCGAGGGATGTCAACCGTGCGCCGGCCGCCGACGCGCATCGTGTCGTTTTTCTCAGCCGTGCGCCGTCGACCGCTCGGGCTTGTATCTCAGAGGTCGAAGAGAAACATGCGCAAGCCCAGCGAGAGCACCAGGGTGTCGAGGTTGCCGTCGAGCTCGGGGCCGTCGCCGATGCGCAGGGTGTGGCCTCGCGAGAAGACGTAGCGGCTCTCGAGCCCAATGGCGACATTGGGCAGTGGATAGTACTCGAGGCCCGCCCCCAGCGTGCCGACCAGTGCGGAGTCGTTGCCTTCGATGCCGCGATCCCTTGCGGCCTGGGTGCCGTCGTTGAACTCGGCGAACTCCACGCCCACGCCCCCCAGGGCGTATGTCTCGAGGCGCCCGTCGAGCAGCGGCCAGCGCAGCCGCGGCTGCAGAAGGATCGGAAACAGCGAGTACTCGCCCAGCCGGCCCACCCCGGGCAGCGAGAGCTCGGCCTCGTAGACGTCGAGCGAGAGCTCGACGGCCGCCCACGAGGAGAAGCTCGCACCCACGGAGGCGCCGAAGTCCTCCGTGAATCCGGTCCCCAGCATCGAGAGCTCGGGCCGGGCCTCGACGCCGGAGAAGGGCTCGTCGTGCACGAAGAGCGCGCCGCCGACGCGCGGGTCGAGGTAGAAGCGCACGGTCGCGCGCCGTGCGGACTCGGCGGCCTGCCCGGGATGCAGCTCCGGATAGAAGAGCCGGAAGCTGCCCACGGCCATCGCGGCGCTCAAGCCCACGTCGCCGGCCGTTCCATCGGCATCGAAGCCCTGCGAGCCCGCCACCACGCCCTTGCCCTCGAGCCCGAAGGCGATGTTGTCCGCGAGGAAGTACTCGATGCCCACGCCCATCACGCCCATCGGCTGGGCGTCGGTGAAGGACCCGTTGGACAGCGACGTGGGCACCGTCGGGTCGTTCAGCTGGGCCACGGCGACCCCCGCGCCGGCCAGGAAGTAGGGAACCAGCCGATCGTCGAGCAGCGGGTAGCGCAGGCGCACCTGCGGTGCGATGGCGAACACCGAGAGCTCCCCGATCTTGGGCTGACCGGGAAGCTCGAGGTTCAGCTCGTAGTAATCCATCGAGAGCTCGGCGCCCAGATAGCGGCTGAGATTGGCGCCGAGCGACACGCCGCCGACGTCGTGCGTCCGAGTGAGCGGATTGCTCTCGCCGAAGCGCAGGTCCAGGTAGTAGCGCAGGCGGTCGCTGTCCTCGGCCCCGGCCAGCGAGGCCCCGAGGCTCAGGACGAGGACCGCGCAGAGCCCGCCTGCGAGCCACCCCATCCCATTCCTCGCCACCGTCTCCCGATCGGCACGCACACCGGGCTCCTTCCCTCCTCCACACCCGCTCCGCATGCTCCTCGTCTCACCGTTTTCGCGCCAAGGTGCAAGTCGAAGCCACCCATCGGCGCCTCATCGAGCATCGTGCGCGTTCTTGTCATCGCCGCGAATGTGAGGATCCGGGCCACCAGGAAGCGCACCGGCATCCGGCGTGTCGGATTGCCCCCCGCCGAGCCCGAGTCGACCTCGCGGCGATCTAGGGCAGCGTCACCCGCGCGGTGTCGGGGTCCTGGTCGTGGGTCGAGGCCGGTTCGTCGGGGCTGTTGCCCTTGCGGATATCGGTCCACATCGGGTGCGCGACACCATCCGAGCCGACGGCGACGCCCGAGTTCTCGCACGGCTCTTCACACGTGACAAGAGGCGAATCGCAACGCGATTCAGGCGCGGCGGCCGCGGCCCGGCTCGGCCCGGCTCGACGGCAGCCAGCCCCGACGGGTGGAGCGGACAGCCTCGAGGTCGAGCCGCGGCGGTCCTCTCCGCGGGCCGCTAGATCCGGATTCCGACGTAGTCGCAGGCGCGAAACGGCAGATCGAGGCGGGGCTGGCGCGGGTGCGCCTCGGCACACGTCGCCACCAGGCACGCAAAGCGCGTCGGGTAGTAGTTCATCTGGAACATGAGCTCGAAGGCCCGGGCATCGAGATCGGGGATCGCGGCGATCCGCGCCCTCAGCTCGCGGGGTTTGCACGCCTCCAGGGCGCTCGCGACGCGGACTTCGTCGAAGCGCGTCGGCGAGAGCGCACCGCCCGTCGCCTCGCCGGGGGCAGCCGCGCAAGGCGTCGGGTCGTTGTGGCTCCGCCACAGCGACACCTCTCCCGGCCGCGCGAAAGGATCGACCGAGACGCCATCGAGCCACACATTGAAGTGCACGTGAGGCGCGCTCCAGGGAAGGGTCAGGACGAAGTCGAGTCCGGAGCAGCCCGAGAGCGCCATCGGCTGGCCGCGATCCAACCTCTCGCCGACGCAGACGAGCGCGCGCGCCAGGTGGTTGCTCGTCGTCACCAGGCCGTCGCCGTGGTCGAGGACGATCTTCAGGCCGCCGCGGTTGAAGTCGTTGGAGATGCGCACCACGCGCGCCGGCGCCGGGGCGACGACGATCGTGCCCGGGGGCACGGCGAAGTCGGTGCCGTTGTGGCTGTCGTAGGTCAGCGTGCCGCCGCGAAAATCGCGCACCTGCGTCTTGCGCACCGACCAGCCGTCCGAGAGCGGTGTCGGCGTGTGGTTGAAGAGGTTGTAGATCGAAATGCGCCGATCCTCTCGCACCAGGCCCGCCCAGAGCTGCAGGCTGAGCAGTGGCTGGAAGATCCGCACCGTCGACAGCCCGAACTTCGATGGCGGGGTGTGCTCGTCGCCGCGCGCCGCGAGCCACACCTCGCGCAGCCGCTCGCCCGGGTGGTCGAGGCCCAGGGTCTCGGCGAGGGAGAGATCACGGGCGCGCTGGGCGAGGGTCAGCATGATGGTCACGTATGCCACACGCGG
>CAZGUU010000349.1:0-5241 GCA_964529315.1 uncultured Enterobacteriaceae bacterium
GCCCCTGAGCGCGCTCGTGCCGGGCCCCGCGCGCCGGCCGGTCGGCCTCGAGCGCGGCCGCGGCGAGCACCGCCAGGAAGGCCAGCCCGCCGATCTGCCAATCAAAAAATGCGAGAGCACCCGTCGCGCCCGCCAGCACCCAGCGTCGCGTGTCGGCCGCCAGCGCCGCGGCCGCGGCCAGGAGCGCCATGAGCAGCTTGGGGATCGGGCCGATCGAGGGCATCGTGCCGAGCAGGGTGAACCCGGTGTAGGCGAGCACGGCGAGCAGCCCGGCCACGCCATCGCCCTGGGCGAGCCGTCTTTGGATGGCGAAGAGCAGCAGGCCGAGGACCCCTGCCAGGCCGAGGAATCCCCAGCGCATGGCGGAGAGTGGGTCCGCGCCGAGGCTCGCCGCCACGCGGCAGAAGAGCGCGCCGACGACGCTGGCCAGCTCGGGCTTGTTGTCGAACAGGTCGCGATGCGGCACGGCGCCGGCCGCCACCTGCGGCGCGTAGGCGACGTAGTAGCGGATGTCGGTCTGCACGGCCGTGCGCGCCACGTCGTAGGCGGTGAAGTGCACGACCAGGACGAGCAGCGCCAGGGCGAGCCACACCCACCCCTCGCGGCTCGCCCGGCCCGCCGGTGCGCTCAAGGGAGATAGCCCAGAGCGCGCAGCGTCCGGCGCAGGCGCGGTTTCACCTCTTGCAGGCTCGACGGCGCAGCCGGTCGTGCCGCGAGCTCCTCGCGCAGCCGGTGCTCCAGCCGGGCGGCGATCTCGGGACGCTGCCCGGCCAGATCCTGGCGCTCGCCGGGGTCGGCGTGCAGGTCGTAGAGCTCCGCCGCCTCCCCGGTGACGATCAGCTTCCAGGCATCGCTGCGCAGGGCCGCGGAGCGCTCCACGACCGGGCTCGGGCGCGTCGGCTGGCCGGCCACCGAGCGGATCGGCGCGCCGCGCCGCTCGCGCGTCTCGACCGCGCGCTCGACGAGCAACGGGTGCTCGATCAAGGCATAGCGCTCGCCCACCGGTGGGAAGGGCAGCAGCGGCCTGCCACGGAAGCTCGGCGGCGGCGCGAGGCCCGCCAGAGCGAGAATCGTGGGCGCCACGTCGGGGTGGCCGACCTGAGCCGCGACGCGCCGGCCGGCGGGCGCGCCCGGCGGGAAGCGCACCACCAAGGGGACGTGGACGGCCCCGTCGTAGATGCAGTCGGTGTGCTCGAAGTACACGCCGTGGTCGAAGCACTCGCCGTGGTCGGCGGTGAGCACCACGATCGTGCGGTCGAGCCGGCCGAGCTCCTCGAGCGCCTGGCGAACGGCGCCGATCCATCGGTCGGCGAGCTCGACCTCGCCCGCGTAGAGATCGAGAGCGCGCTCGAGCGTCGCTGCGGGCACGTCGCCGCCGTTGGCCTCGGCCGTGGCCGCGAGGCTCGACCAGGAGACCGCACCTGCGTCGTCCCCCGGGCGAGACCTCGCGGGCGCGCCAGCGTCGCGCACGACGGCGCCTGGCGCGGCGGCCTCCGCCGAGCCCGGCTCCGGCGCGGGCAGGTACGGCATGTGCGGATCGAAGAGGTGCAGCCAGAGGAACGCCGGGCGGCTTGCGTCGCGCGTGCGCAGCCACCCGATGGCCGCCGGGGCGACCTGCGGCGCGCGCCGCTGCACCGCTCGTCGCGGCGCATCGTAGAAGTCGAAGCCCTCGGCCAGCCCGGCGTCTCGATCGAGCAGCTTGACGGCGACGAATGCCGCCGTCTCGTAGCCGGCGGCACGCAGCACCTCGGCGAGCGTCGTGGCCTCCTGCGGCAGTGCCAGCGCGTTGCTCGTCACGCCGTGCTCGCGGGGCAGCATCGAGGTGTGCAGCGAGGCGAGCGACGGACGCGTCGCGGGCATCGGACAGGCCGCGCTCTCGAAGAGCGTGCCCTCGGCGGCGAGCCGATCGATGCTCGGCGTACGCGTTTGCGTCGCCCCGTAGCAGCCCAGCCGGTCGGCGCGCAGCGTATCGACGGTGAGCAGGACGACGTCGGGCGGGCGCCGCTCGGGCGCGGGCAGGAAGAGCCAGCGCAGCGAGAGCGCCGCGCCACCCACGATCCACACCACGGTCGCGATGAGAAGAATGCTCGTGCGCCTACGCATGCGCTGTGCCGTCGCACGGTCCCGCCGTGCCCCTGCTCGCTTCCACCACACCCGTGCGCCGCGCGCGGCGCGCGCCAACCCACCACCACAGGGCCGCTGCCAGCAGCGCGCTGGCGAGGCTCGCAGCGAGCCCGCGGCGAAACGAGCGCGGCACGAAGATCATCTCGACACGGTGTCTACCGGGCGGGATCTCCACGCCGCGAAACGCCGCATCGACGCGCAGGGTGTCGACCGGCTGGCCGTCCAGCCGGCTCTCCCAGCCCGGGTAGAGCACCTCGCTGCTCGCCAGGACGCCGCCCAGCGGCGCCTGCACGACCAGCCGGATCGCGTGGGCCTCCTCGCTCTCCACCGCCACGCTTCCCACCTCGGTCGAGGGCAAGCCCCCTGCGCGCTCCGCCGCGGCGTCGAGCGCGGCGCCACCGGTCGAGGCTGCCGGCCTGCTCGCCCCGCGCCCTGCGGGCTCGCCGGCGCCGAGCGCACCGGCAGCTCCTGCCACGGCCGGCTCGCGCTCGAGCACGACGGTCGTGGCGGGATCGAAGTCCGGCGCCAGGACTCGCTGTCGCGCACGCTCGAGGTCCGGCTCCACCTCCCAGCGTCGCACGAGGAAGAAGCGCGGCAGCGCGCCCGGGTTGCGATACACGGTGGCGCCATCCTCGCGCACCAGGGGCTCGTAGCGCCCGGAGAGCTCCTGGCTGGAGAGCACGACCCGTGCCCCGAGGAGATCCAGCAGGCGGCCCTCGGCCACCCGGGGATCCCGGAACGCGCGGAAGTACTTCTCCTTGAGGAAGGCCCCGCCGTCGGCCGCGTCGATCAGCCCGAAGTAGCCGTCGACCGCCGCGGCGCTGGCCCCGTTCACGTCGCGCACGCCGAGGAGCTGCACCAGGTTGGCCGGCAGGAGCTGGCGGAAGCCGGGCGAGAGCAGACGCGCCACCCGCCCCTGGCCCTGGCGGCGATCGTCACGCACGCCGGCTGCGCCCTGGCCTTCGTCGCCACCCGCTGAGCCCACCGCGCCATGGGCCTGCCCTCCACCGCCGGCTGCGCCCGCGGCGCTCGCCGTGGCCGTCCCGACCGCTGGGTCACGCCCACCGAGTTCGGCCAGCACCGCCCGCTCGGTCGCCGTCTCGCCGAAGCGCGGCGTGCGCTGCACCGGGTTGAAGCGCCAGCCGAAGACCAGGAGCGGCGCGGCGATCAGCACGAGCCACGTCGCGATGACGAGCGGCCCACCCGCACGACGCGAGCGGACCAGCAGAGCGCCGATCGCCAGCACCAGCACCGCCGCCGCGGCCTCGATGACGATCACGGCGGACTCGGCCGTCCAGCGCTGCGTGGCGCCCGAGAGCCAGAGCCAGAGCGCCGCGCGTCGGGCCGGGTGTACCAGGGCCGGTGCGATCGGCCAGGCGAGCACCGCCAGCACCGCCGCGGCGAGCAGTCCGGGCACCAGCCGCGCGCCACCGGTGTGCGGCCGGCTGGCGCGCGCGAGGCTCGGAGCCGCCGAAGCCAGTGCATCGACGCCGTAGCCGGCGAGCACCGCGAGCGCCGCCATGTAGGGAAAGACGATCCGGTCGGGCCGCGAGTGACGGAAGCCCGGCAGCGCGTGGTAGGCGAGGTCGAGCAACGGGGTGCCGAGCAGGACCCCGAGGCTCGCCACGGCCAGCAACGCGAAGAAGCCGACCTCGGCCCGCCGCCGCGAGCGTGCCACGGCGATTGCGGCGAGCAGCAGCGGCGCCACGCCGGTGAACAGGTTCTCGCCCGTGTAGTTCAGCGTCCAGTGGCGATCCGCGGCGCGCACGCCATCGATCAAGTGCCCCTGCTCGGCGAGCCACCAGCCACCCTCGACGGGGTGCCCGAAGAGATCCGGCACGATCGCCTGGAGCAGGCCCGGGAAGGGCAGCACCGAGGTGCGATACGCCTCGAGCGAGACGGCGCGACGCGCCGAGTGAGCCATGAGCTCGAGAAACGGCAGCACCTGGAAGCCCGCCAGCCCCACGCCGAGCAGCGCCAGGACGGCGAACATGCCGAGCGCGCGCACCACGCGCAACGCCCGCCGCGCACCGCCCGCCCTCGGCTCGGGCTGCGCCGTGCGGTCGCCCTCGGCCTCCGCGATCGCCAGCCAGCCGGCATAGGCGGCGGCGATCGTCAAGCATAGCGAGGTGATCTGGGGATGGCCGCCCAGCACGCCGAGCGCCGTCCCGCCCAGGATCGCTCCCGCTCCGCGCAGATGGCCAGTGGCCGGCATCCCTCGGGCACCGGCCACGCCGCGTGCTCCGAGCAGCAGCAGCGGCAGCCAGGCGCCACTGAACACGTAGCTCGGCGCGCTCACGCGGACCAGGAACATGCCGTTCAACTCGAACGCCGCGGCCCCGACCACCGCCGCTCCCGGCACGAGCCCGCTGCGGCGCAGGAAGGCGTACATCAGGCCCCCCGCCAGGGCGAGGTGGAGCCAAATGCTCCAGCCGATGCCCGCGAGCGGCTCGAGCCAGTCGAAGGGCGCGGAGAGCGGGTAGAGCGCGTTGTTCTGGATCAGCGCCAGGTGCGGATAGCCGCAGAAGACGTAGGGGTTCCAGAAGGGAATGCGCCCGGCGCGCAGCATCTGATGGTTGTAGACCCGTCCGGGCAGCGTCAAGATCAGGACGTCGTTCATCAGGCCGTTGGACGGCTCGAGCGGCGCGGCCTCGCTCGGCTCGCCGGCCCACGGCGGGATGGTCGCCGGGTTGGTCGCGAGCAGGGCGCGCCCGGGAAGGAGCGCCTCGCGGCAGAAGGCCGTGGCGAGCACGAGGACCAGCAGCCACGGCCACAGCGGCCGGACCAGGGAATCGGGATGCGCTCGCCTCGACGCGGCGGCGACGGGATCCGCGGCGCTGGGCAGCCCGGGCTCCGAGGTCGAGCGACGCCTCGCTCTCGTCGCCGGATCGGCCCCGAGATGGCTGCTCAATCTCTCACTCGACGTAGCCGAGCGCGCGCAGGCTCTCGACCTGCGCGGCCGGGATGGAGGGCGCCGGCTCCGGCGCGGGCCGCGTCGCGAGCGCCCCCTGGACGTCGGCGCGCAGCGCGGCCAGCTCGGGCGGCGCCTCGCCGATCCGGTTGCTCGCCTCGCCCGGATCGGAGCGGTGGTCGTAGAGCTCCTCGGCGCCGTCCTTG
>CAZGUU010000350.1:0-2996 GCA_964529315.1 uncultured Enterobacteriaceae bacterium
TCCCAATACTCGGTCATGGAAGCCGACTCGTCCGCCGACGACTCGGTGAAGCAAGCCGCCGCCAGCTCGAAGGCCCCGATCGGATGCGTTCGGCAGTCCGGCCTGACCACCGGCAACACCGCAGACGTTATCGTCGGTGGGGTCGCGACCTGCCTCGTGGACGGCACATCGGTGGCCATCACCCGAGGCGATCGCCTGACCATGAGCGCCACAGCCGGCACCCTGCGCAAGGCCGACGACAAGGAGCCGGGGTTCGCGGTCGCGCAACAGAGCACCTCGTCGGCTACGTCGATCCGTGTCTTGCTCGTGCCCACGATCCCCGCGAGGAAGTACTTCGTCGGCACGATCGCGAACATGGACGCCTCGGCGACGCGCTACTCGACGATCCACGGCGTGTCGGCGAACATCACCGCGGAGGCGCAGAACGCCTTCGTGCTTCAGGGCGCGATCGTCGCAACAGGTATGCGCTGCCGGCTGGCGACCGCGCCCGGCGCGGGTACGTCGCGCACGATCACGTTTCGCAGGGCCTACGCTGACGTCTCCGACCTTGCGTGCACGATCTCGGGCACCGCGACGGATTGCAGCGACACGGGCTCGACGTCGCTCTCGGACGGCAGCTACATCGACTGGAAGTGGACCTACTCGGGCGCGGCGGCTGCAAGCGTAGGCACGTGCATGCTCTACTACTACTCGACGGACGGGGTGATGTGATGCGGTGGGTGCTGGCGGCTGTCCTCTGTCTCGTGCTGTCCTCCCACGCCTGCGCTCAGCGCATCGACGTGGCGTGCGTCGGCGACTCGAACACCTGGGGCTGGGGCGCGCCACGCCAAGAGCAGTCCTACCCGGCCGTCCTCGGCCAGATCCTGGCCCCGCACGGCGATTACCGGGTCTGGAACTACGGCGCCTCTGGCGTCGGCCTGCTTGGCTGGGTGGGCCAGAACACCGAGTACAGCGCCTACGCCCTACTCGTCGGCGCGATCAACCGGCTCGACGAGTGGATCGTCCTGGGCTTCGGCACCGTGGACGTCGCCTACAACCGCGACATGAACGCGACCTTCGCCGCCTACCATCGGCGCGTGAATGAGGTGCTGAACGCAACTCCCGCCCGCGGGCTCCTGATCCTGCCCATCCCGTACGAATGGGCGCAGCCGGCAGCCGACTTCAACACGCGCCTGCGTGCTGAGTTCCCCGGCTATGTGGTCGACCTGCCGCCGCTGATCGCCGGCGTCGACACCTACGGCAATAACGTCCACCTGTCGGCCAGTGGCTACACTAAGGTCGCCCAGGCCGTAGCGGCCCGAATCTTGCCCGACTAGACCTTGTCAGTACTTCGTCCCTCGCCCAGGTTGCGGCGAAGTGGCGAAGTCAGTTTCGATCCGCGATTACGAAGATACGGCAAGCGTCCTGCGCGTCGTCTCCGCCCGCGCTCCGGGCACATGGCGCGATGCTGCGTGCGAGTACATCGACCGCTGCCTGGCCCAGCTCTCCGGCCGCCTGCACCGCGAACGAAGCTTCGACCAGGACGACACCTGTCGAAGCATCGTAGCGCTGCGCTCTCTGCGGTCGACCATCCTGGAGCAGCCGGCCTTCGACATCCCGGCCCCGCAGGCGTTCTCGTCGCACGAGGACCCGGACGCGCGCCTAGCCCGCGTGCTCATGCCGCCCAAGCATCGCCAGGCCATCCTCGACGCACTGGCCGAGGCGTCGGCCGCGGCCGAGGAGGCCGGGATCGAGGCCGGCCCCGGGGAGGCCCGCCGGCAGAGCTTCGCCCTGCTCCACGAGATCGACGCCTTCAGGCGCTTCCTCGAGGAGTCCGACCTCGCCGCCAGATCGTCCGCCGCCGCAAATCAGCGCGTGGCGTTGCAACCCGTAGGAGTCGCCCGTGCCCGATGAAGGACAGGATCAGGTCGCGCAGCTCGCGCAGCAGCAGGCGGAGTTTGGCAAACAGCTCCAGCAGGCCATGCAGGCCCTCGCGGCGAAGGTCGACCGCGTGGCTCAGGTGGCGAGCGCACCGCGCCAGCCCCAGGCGCCGCCCCCGAGGTCGCCGAGCCTCGACGAGTACAAGCGCCACTCCCAGGCCGTACTCGAGAAGTTCGTTGAGGACCCGATCGACGTCCTGAACCGCACCGCCGAGGACGGCGCCAAGCGCGGCTACGAGCTGGCCCGGCGCGAGTACGAGCAGAAGCTGAGCCAGCACCAGGCCCAGGAGTACGCCGAGCGACTGAAGGCGAACTTCTACGCCCAGAACCCCGACTTGCAGCGTTACGACGGATGGGTGGGGGCTGAGCTGGTCCGCATGCCGCAGGAGTGGAGCGTCGAAGAGAAGCTCACCGCTGCGGCCAACACGATTCGCTCCGAGCTGGCGCAGCGCGACGCCTTCATCCTCTCCGACGAGGGGCGGCGCCGAGCGCAGGAGATCCAAGCGCAGTCGGCTGGCGGCCGCCCGCGCCTGGGTGCGCAGGACGACGACGTGCCCATGGATGAGCTCTCGATGCGTCGGAAGCTGGCCTCGATGGCTGACGACTATCAGCGTCAGCGGATGCGGTCGATAGCGTGAACGCCTGCCGGGAGTGACGGCCCGGCTTAGGGAAAACTCGAGCAGCGGCGCGCAGGCGAACATGAACAGTGCCTAGCGGACAAGTTTGGTACGCACCGGGTAACGGCGGGTATCTCGCCAACCCGAGGCTCTCGATGAGCCTCGTCACTCAGGCGCAGCCGCGGACGCGGTTCCGGCAGTTCACGGAGCGCGATGACCAGTTCGGCAAGAACATGGGCGACACGCTCCTGTTCGACAAGGTCTTCAACGTGAAGACTGCCGGCGGGAAGCTGACGGAAGGTGTGCCGGTGCCCATGACCAACATCTCCTTCCGGCAGGGCTCGGTGGTCGCGAACGAGTACGGCAACGGAATTCGGTGGACGTCGAAGCTGGAGACGCTCTCCCAGTTCAACGTCGACGACCCGATCCAGAACGCACTCATCAACGACAACGTGAAGAC
>CAZGUU010000350.1:3096-5231 GCA_964529315.1 uncultured Enterobacteriaceae bacterium
GACGAGATCCGGCGCGGCATCCCTGGCGACTTCGACCGCGAGAAGGGCATGATCTGGTACCTGATCGCCGGGTTCGGGCTCATGTGGAACTTCGACGTGACGAACGAGCCGATGGCCCCGGTCGTCCACATCACTTCGGCGTAACGGGCCGCAAGCGAAGGAGGAATGACGACCATGGCATACTCGAACGACAACTCGATCGGGGTCGTGTACATCGCGAACTCGACGACTGGGGCGGCCACCACCAATTACCCCCTGCTCAACATCGGCTCCGGGGGCAACGCCGGACGGTACATCTACGAGGCCGAGGCTGGCGGCTGCAACCTCATCATCACCGGCTTCTGGGTGCTGGTCTGTGCAGCCCCGTCGACGTCGACCGCCCCGGTGCTGAAGTTCTGGCGGCGGCCGAACGCGGGTGTGGCCGGCTCCGAGGTGGCGCTCTACAAGTCGGACGGCACCACGCAGTGGACCCTGACCATCCCGACGTCGAGCCCGACGCCGATCGTCGGTGACGTCTACCGGCTGCAGTTCCCTGGCGGACTCACCATCAACCCCGGCGAGTCGATGGTGGTCGAGACCGACGTGCTCGGCAACGCGGCGACCACCGCGCACATGGGCCACACCGGCTACTTCGAGCGCTTCGGCGGCACCGAGGCCAACACCACGGGCATCGCCAAGACCGAGACCTCGGCCATCGGCAAGGTCTACACGGTGACGGCATGAGCGACCGGGCGCAGGAGGGCGGCGACCTCGGGCGGGGCTCCTCGGGGGCCGGGTCCGACTTCCGCAGCATGCGCGAGCGCGCTCGGGCCGGGGCATTCTCCGGCTCGGGCTCTCTCTGCTCGTGCGGCTGCGGGTCGTACGGGGGCGACTGCGGCGTCCGCTCGGCAGGCGCCAGGGGCAACCCGGTGCGCGACTGCGCCCGAGAGGCGCTCCGGTCCGACCGTACGGCAAGCATCGTCACCCCGGCTCCCTACCCCACCGGCACCCGCGGCGAGCCGGGGCAGCCGGCGTGAAGGACGGGCTGGCTGGAGCGATCCTCGACGACCTCGCAGCCAAGCGCGAGGCGGCCGGGGATCGCGCCCAGCCCCAAGTCGCCGACTACTTCCGCCGCCTGACCGAGAAGGGGTGCGATGCCAAGCCTATCGGAGATCCGGACCGCAGTCCTGGCAAACCTCGACCGGGTGAACGCACCGACTAACGAGCAAGCCAACGTAACGCGCTGGATCAACCAGTCCATCCGCGAGGACATCTGCGCCGTCCACTACTGGGCGTCGATGTACGCGCGGAAGACCGTCTACCTGACGGCCGACGTCTCGACCTACTCGTGGCCCGAGCCGACGCTGTGGAAGTACACGGCGTTTCTCGGCGTGCGCGAGGACGGTACGGGGGCGTTCGCCAAGCTCGACGAGGTGACGCCGGCCGAGCTGCTCTACGGCGAGCGGCGCGACTCCACGGGCATCCCGCGCTTCTGGTGCAAGCGTGGCGCCGGGTTCCAGGTGGCGCCGACCCCGGACGTATCCACCTACCAGATCGAGGTGATCGGCTGGAAGTACCCGGCCGACCTGGTCGACGACGGCAACACGAACGACTTCACCAGCTACTATTCGCGCTTGATCGAGCACCTAGTGACGGCGCGCGGCTGGCTGCACTACGGCGAGGACGTGAAGGCCGACCTGTGGGGCAAGCGTGCTGACGCGGCGCTGCGGCAGGCGATCTCAGTCGACCGGGAGCGCATGCTGCCGCACCAGGCGACGCTCGTCCCCGGCGCCGGTGCCGGGATCCAACTGTCGCCGCGACGCAGGGGCGAACGCCTCGCCTCGCGGCCCTACGCGTGGGTGTGATGATGCCGCGACCGCAGAAGAAGAGCGAAGCCCCAGCCGTCGAGTTCGTGCCGGAGTGTGACCACCGAGTCCTGGACGTGATGTGGCAGGACGATATGAAGCGCATGGTCGTCCGCCGCGAGTGCTCGCTTTGTGGCAAGGCGTGGGAGCCGATGCCGCAGGCCGACACGATCAAGCGCCGCCTGGGCGCGAGGTTCTGATCCATGGCTGACGACTACATCCCGGCAACCCCGGGTAGCGGACTCAACCTCGACTCGGAGAAGCTGACCGTCGGGTCGAACCCCAACCTAC
>CAZGUU010000351.1:0-5215 GCA_964529315.1 uncultured Enterobacteriaceae bacterium
CCGGGCGCTGCCGCGCAGGCCGCGACGAGCAGCAGCGCAAGCCCGAGGACGAGGCCCCGGCCCCGGCCGGCGCCGAGCCGCGGGCCGACGGCAGACCTGGGCCGCATCGGTCGCAGCATGACGGCACACACCGGCCGGTGCGGGAGCAGGCTGCGCACCGGCGACCCTGTCGCGGCGGCGCGCATCGCGGCGCGGAGTGCGGCGCGGCGTCTCGCAGAGCGCATCGCGGCGATCGTCGCCTTGCGGCCGGAGGCTCGTACCGAGCCCCCGGCCGCGGCGTGGTGTGGCGCGCTCAGGCGCCGGCGAGCGCGTCGTTGATCAGCGGCGCGACGACCTGCATCCCCGGGTCCTCGTTGTTGTAGTAGTTCTCCTTCTCGACGATCCGGCTCTGCTGGTTGTTGGTCAGCCACTTGGTGAGGAAGGTCTCCATGGGCAGGAAGCCGCTCGGGCACTTCCAGGTCTGCGTCCACGGCCACTCGAGCGCCTCGTACCAGTACTTCTTGCGGATGGTCGGGCAGGCATGGCTGCCGATGAAGGTGATGATCGCGCTGCAGTGGCTGTCGTTGATCGGCCGGTGCCAGGGGATGTGGTAGCTGTAGTTGGGGTAGGCCTTCATCTGATTGACGAGATTGGTCTGGTCCTGCCGCCAGCGCTGCAGGATGCCGCTCTGCGTGATGCCCGGGTAGAAGCGCTCGTAGGAGAAGCGCGAGAAGTTGTAGTCGCTCGAGTACCCGGTGTAGGCGAGCTGGTCGGTCGGGAACTGCGTCGCCACCATCGCGTTGATGCTGCCGAAGTTGTTCGGGTCGAACGACGCCGGGAGCTCGTTGTAGAGCGACTGAAGATTCCACTGGGTGGTGATCAGCTGGTGCAGCGGCCGCGAGTTGTAGGTCGCGTTGGGCGCAGGGAAGATCGGCCCGGAATCGTTGAGCAGGTACCCCTTGGCGGGCATCAGCTTGCGCCGAGCCTGGTAGTACACGGCGCTGCTCGCCACGCCGCCCGCGCTGAAGCCGGTCACGACCAGCTTGTTGATGCTGGGAAAGCGCGTGTGCAGGTAGTCGAGCGCGGACACGGTGTTCTGGTAGCCCGCGTGCCGGAAGACGATCGGCGGATTCGCGCCGGTCGGATCGGTGTAGGTGACGACGGCGTTGCCGACGTGCGTGTCGCCCGTGCAGTAGGGCATGTAGACGACGTCGAAGCCCGCGGTGGCGATGGTCTTCTTGGCTCGGCCGGGGATGCCCGGGTCCGCACCGTTCACCAGCGGGGAGACGTACTGCGCCTTGAATTGCGTGATGTAGTCGGTGGGAATCCCGTTGGGGTTCGCGGCCCCGAGCAGGCCCGCCTGCCCGCTGCAGGTCTCGTAGTCCCAGCACGCCCCGCCACCCTCGAAGGAGATCAGCAAATTGCTCGAGGTCGGCGAGTCGTAGTACCAGAACCGGTACTGCGAGCCGTTGCTGCAGTAGGTGCCGGGGAGCTCGACGCGCTGCCAGGCGTAGGTGTTGCCCCCGTCGACGATGTCCTCGATCCCGATCGCGCCGGCCTGGCCCACGCACGTGGTCCCGGCCAGGGCCGACACGAGCAACCCGACCCCCAGCGATCGCAGCGTACGACGCGCTCTCATTGGTACCCTCCCTCCTGGTTGAGTTGGAACCCGTCTACCTCCCCTTCCGCCTCGCGCGACGAGACGGATCGCGGCGCGATATCACGGCGGACGAGGCGCTCACAAGCGCATTTGACGCTCCCGGCAGCGCATCTGGCTCGCTTGGCGACGCCGCACGCCGCGACGGAGAGCGGCGCAGCACGATCCTGGAGTGCCTCGCATGCCGGACCGGGACGCCCGATCCTCGCCCGGGCGTCCGAGGCATGCGGACCCACGACGATCCTACGTTGCCTGCCGCGCGCCGCCCGTGGAAGAACGCTCGGTGACATGCGCCTCCTCTCGCTGCTCCTCTTGGCCACCATCACGCTCTCCTTGCGCCCTGCTTCCGCCGCGGCCCCGTGCGGCTCTCGCAAGGTGGCCGCCGCCGCCCGCGCCTGCGCAGACCTGTTGCGCAGCGAGGGCCGCTTCGTCCGCGACGGAGACGCCGAGCGCCGTGCGCGCCGCGTCATGCGGGCACGCGAGCGGCTCATCGCCGCCTGGTCCGCGGCCGAGGCCTCCGCCGAGGATGCGACCTGCATCGCGGCGAGCGCGAGCGGTGCAGATGCCGCAAACCGGCTCGCCGCGGCAGCCGCCGAGAGCCGCGCGACGCTGCCCGGGAGCGCGCGCTGCCGAGCGTCCCTCCTCGCCAAGCTCGCGCCGCTCTGCCGGCGCACCGTCCGGAGCGAGCTGAACTTGCTCCGTGACGAGCGCGGTGCGCTCGGCGCCCGGCAGCGCATCCTCGCGCGCGTCCGCACCGCGCTTGCCGCGGCGCTCCCGAAGGCGAGATGCGACGTCGCGGGCGTGGCCGAGGCCGAGGCGGCTCTGCTGCGCGTCGCGGCCGGTGCCCTCGGCGACGCGACCACGCGCAGCCTGCGCGCTCTCGCGACCGACGCGGCCCGGGAGATCGGCGTGGCGGTCGAGGCCGGCGAGGTCACCTCCGATCCCCTCTACGTCGAGGCCCTCGATCGCGAGGTGACCTCGCTCACCGCCGAGAACGCGATGAAGTGGGGGCCGATCCACCCTCAGCCGGACACCTGGGTCTTCGGCCCGGCCGACGCCGTGGTCGCGCTCGCCGAGGCGAGAGGCCAGCGCATCCGCGGGCACACGCTGGTCTGGGGCGCCCTGCAGCTGCCCGCCTACGTCGAGAACGCGAGCGACACCGACGCGCTGCGTGCGATGATGGCGGAGCACGTCGCGACCGTGGCCGGACGCTACGCCGGGCGCATCGCACAGTGGGACGTCGTCAACGAGCCGCTCGCCGGGGTGCTGGATCCGCCCACCTCCGACGAGCTGGACGACAACGTCTTCCGGCGGCTGCTCGGCCCGGGCTACGTCGCCGAGGCGCTGCATCTGGCACGCGCCGCGGACCCGGCGGCGAAGCTGTTCGTGAACGAGAACGGCATCGAGGTGCCCGGCCCGCGCCAGGATCGCTTCTTCGCGCTCGTCGAGGACCTTCTCGCCGCGGGTGCGCCGCTCGACGGCGTCGGCTTCCAGGCGCACCTCGGACTGATCCCCGTCGGGCAGTACCCGGACGAGGCGACCATCGCCGCGTCGTTGAGGCGCTTCGCCGACCTCGGCCTGACCGTCGAGCTGACCGAGCTCGACGTGGCACTCGTATTCCGTTCCGGCGACCTGCCGAGCCGCTTCGCCCTACAGGGCGGCGACTACCGCTCGGTGGTCGCGGCGTGCGCGACGGTTCCCACCTGCGCCGGCGTCACGACCTGGGGGCTATCCGATCGCTACACATGGCTACGCTCGTTCTTCGGCTTCACCGACTGGCCGTTGCCGTTCGACGACGAGTGGCAGCGCAAGCCGGCCTACTTCGGCATGCGCGCGGCGCTGCTCGAGGCCGCGCTGCGCGACGGTGCTTGACGACGACCCCGGATGCGGTCGAAGCGACCGCGCTCGGTCGGCCTCCTCGACGTGCTGCTCGAGCACGCCTGCGTCGGCCTTTCTTCGCGCGCCTTGCATCCTCGGCCTCGCCACCGCCTCGCGGCGACACCCGGTGAGAAGAGCGGGCTAGCGCAGCGGCGGGATCCAGGCGCCGTGCGCCTCGAGCAGGTCGTCGACGAGTGCCCAGATCTCGTCGAGCGTGAGCTCGGCGGCGGTGTGCGGGTCGAGCATCGCGGCGTGGTAGACGTGCTCGCGCTTGCCCGTCAGCGCCGCCTCGACCGCGAGCGACTGCACGTTCACGTTGGTCATGATCAGCCCCGCGAGCTGCGGCGGCAGGTCGCCGATGCGCTGCGGCTCGACGCCGGCGCGCCTCACGATGCACGGGACCTCGACGCAGCAGCCCGCCTGCAAGTTCGTGATCAGCCCGTCGTTGCGCACGTTCGCGTGGACCACGCGCTCCTCGCCGGACTCCATGCTGTCGATGATGCGCGCACCGTACTCGTTGCTGCGCTCCACGCTCGTGATCGGCTCGTCGCCGCCGAAGAGCTCGCGCATCGTACCCCAGAGGCCGTCCATGAGCTCGCAGCGCGCGATGTACTCGTCGAGCGGGACGTCGAAGCGCTCGATCAGGTCGGGGCGGTCGCGGCGAATGAAGTACGGTACGTACTCGGCGAAGTGCTCGCTCGACTCGGTCACGAAGTAGCCGAGGCGAGCCAGCATCTCGTACCGCACGCGGTTGCCGCCGGGGACGCGTCCATCGGCGATCACCTGCCGGATCCGCGGGTAGAGGTCCTCGGCACCGCGCGCGAAGCGCAGGTAGAAGGCCATGTGATTGATGCCGGCCGCGAGGTAGTCGATCTCGCCGACCGGCACGCCGATGTCGGTCGCGAGCTGCTCGGCGGTGCCCTGCACGCTGTGGCACAGCCCCAGGGTGCGGATCGGGGTCGCGCGCGACAGCGCCCAGCAGCACATCGCCATCGGGTTCGCGTAGTTGAGGAGCCACGCCTCGGGGCAGAGCACCTCCATGTCGCGGCACAGGTCGAGCAGGACCGGGATCGTCCTGAGCGCGCGCATCACGCCGCCGATGCCGAGCGTGTCGCCGATCGTCTGGCGGAGCCCGTACCGCTTCGGCACCTCGAAGTCGATCACCGTCGAGGGCTTGTAGCCGCCGACTTGGATCGCGTTGATCACGTACCCGGCGCCCCGCAGCGCCTCCGCGCGGTCCGCGCGGTCCGCGTGCGCGGTGATCAGGGGCTTCGCGCGGAGTGCCGCCGCGACCTTGTGCGCCATGCGCTCGGCGATGCGCAGGCGCTCGGCGTCGATGTCGACCAGGGCCACGTGTGCGTCCGCGAGCGACGGGAAGCTCAGCAGGTCGCCGAGCAGGTTCTTCGCGAAGACGACGCTGCCGGCGCCGATGAAGGCGACCTTGGTCATGATCGATGTGCGCTTGTACAGCGTCTCACGGGTCGAGCAAGACAGCCCGCACGCGGCCGGAGAGCGAGCGAAGCTCGGCTCCGAGAGCGACGAACCCCTTCCACGCCTCGTCGTCCACGAGCACGAGAGCGTCCACGTCGCCGCTCACGCGCGGGCGCCCGTGCCGTCGCGCCGCGAAGCCATCCATGATCGCGCCGCGCGTGCCCGTCCCGGCGAGCCGGGGCGGGGCACGCCGGCGCGCGGGCGCCCACA
>CAZGUU010000352.1:0-5193 GCA_964529315.1 uncultured Enterobacteriaceae bacterium
AGCGGCTCGCGGCACGCGGCGCAGCGCACCAGCTCCATCCGGTAGCCGCACGCGGCCAGCGAGGCCAGCTCGACCAGGCGCAGCGTCGCGCCCACCGGCTCGGCGGCATCGATGCGCCGCAGCGCGGCCAGGACCACCCCGTAGAGCTCGTCGCCGACCTCCTGCTCGGCGGTCATCTTGTCGGCCAGCTCGACCACGTGGCTCGCCGCGGCATAGCGCTCGAGCGAGTCGAGCAGCGATCCCCAGCGCGACAGCAGCGTCGTGCGCTCGAGGAACGCCAGGTCGGCCCCGGGCCTGGACCGGTAGTCCAGCGCCACGTGGGCAAACAGACCGAGCGCGCCAGCGAAGCGGCGCTGCGAGCGCTTGGCGCCCTTGGCGATGCCGGAGATCTTCCCGGCATCACGGGTGAGCAGCGTGACGATACGGTCGGACTCGCCGAAGTCGCGGGCCCGCAGAACGATCGCCGGCGTCGACAGGGCACGCACGCAAGCCGCGTTAGCGGATCGCGTTGACAGTGGAAAGCCGCGTGCTTAGGTTCCGCCCGCGCAGGGTCCGAGGCGTCTCTCGGAAGGAAGCGAGAAGCAATGCGGGAACCGGCAGGGGATCGGCCCGGCCAACCCTCCGAGGGCGCTGCGGCGTCGTCGCAGGGGCCGTCGGCCGCGGGGGCCGCGGCGCGGGCGGCTGGGTCTGCCGCCGAGGGCAAGGCGGGCGAGGCAGCGCACGAGGCCGAGCCGCGCGACTTGGGCGAAGCTCTGGCTCGGCTGCAGCGTTTGCGTGGCGAGCTCGAGGAGAAGGAGACCGCCCGTGCGGAACTCTACGACCGGCTGCTGCGCGAGCGCGCCGAGCTGGAGAACTTCAAGCGCCGCATGCAGCGCGAGCGCTCCGAGGCCTTGCGCTACGCCAACGAGCCGCTGCTGCGCGAGCTCCTGGCGGTGATCGACAACCTCGAGCGCGCGGTGCGCGCGGCGCACGACGCCCAGCGGGCCGCCGACCAGGCCCGGAGCGCCGCCGGCAACGGCCCCGAGAGGATGGACGCATCCCCTCTCTGGACGCTGATCACCGGCGTGGAGATGGTCGTCCACCAGTTCTCCGAGATCCTCGGGCGCTTCGGCGTGGCCCGAGTCGCCACCGAGAACCAGCCCTTCGACCCGAGCCACCACGAGGCCCTGGCTCAGGTGGAGACGCACGAGCACCCCTCGGGTGCGATCCTCATCGAGCACCTTCCCGGCTACCGCCTGCACGATCGCCTGCTGCGCGCGGCCCAGGTCACCGTGGCCAAGCCACCTCCCGGAGGGGGTCGGAGAGAAGGCGACGGCGGCCCGACGAATTGACCGCTGCGGGGTTGATTCCCCGCGGATCGTGCTTAACCACCCGACACTTCCGATAGGCAACTCCACGGAATCTCGGACACTTCGGGGGCGCACCCGCCTCGGGGAGCGGGCACGGATGGCGCGCGCGGGATTCACCGTGAAAGGGAGAACATGAGCAAAGTCATCGGCATCGATCTCGGGACGACCAACTCCTGCGTCGCGGTCATGGAGGGCGGAGACCCCACCGTGATCACGAACTCGGAGGGCAGCCGCATCACCCCGTCGGTCGTTGCGTTCGCCGAGAGCGGGGAGCGCCTGGTCGGGCAGATCGCCCGGCGTCAGGCGGTGACCAACCCGGAGAACACGATCTTCGCCATCAAGCGGCTGATCGGGCGCAAGTTCGGCGATGCCGAGGTGCAGAAGGCGGCCACCGTCCTGCCCTACAAGGTGGTCCGCGCCGACAACGGCGACGCCTGGGTCGAGATCCGTGGCAAGAAGTACAGCCCGGCCGAGATCTCCGCCTTCGTCCTGCAGAAGATGAAGCAGACCGCGGAGGACTACCTCGGCGAGAAGGTCACCGAGGCGGTGATCACCGTTCCGGCCTACTTCAACGACAGCCAGCGCCAGGCCACCAAGGACGCGGGCCGCATCGCCGGCCTGGAGGTGAAGCGCATCATCAACGAGCCGACCGCCGCGGCGCTGGCCTACGGCCTGGACAAGAAGAAGGACGAGAAGATCGCGGTCTTCGACCTGGGCGGCGGCACCTTCGACATCTCCATCCTCGAGGTCGGCGAGGGCGTCTTCGAGGTGAAGTCGACCCATGGCGACACCTTCCTGGGCGGCGAGGACTTCGACCAGCGGATCATCGACTACCTCGCCGACGAGTTCAAGAAGGACCAGGCCATCGACCTGCGCGGCGATCGCATGGCCTTGCAGCGCCTCAAGGAAGCGGCCGAGAAGGCGAAGATCGAGCTCTCGAGCTCGCTCGAGACCGACATCAACCTGCCCTTCGTAACGGCCGATGCCTCGGGCCCCAAGCACCTCAACATCAAGCTGTCGCGCGCCAAGCTCGAGGCCCTGGTCGCCGACCTGCTCGACCGGCTCGACGCGCCCTGCGTGACCGCCCTGCGCGACGCCGGCATGTCCACCAAGGAGATCGATGAGGTCGTGCTGGTGGGCGGCATGACTCGCATGCCCGCGGTGCAGGCGCGGGTGAAGAAGCTGTTCGGCCGCGAGCCGCACCGGGGCGTGAACCCCGACGAGGTCGTGGCGGTCGGTGCATCGGTCCAGGGCGGGGTGCTCAAGGGCGAGGTGAAGGACGTCCTGCTGCTCGACGTGACCCCACTCTCGCTTGGCATCGAGACGCTGGGCGGCGTGTGCACAAAGCTGATCGAGAAGAACACCACCATCCCGACCAAGAAGAGCCAGATCTTCTCCACCGCGTCGGACAACCAGACGGCGGTCACCATCCGCGTCTTCCAGGGCGAGCGCGAGATGGCCGCGGACAACAAGCTGCTCGGCCAGTTCGATCTGATCGGCCTTCCGCCGGCCCCGCGCGGCGTTCCGCAGGTCGAGGTCACCTTCGACATCGACGCCAACGGCATCGTGCACGTGAACGCGAAGGATCTCGGCACGGGCAAGGAGCAGTCGATCCGCATCACCGCCTCCTCGGGTCTCACCGAGGAGGAGATCAAGAAGATGGTGCGCGATGCCGAGACCCACGCCGACGAAGACCGCAAGCGGCGCGAGACCATCGAGGCGCGCAACCAGCTCGACTCGCTCACCTACCAGACCGAGAAATCCCTGGCCGAGCACGGCGCAAACGTCGACCCGGCCGAGAAGGCGCGCGTCGAAGCGGCGATCGCCGAGGCGAAGAAAGCGCTCGACAGCCAGGACGCCGAGACGCTGCGCAACGCCGCCAACGAGCTGAGCAAGGCCTCGCACAAGCTGGCGGAGGCGATGTACGCCAAGGCGAGCGCCGGCCCATCGGCCTCGGCCGACGACGGCGGCCAGGGCGGCTCCGCAGCCGGCGAAGCGGGCGGCGGCCGAAAGGACGACGTGGTCGACGCGGACTTCGAAGAGGTGAAGGGCTAGCCGCGCGCCCCATCCGAGGAAACTCGCTTGCAAGGCCACCCCCACTGATCGAGAATCCGCTGCCGTGGCCACCAAACGCGATTTCTACGAGGTGCTCGGGGTCGATCGCTCCGCCGACGAGGATGCGATCAAGAAGGCCTTCCGCAAGCTCGCCCTGAAATTCCACCCCGACCGCAATCCGGGAGACAAGCAGTCCGAGGCCAAGTTCCGCGAGGCCTCCGAGGCCTACCAGGTGCTCTCGGACGCGGCGCAGCGCGCCAAGTACGACCGCTTCGGGCACGCCGCGTTCGACGGTGGCGCGGCGGGCTTCGACTTCAGCGCGAGCGGCTTCGAGGACATCTTCGGCGACATCTTCGGCGAGTTCTTCGGCGGCACCACGGGTCGCCGGGGCGGCCGGCGACGCGGCGAGGATCTGAGCTACACGCTCGAGGTCGAGTTCGAGGAAGCCGCCTTCGGCTGCGAGAAGGAGATCTCGATCCCTCGCGCGGCGCGCTGCGACGACTGCGGGGGGTCGGGCGGCCGCGAAGGCGCCCCGCCCGTCAAGTGCTCCGCGTGTCGCGGTCAGGGTCAGGTTCGCTTCCAGCAGGGCTTCTTCTCGATCGCCAAGACCTGCGGGCAGTGCAACGGCCGTGGCCAGATCGTCAAGGACCCCTGCGCGACGTGCAGTGGCGCGGGCCGGGTGCGCCAGGCGCACAGCCTCCAGGTCAAGGTGCCGCCCGGCGTGGACACGGGCACGCGGCTCAAGCTGCGCGGTGAGGGCGAGGCCGGCGCCGGGGGCAGCGGCGACCTCTACGTGGTCGTCTCGGTGCGCGAGCACGAGGTGTTCCACCGCGAGGGCAACGACGTCGCCTGCGAGATACCGGTGAACTTCCCCCAGGTGGCGTTGGGCGCCGAGGTCGACGTGCCCACGCTCGAGGGGTCCGCCAAGATGAAAATCCCACCGGGAACCCAGTCCGGCGCGGTCTTCCGCATGCGCGGCAAGGGGATCCCCGACCTGCACGGCTACGGGCGGGGCGACCAGCTGATCCGCATCGTCGTGCAGACGCCGCGCAAGCTGACGGCGCGCCAGCGCGAGCTGCTCGAAGAGCTCGCTCAGAGCTCGGGCGACGAAGTCCATCCCGCGTCTCGGGGCTTCTTCGACAAGGTCCGCGAGAAGTTTGGCTGACGGGGCGACGATCGGCGAGGTCGGCGAGCACGCCTTCCTCGCTCGGCTCTGCGAGCGTCTCGCCTCGCGGCCCGGCCGCGCGTCGGAAGGCAAAGGCGTGGCGGCCGGCGCACCGAGCGGCGGTCCGTCGCCCGGCAAGGCAGCGCCGGACCGCACGCCCGGCGGCGCCGAGCCAGGTGGCACCGCGGCCGCGCAGGACGTCCTCGTCGGCCCGGGCGACGACTGCGCGGTGGTCGCCCCGAGCCGCTGGCCGCTCGCCCTGACCACCGATTCCCTGCTCGAGGGGGTGCACTTCCGCGCTGGCTGGCTCTGCCCCGCCGAGATCGGGCGCCGGGCGGTCGCCGTGAGCTTGAGCGACTTGGCCGCGATGGGCGCCTCTGCGGCCTACACCCTGGCGGCCGTGGCCGCGCCCACCAGCCTGCCGGCCGCGGATCTCGAAGCGCTGCTCGACGGCTGCGCCCAGGAGAGTGAGGCGGCCGGAGCCTGCCTGGTGGGCGGCAACCTGACTCGTGCCGAGCGGCTCGCCGTGACCGTGACCGCGCTCGGCACGATCGAGGGGCCCACCCTGCGCCGCGCCGGGGCGCGTGCCGGCGACCTGCTGATCGTCACCGGCACGCTGGGCGC
>CAZGUU010000353.1:0-5181 GCA_964529315.1 uncultured Enterobacteriaceae bacterium
CGAGATCTCGGCACGCGGTACGGCCCGGCCGGTGGGCGCTGGCGCTGGCGCGGCTTGCGCGGGGGCGGCGCTGGCCAGCGCGAGGAGCAAGAGCGAGAGAGCGAGGCGGGCTCCGATTCCGTTGGCAGCCAAGGTCCGCGCGCTATAGCACGGTGCAGAGCCGCGCAACATCCGCGCCCACTGCCGGCGCTCGCGAGACGACGCGCGCCCCCCGGCGCCGGGAATCGGGGTGACAGGATTTGAACCTGCGGCCCCTGCGTCCCGAACGCAGTGCTCTACCAGTCTGAGCTACACCCCGAGGCCGACGACGCCCGGCTCACCGACCGCTCGTTTGCGGGTCGATTCCCCGGACCTCGCCGAGGTAGCACAGGGCACACGGCGCGCAACCCGCGGAGCAGGCGCGCACCCGAGGCTCGCGCCTGACGCGCGTCGATCGCCCTCTGGGCGCGGGTCCGGCCGGCTGGCGCGAGGGTGGCCGGCGCGGCAGCCGGCCGGCGCGAGACGTGGCGGCCATGCCGTGGTGTCGACGCCGTGGTGTCAATACACGGCGCGCTCGAGGCGGACGGCGAAGAAGCCGTCGAGCCCGCCGCGCTCGGGCGAGGTGCGCAGCGCGCCGTCGGGGCCGACCAGTGTTGCGGCACCCTCGCCGAGCACCGCGCGCGCGTCGCGCAGTCGCCATCGGGCGGTGCCGCGCAGTAGCTCCGCGACGACCTCCTCGTTCTCGGCGGCGAGCAGAGTGCAGGTGGCGTAGATCAGCCGCCCGCCCGGCCGCACCAGGCGGGCCGCGGCGTGGAGCATCCTGCGCTGGCGGTCCCCGAGCGGGGCGATCTCCTCCTCGGATCGGCGCCAGCGAATCTCGGGGTGCGAGCGCAGGGTTCCCAGCCCGGAGCAGGGGGCGTCGAGCAGCACCGCGTCGAAGGTGGCGGCTGCAAAGGGCGGCCGCTGCGCATCGGCGAGCAGGGTGGCGATGCGCAGCGGGGGCTCGCCGCGCGCCCGCTCGCGCACCCGGCGGATGCCGGGCCGCGAGCGATCCGCGGCGATCAGCAACCCCGCAATGCCGGACCCCCAGCGCTCGGCCAGCGCGGCGCTCTTGCCGCCCGGGGCAGCACACAGGTCGAGGATCCGCTCGCCCGGTCGGGCGTCGACCAACTCGGCGACGAGCTGCGAGGCCTCGCCCTGCGGCGCGAGCCAGGGGATCTCGGCGATCGTGGCGAGCGGAGCCTCGAGCTCGATCGCCGCCGGTGCATGGGCGCAGGCGCGGGCGGCGATGCCACGCGTGGCGAGCTCGGCCAGGGCCGCATCGCGCGAGCGGGCTCGCAGGTCGACGCGCAGCACGGTCGGCGCCGGTTGGCCGTCAGCCTCGAGCAGGGCCACGGTGCGCTCGCGCCCCAGCTCGACTAGCCAGCGCTGCACCAGCCACTCGGGATGCGACCAGCGGACGGCGAGGGCGCGGGCCAGGCCATCCTCCTCGCGAGGCAGCGGGCGCTCGCCCCCCTGGCGCAGCGCGGTGCGCAGCACGGCGTTGACGAAGCGCCCGGCGGCCGGCCCGGCGGCTCGCTTGGCCAGCTCGACGCTCGTGTCGACCGCCGCGTGGTCAGGGATGCGGTCGAGCTGCGTGAGCTGGAGCAGGCCCAGGCGCAGCGCGACCCGCACGGCTGGATCGAGTCGCTCGAGTGGCCGGCGAGAGAGCAGCGCCAGCGTCCAATCGAGCCGGCCCTGCCAGGCGACCGTCCCGTACACCAAGCGCGTGAACAGCGCGGCGTCGCGCGGCTCGATTCGGCCGCGGCCCAGGGTCTCGCCGATCAGCAGGTCGCAGAAGGCTCCGCCCTCGACGCGGACGAGGACCTCGTGGGCGAGACGGCGCGGATCCGCGGCGTGCACCGCGGCTACTCGCCGAGCGTCTCGCCGGCGGCGAGCCGCGCGCCGCGAGCCCAGTCGGCGGCCGCCATGCGACGCTTGCCTGGCGCCTGGACCTCGCGCAGCCGCAGCGCAGCCTCGCCGCAGGCGACGACGATGCCCTGGGCATCGACGGCGAGGACGGATCCCGGCGGCTGCGGCGCGCCGCAGGCGGCGGCCCCGCTGACCACCGCTGCTCGCCACACCTTGAGCACGGCGCCGCCCCGCTCCGTGAAGCTCCCCGGCCAGGGAGCGTAGGCCCGCGTGGCGCGCTCGAGCTCGGATGCCGGGCGCCGCCAGTCGATGTGCCCCTCTTCCCTGGAGAGCGGCGGCGCGAATGTCACCGCCGCCGGGTCCTGCTCGGTGGCCGTGAGCCGCCCCGCGCGCCAGGCGACGAGCGCTTGGTCGAGGGCACGGGCGCCGAGCTCGGCGAGCCGCGCTTCGAGCGACTCCCCCGTGTCCTCGGGCAGCACCGGCGTGCGCAGCTGCCAGAGGACGTCCCCGGCGTCCATCTCGAGCACCATGCGCATGATCGTGACGCCGGTCTCGCCGTCGCCGGCGAGGATGGCCCGGGTGATCGGGTCGGCACCGCGCCATCGCGGCAGCAGCGAGGCGTGCACGTTCACGCAGCCGAAGCGCGCTGCATCGAGCACCGCCTGCGGCAAGAGGCGGCCGTAGGCGGCGACCACCACGAGGTCGGGCGCCAGGGCGCGCAGCGCGGCCAGCGCCGAGCCGTCCTTCCAGCGCTCCGGCTGCTCGACCGCGATGCCGTGCTCGATGGCGATCTGCTTGACGGGGGGTGCCGAGCGCGCCAGGCCGCGCCCGCGCGCGGCGTCGGGGCGGGTGAAGACGCCGACCACGGAATCGGGGCCGGCCAGCAGGGAGCGCAGAATGGTCGCCGCGAGCTCGGGCGTCCCCATGAAGACGATCCGCAGCGGCGGGGCGGGCAGGGGGTCGAGTGCGCGGCAGCTCAAATCGCGTCGCTCGCGGCGCGGCTCTGGCTGATCGGCTTGCCCTCGCGCAGCGCCTTCTTCACCCGCCGAGCGTACATCTCGCGCTTCAAGCGGCTCAGGCGGTCGATGAACAGCTTGCCGTCGAGGTGATCGATCTCGTGCTGCAGCGCGACCGCGAGCAGGCCCTCGGCCTCGATGGCGAGCTCCTTCTGGTCGACGTCGTAGCCGCGGATCAGAACCCGCGCGGCGCGCTTCACCTCGGCGCGAAAATCGACCACCGAGAGGCAGCCCTCCTCCCAGAGGATCTCGCCGTCGCGCTCGGCGATCACCGGGTTCACGATGCGCAGCAGGTGCTTGCCGCGCTCGGCCTCGCCCTGCTCCTCTTCGTCGCCGACGTCGAGCACGATGATGCGCCGATCGAGGCCGATCTGGGGCGCCGCCAGGCCCACTCCGGGCGCGGCGTACATGGTCTGCACCATGTCGTCGATCCACTGGACGGTCTTGCCGTCGATGTTCGCGACGTCGCGCGCGGTGCCGCGCAGCGACGGCTCCGGGTAGGTGAGGATCCGACGGATCGCCATGGGGAGCGGGGAGCGCGCCCGCGCCGAAGCTCGAGCGCACCCCGATTGTTCATAGCATGCTGACTGGATCTACATCAACGACGCATCGGGCGAGCGCCGCTGCCTCGCCCGTCCCTCGCCTGTGCGCTGGCGCGTGATGCAGCCGCGCCTCGGCCAGCAGCCGCGCCATCAGCCGGCTGTCGGGCGCCTTGACGAGCAGCTGGTGGCGGAAGCGGCCGCGCAGCTTCTCGATCGGTGCCGGCGCCGGGCCGAGCACCTGGGCACCTCCGCCACCGACGCTGGCCGCGATCCTGCGCAGGCGCACGGCGATCTCCTCGGCCTCGCGCTCGACGACGCCGAGCTCGCCCTCGAGCACGACGCGCGTGAGCCGGCCGTGCGGCGGGTAGCGCAGCTCGGCGCGGGAGCGCAGCTCGGCTCGCGCGAAGGCGGGGAAATCGTGGCGGCTCGCGGCGAGCAGGCTCGGATGGTCGGGCTGGCGAGTCTGGACCAGGACTCGCCCCGGCCGGCTGCCGCGCCCGGCGCGTCCCGCCACCTGGGCGAGGAGCTGGAAGGCACGCTCCGCGGCGCGGAAGTCGGGCAGATTGAGCGCGGTGTCCGCCAGCACGACGCCGATCAGCGTGACCCCCGGTGCATCGTGGCCCTTGGCGATCATCTGCGTGCCGAAGCTGCGCGGCGTGAGCTGCGCCCCGCATTGCCCGCAGCGAGCGGCGGGCGGACGCGCGTGACCGCAGTGGTGGCAGACGGCGGCGCGACGGGCGCGGTGCACGGTGAGGCTCACGCTGCAGTCGGGGCAGGTCTCCACCTGGCCGCAGGCCTCGCACTGGACGAAGCGCGAGAAGCCGCGACGGTTGAGGAACAGCAAGGACTGCTCCCCGGCGCGGTAGGTCTCGACGAGCGCCGTCTCGAGCGCCGGCGACAAGGGCTCGTGCCGTGCCGCTGCGCTCGCCCCGCACTCCTCGGGCGCCGCGCCGGGTGCCGCCCCGCGGCCGGCCGGGTGCACGGTGCGCAGGTCGATGATCTCCACCCGGGGCATCTCGGCCCGGTTCGCTCGCTCGGTCAGCTCGAGCAAGCGGTAGCGGCCGGCCAGCGCGGCCTGGTAGCTCTCCAGCGAAGGCGTGGCCGAGGCGAGCAGGACCGGGCAGCCGGCGAGCTTGCCGCGCATGACGGCCGAGTCGCGGCCGTGGTAGCGCGGCGACTCCTCCTGCTTGTAGGCGGCGTCGTGCTCCTCGTCGACGACGATCAGACCCAGGTCGGGCAGGGGTGCGAACACGGCCGAGCGAGCTCCGATCGCTAGGGGCTTGCGGCCGCTGGCGATCTCGTGCCAGGCGCGCAGGCGCTCGGGCTCGCCGAGGCCGCTGTGCAGCACGGCCGTACGCCCTGGGAAGCGCCGCTCCGCCTGCACGACGAGCTGGTGGGTGAGCCCGATCTCGGGCACCAGGAGCAGGACGCTGCGACCCCGTGCGAGGGTGCGCGCGGCGGCCCGCAGGTAGACTTCGGTCTTGCCGCTGCCGGTGACGCCGAGCAGGACGAAGGTCGCGAAGCTGCCGGCGGCGGCGTCGAGCGCCTCGAGGGCGGCCGCCTGCTCGGGATGGAGGGCCGGGCCAGCGTCGGCCGGGCCTGGCGACGAGCTCGGGTAGATCGCCTCGTCCCGCGCGAGATCGGGCGCGAGCTGCGCTGCGGCGCGCTCCGGGTCGGCCGCCGCTCCGCCGAGCGGAGGCCCCGGGGGGCCTGCGGATTCGGCCTGCGGCCGT
>CAZGUU010000354.1:0-5163 GCA_964529315.1 uncultured Enterobacteriaceae bacterium
CCCGCTGCTGCCGGCGCGGCCGGAGCGGACCTCGCAGCGGCAGACCGCGTGCCCCGGCGCGTGCCGGTCGCGATCCTGCGGCCGAGCCTCGAGCTGTGCAAGCCCACCGGCATCGCGCTCGACGCCCAGTGCCGGGTGGTGGTCGCGGCCGACGCCGGCGGCGTCGCAAAGGCGCTGGCTCGCGAGCTCGAGAAGCGCGGCGCGACGGTCCTGCTCCTCGAGGGCACCTCCGAAGCCGAGGAGCGGCGCTCCCGGCTGGAGGCCTTCCGAGCGAAGGGCCCGGTGCACGGGCTGTACTGGCTGCCGGCGCTCGATGCCGAGCCGGACCTCGATCGGCTCGATCCGTCGGCCTGGCACGAGGGGCTGCGCGTCCGCGTGAAGCTTCTCCACGCCGCGCTGCGCGCCCTGAGCGAGGAACTCTCGGCTGCGGGGCGCTTCCTGCTCGTCGCCACGCGCCTGGGCGGGCAGCACGGATACGACGAGGCCGGCGCGAGCGCACCGATGGGCGGGGCCGTGGTGGGCTTCGCCAAGGCCTTTGCCCGCGAGCGCACCGAGGTCCTGGTCAAGGCCGTCGACTTCGCTCCGTCCTGCAAGGCGGCAGAGGTCGCGCGCCATCTCGTCGCCGAGACGCTGGGCGATCCGGGCGCCGTCGAGATCGGCATCCGTGCGGCGCAGCGCTGCACCCTCGCGCTCGCCGAGCAGCCCGCGGCCGACGGGCAGCCCGGCCTCGCGCTGGGCAAGGACTCGGTCGTAGTGGTGACCGGCGCCGCGGGGAGCATCGTCGCGGAGATCGTCGCCGACCTCGCGGCCGCCTCGAGTGCGACGTTCCTGCTCCTCGACCTCTGTCCCGAGCCCGACCCCGCCGACCCGGATCTGCAGCGCGTGGCCGCGGACCGCGAGGGGTTGAAGCGCGATCTCTTCGAGCGTCTGAAGGCGCGCGGCGAGCGCGCGACCCCGGCCCTGGTCGAGCGCGAGCTGGCCCGCATCGAGCGCCTGCGCTGCGCCCAGGGCGCGATCGACGCGGTGCGCGCCGCGGGCGGCCGGGCGATCTACCGCTCGCTCGACCTGCGCGATGCCGAAGCGGTCGCCGGCGCGATCGGCGAGCTGCGCGGCGAGGGCGGCCGGATCGACGTCTTACTGCACGCCGCGGGCCTCGAGGTGAGCCACTTCCTGCCCGACAAGGACGCAGCCGAGCTCGACCTGGTCTTCGACGTCAAGGCCGACGGCTGGTTCCACCTGCTGCACGCTACGCGCGGGCTGCCGATCGGCGCAACGGTCGCGTTCAGCTCGATCGCCGGCCGCTTCGGCAACGGCGGCCAGACCGACTACAGCGCGGCCAACGACCTGCTGTGCAAGACGACCAGCGCCCTGCGGCGCCTGCGGCCCGAGACGCGCGCCATCGCCATCGACTGGACGGCCTGGAGCGGCATCGGGATGGCAGCGCGCGGCTCGATCCCGAGGATGATGGAGGCCGCGGGGATCGACATGCTGCCTCCCGAGGTCGGCGTTCCCGTGATCCGCCGCGAGCTCACGAGCGGGGCCCGCCGCGGCGAGGTGCTGATCGCCGGCCGCCTGGGTATCCTCGAGGCCGAGCGCGATGCGACGGGTGGCCTCGACCCCGCCCGCCTCGAGCTCGACGGCGCGGGCCCGATGCTCGGCCGGGTCGCCGGCCTGACCCTGCGCGACGGCCTGGTGGTCGAGACCGAGCTCGACCCGACGGTGCAACCCTTCCTCGACGACCACCGCATCGACGGAACCGCGGTCCTGCCGGGCGTCATGGGAATCGAGGCCTTCGCCGAGATCGCCCGCCTGCTCGCCCCGGATCACGACGTCGTGGCCGTCGAGGACATCTCCTTCCTGGCGCCGTTCAAGCTCTATCGCGACCAGCCACGCACGGCGACGCTCTCGGCGCGGCTGCGCCTCGCCGGCGACGAGCTGGTCGCCGACTGCGCGCTGCGCGGCTCGCGCAGCCTTCCCGGCCAGGCGAGCCCGCAGGTGACGACGCACTTCACCGCGCGCGTACGGCTGGCGCGCTCCCGTCCCACGAGCGCACGCTCGAGCTTCCTCGAGCCTGCCGGCCCACCGTCGCTCGGGCCGGCTGCGATCTACCAGGTCTACTTCCACGGGCCGGCCTACCGGGTGCTGGACGGCGTCTGGGAGAACGGCTCGACGACCGTCGCCAGGATCGCCGGCCATCTCCCGCCGAATCACCTGCCCCCGAGTGCGCCGACGCTCATGTCGCCCCGCCTGATCGAGGCTTGCTTCCAGGCGGCCGGGGCTCGGGCCCTGGTCGGGGGTGGGCCCCTGGCGCTCCCCCACCGCGTCGACCGCGTGACGTCGCTCGCCCGGGCGACGTCCGCCGACGAGCCGCTGTGGGTGGTCGTCGAGCCCGCCGCCGGGGCGGAGGGCGCGTTCGACGCACGCGTGGTCGACGCGGACGGCAACGTCCACGTCCTCCTGTCCGGCTACCGCACCGTCTCTCTGCCCGGCGAGCGCGACGCCGAGCAGGCCGCACCGCTTCGCGCGGTCTCCTGAGCGAGATCGCGTGACGCGCGACTTCCACAGGGTGGCGATCGTGAATCGCGGTGAGGCCGCGATGCGCCTGGTGCACGCGGTGCGCGAGCTCGAGGCCGAGCAGCGCACCGGCCTCTTGACCATCGCCCTGTTCACCGAGCCCGACCGCCACGCCATGTTCGTCCGCGAGGCGGACGAGGCGATCGGGCTCGGCCCGGCCCTGGTGCCCGATCCGGCGACGGGAGGGCACAAGAGCGCCTACCTCGACTACGCCGCGCTCGAGCATGCGCTGCGCGCCGCGCGCGCGGAGGCGGCCTGGGTGGGCTGGGGCTTCGTCGCCGAGCACGCGGAGTTCGCCGATCTCTGCCAGCGGCTGGGAATCGTCTTCATCGGACCCGACCCCGCGACGATGCGCCGCCTGGGCGACAAGATCGCCGCCAAGCGGCTCGCCGAGCAGGCCGGCGTTGCGGTCGTCGAGTGGAGCGGCGGGGCCGTCGCCTCGCCCGAGGAGGCGGAGCGGCACGCGCAGCGCCTGGGCTACCCGATCCTGATCAAGGCGAGCGCGGGCGGAGGCGGGCGCGGCATCCGCGAGGTGCGCGCGCACGACGATCTCGCCGCAGCCTTCGCCAGCGCCCGATCCGAGGCGGCGGCGGCGTTCGGCGACGCAACCGTGCTCGTCGAGCGCTGCGTCGAGGGCGCGCACCACGTCGAGGTGCAGATCATCGCCGACCGCCATGGCTCGACCTGGGCGGTCGGGGTGCGCGACTGCACGCTGCAGCGGCGCCACCAGAAGGTGCTCGAGGAGTCCCCGTCGCCGGTGCTCGACGCGACGCAGGACCGCGAGCTGCGCGACGCGGCGGTCCGGCTGGCCAGCGCGGCCGGCTATCACGGCGCCGGCACCGTCGAGTTTCTCTACGAGCCCGCGCGGCGCCGGTTTGCGTTCATGGAGGTGAACGCCCGCCTGCAGGTCGAGCACCCGGTGAGCGAGATGACCAGCGGCCTCGATCTGGTGAAGCTCCAGATCCACGTCGCGCGCGGCGGCCGGCTCCAGGGCGAGCCGCCGCCCTCCCGCGGACACGCCGTCGAGGTGCGGCTGTGCGCCGAGGATCCCGAGAACCGCTTCGCGCCGGCGCCGGGACGCATCGAGCTGCTCCGCCTGGCGACCGGGCCCGGCCTGCGCTTCGACACCGGCGTCGCCGCCGGCGACTCGATCGCAGCCGAGTTCGACTCGATGATCGCCAAGCTGATCGCACACGGCCGCGACCGCGAGGAGGCCATGGCGCGCCTGCGCCGGGCGCTCGCCGAGAGCACGGTGGTCATCCGCGGGGGAGCGAGCAACAAGGCCTTCCTCCTGGCACTCCTCGACCGCCCCGAGGTGCGCAGCTCGCAGATCGACAACCACTGGCTCGACCGTCTGGCCGAGCGCGGGGAGCACGTCGTGCGGACGGACGCCGACGTGGCGCTGCTCGCCGCCGCCATCGAGGCGCACGAAGCCGACTCGTCGATCGAGCGCGCACGCTTTCTCGCCAGCGCGGCCCGTGGCCGCCCGAGCGTCGATCGCGAGATCGGGATCGCAACCGAGCTGCGCTGCCGCGGCGAGACCTACCGCCTCGCCGTGCGCCGGGTCGGCCCATGGGACTACCGCGTCGATCCGGGCGATGCGCCGATCGACCTGCGCATCGAGCGGTCGGGGGAGCTCGAGCGCACCCTGCTGTGCTTCGGGCGCCGCTTCCGGGTCCTCGCGGTGGCGCAGGACGCCGAGCTCCTGGTCGAGGTGGAGGGTGTCCCGCACCGCATCTCGCGCGACGCAGGCGGCGCCGTGCGCTCGCCGGTCCCGGCGATGGTGCTGGCCGTCGCCGTCGAGCCCGGGATGGAGGTCGCCCGCGGCGACCGGGTCGCGGTCCTCGAAGCGATGAAGATGGAGGTGCCGGTGCTGGCGCCCTTCGCCGGGCGGGTTCGCCAGGTGCTGGTGACGGCCAACGTCCAGGTCGGCGCCGGCACGCCGCTGCTGCTCCTCGAGACACCCTCCCGGAGCGAGCCGGCGGCGAGCGCCGAGCGCGTGCACTTCCGCGCGATCGACGCCGTCCCCACCTCCCCGCCCTCCCCCCAGGAGCGCTGGTCGGGCGCTTGCGAGGAGCTGCGCCGGATGGCCCTCGGCTTCGACGTCGAGGCCCGAGAGGCCAAGCGAATCGTCGGCCAGTGGGGTGATCTCTGCCGTGCGCTCCCGGCAGACGACGCCGTGCGACTGCGCGGCGAGGTGGAGCTCCTGACGACCTTCGCCGACGTGCACGCGCTGTTCCGCCGCCAGGCCGCGGACGATGCGCCGGAGGAAGAGGCCGCGCGACGCAGCCCGCAGGAGTACCTCGATCTCTACCTGCGCGCTCTCGACGCCCGGGGCGACGGCCTCCCGCCGGTCTTCCTCGATCGGCTGCGCCGCACGCTCGCTCACTACGGCGTCGCGTCGCTCGAGCACACGCGCGAGCTCGAGGAAGCCCTGGTGAGAATCCACAAGTCGCGCACACGCGGCGACGAGCAGGCGGCGGCCGTGCTGGCGGTCCTCGAGTGCCGCTTGGCCGAGCGCCACGAGGCTGGCGACGTGGTCGGCGAGGCCTTCCGCGCGGTCCTCGACCGCCTGATCGCGACCGCGCA
>CAZGUU010000355.1:0-286 GCA_964529315.1 uncultured Enterobacteriaceae bacterium
CGGCCGGCGAGGGCGACTGAGCGCGCGCGGGATGGCGGAAGACGGGCGGCCGGACGAGCGCCTGCTGGGAGAACGCACCTCCGTTCGCCATACTTCACGGGCGCGAAGGATCCGCTCGCACCGTGACGGCCGAGAGGCGGGTGAAGGTTCCCGAGGCGCGATCGGACGTCTCGGTCGTGGGGCGGCGGGCGCACGCCCCCAGGCGGAGAGCGCCGGCGCGGGCGGCACGCCCCCCACCACACCAGCCCCGACGACTACGACATGAGATTGATTTTTTTTCTTTAAC
>CAZGUU010000355.1:296-975 GCA_964529315.1 uncultured Enterobacteriaceae bacterium
CATCAACATGATCGGCCTGTTGCTGGCGAAATTTCTCGGTCGTGCGCCGGAGCTCGCTCGCCGAGAGGAGTCGAGCTCCGTCGCGGTCGCCAGTCCGACGACCAGAGCTGCCAGGTCGGGATGTCGTCGGGCTCGGCGCGTCGACGCAGCGGATGCCGGTCCGGACGCGCCCGGCGCTCTGCCCGCCCGCTCCGCCCGGCGAATCGATCTTGCTCAGGCTCTTACCCGGCTGATATCGGAGTCGCGGTCGCGCAAACGGCGCAACCTTTCTCCTTCACGACGGACCCACCCCCAGGAAACGTTCCACGAGCGAAGGGTGAAAGTGCGTGACTCGTCTGGCCGCGGAAGCAGCTGATGGAGATGGCGATCGCACCGGTTGCCGGGGCGCGCAGGGCGACCGCTGAGCTCGAGAACGGACCCTACGGGCCAATACGCAGGATCGCCCGATCATGGCATCTAGGCGCATTCGACCGCGGGATCTGGTCACGTCGACGTGGTTGCGGCCCATCGCCGCCGTGGCGGGTGCGTGGCTTCTCGTCGCCGGCCCGGCCTCGGCCGATCCGATCGCCTGTCAGAAGGCGATCTTCAGGGAGCTCGTCAAGGTCACGAAGATCACCCAGCGGAACACGATCAAGTGCGTCGACGCGCAGAACAAGCGCGTACCCGGCCCCTGCCCGGA
>CAZGUU010000355.1:985-5163 GCA_964529315.1 uncultured Enterobacteriaceae bacterium
CTGCCCGGACACGGGAGCACAGCGCAGGATCGATGACGTCGAACTCAAGGTGACCAAGAGGCTCGCGAGCGCGTGTCTCCCGGCCGATGTCGCGACACTCGGCTACACCGACTGCCACCTCGGCGCAGAGGAAAGCTCGGTCGCATCGGCAACCTGCGGGCCCCTGCCCGTCACCGACGGGACGACCCTCGCCGCGTGCCTGACGTGCTGGAACGCAACGGCGGCCAGGGAGTGGCTCGCAACGCTCTACGCCTCCCACGCACTCGAGCTGTGCGGCGGGGACGTGGGCGCCGGCTCGACGGCGTGCTCGCCACTCGGATGCACCCCGACGATCCCGGATCAGCGGAGCCTGAGGAGCAGGCGCGAAGACGAGTGCCAGCGAGGCATTGCGAAGGCCGGCTTCGCGTACATCGTCGCGCGGGAGACCACGCTCGGAAGGTGCGGCCTCGCCGGCGGCACGCGGGCAAGCTGCCTCGCCGACCCGACGGTGCAGGAGAAGCTCGAGAAGGCGGTTCTCGAGAAGGACGAGCTGATCACGAGAAGGTGCGCCCCCCGCGACCCGGCGCCGAGCCCGCCCTTCTGCTGCCTGACGGGCACGGAGAACGCGTGCAGCGGCGCGGCCGACCGTGAAGACTGTGTGAATCTCGGCGGCACGGTGCAGGAGGACATGAGCTGTGTCTCGGGCAGCTGTGACCCTACGCCCGGCAGTCAGAAGATCACGTGGTGGGGTTACTGCCCGCAGGACGACATCTGCCCCGGCTCCGCACTCTCGACGCTCGCCGATCTCCGGGGGTGCATCGAGAGCGGCGCCGACGAGATCGCGGACGAGCTCCTCTGCCTCCAGCTCCGGGCGAACGGCGGAGCTGACTGGCCCTGCCACGTGCTCAGGATCGCGGGCCTCACGTATCGGCCGGGCGACCTGCACAATGTTGGACCCGACATCGTGGCGTACTCCGATCCCTTCAAGCTACCGTCGCACACCATGACCGCCACACTCGACGGCAAATCAGCGCGCATCGGCGTCGACGACATGGGCGGCGGCTACATCATGCACTTCGTCCTCGACGGATTCGGCGTGTCGGAGGTCGACGGCCAACAGGTCGCGATACCGGCCTACGGAAGAGGGTGGCAGGGCTCGTCGCGCTCGAGGATGCACTGCTGCATGTACAACCCCACACAGGCGGGATACAAGGACGACATCGGCGCTCCCGTCGAGGTCGTACGGACGGCGCAGCGTCTCTTGGTGCCGCAGTTCCAGCTACCGCTGTTCTTCAACGACGTACCGTTCGTGGACGATCGGATACGAACCGAGTACGACTTCTCTGCGAGGACGGTCGACGCGACCGAGAAGTACGGCATTCTCGCCTTCGACCACTTCGAGTACTACGCCTATGTGCGCAACCCGAGCACCCTGACCTACTTCCCGATGAGGGAGCAGAGCCGGGTCCGAGACATATCGCCCACGTTGCCGGGCGACCAAACAGCCACCGACGACGACGTCTCGGACAATCCGTTCACGGCGATGGGCGTGCGCCTCACGGATCAGTTTGCATGGGTCCACTACCGGCAGAACGGCGCCTGGGTTTCGAAAGCGGCTTCGCTCGCCGGCTTCGATGGCATTGACTGCTTCATCCCCGGCTCGGGGTATCCAGGGGCGACGCCCCCATCCGGGACAGGAGAGTGCGGCGATGTCGATCACCCGCTCATGATACTCGGTACGAGCCAAGATCCGGCGCAAGGAGTCGGCGTCGGCCTGTATTTCCCCGTGCATGACTTTCTGAACGGGAGACAGACGCATGTGATCGATCGCGACTCCCTTACCGAGATCTGGCGCGAAGACCGAAGCACCGGCTCCATCATGATGCAGGAGTATCGCGCCGGCTTTTTCTCGATACGCGCGAGATCGTTTCTGACGGGCTCGTTTTCGCCGGCCAATGCAACCGTGCTCAATGGCAGACCGAGCTTCGAGGTCGTCACCGATCACAGCGTGATTCTCGTCGGCACGCCGAACCAGATCCTGGCCGCGGTCGTGAGCGAGGGGCAAGAAGCACGCTGACGGCGACGGCTGCCGCCGGACGGCGGAAAGTGAACGACCGGGCCTCGCAGCTCCAGGCCGAGTGCTCGCCGTGGGAGGCGGCGCGCGCCGGCGCGCACCGAGGTCCGCCGGGCTCCTTGCGCGCGGCCTCGGCATCGGCCACTGTCGATCGGCGCCGCACTCGCGACGTGCTCGGGAGACGCGCTGGAGGTGACCGATCGATGTCCACTGCTCGCACCGAATCCAGGCTCGCCGGAGGTGCCTTGCGCGTCGTGCAGTGGACCACGGGCAACGTCGCGCGCGAGACCGTGCGCGCGATCCTCGAGCGCAGCGATCTCGAGCTGGTCGGCGTGTACGCGCACAGCCCGCACAAGAGCGGCAAGGACGTCGCCGAGCTGGTCGGCCTCGAAGCGCCGACGGGCGTACGCGCGACCACCGACGTCGCGGCACTGCTCGCGCTCGACCCGGACTGCGTGGTCTACACGCCGCTTCTCTTCGACGCCGCCGAGGTCGCGCGGATCCTGCGCGCCGGGGTCGACGTCGTCACCAGCTGCGAGTTCCTGACCGGCCGCTCGCTGCCGGCGGCGCAGCGCGACGCGATCGAGGCCGCGGCGCTCGCGGGCGGCGCGACGATCTTCGGCTCCGGCATGAACCCCGGGTACTCCGCGATGCTCGGTGCGGTCGGCGCGGCGATCAGCCGCGACGTGCGGCGCGTCGAGGTCGTCGAGTCGGTCGACGTCACGCTGTTCGCCGCCGACTCGAACATGGACGCGCTCGGCTGGGGCCGCCCGAAGGGCGACCCCGGACACGCCCACGACGTCGAGCGCGCGGTGCGCGTCTTCCACGACGGCCTCGACGTGCTCGGCGAGCTGCTCGGCGTGCGCGACTACGAGCGCCGCTGCACCGTCGAGTTCGCGCACGCGACCGAGGACCTGCAGGTGCCGGGCCGCGACATCCGGGCGGACACCGTCGCGGGCATCGACGTGCGCTTCACGGGCGTGCTCGATGGGGTGGAGCGGTTCGAGCTGCACCAGCGTTGGGTGATGGGTGCGAAGATCGATCCGCCGTGGAAGGTCGAGCACGGCTATCTCGTCGTCGTCGAGGCGAACCCGCGCATCCGCATGAAGCTCGAGATCTGGCCGGACCTCGACGACCCCAGGGGGCTCGCGGTCGAGGAGATGCACGCGATCGGCATGCGCATCACCGGGCTGCCGCTGGTGAACGCGATCCCGAGGGTCTGCGCGGCGGCGCCGGGCATCCGTACCTATGCGGACATGCCGCTCGTCAGCGCGTGCCTCGCCGCGCGCTGGGGTGCGGCATGACGGCCGAGCGTACCGCTGCGCGCTTCGCTGCGGGCGCGGCCGAGGTCGCTGCGGCGACGGACGAGGAGCCGCGCCACCGAATGTCGTAGTACCCCCGAGCATAGCCTGCGCCTGGATGGGCGCACATCAGCACGTGGGGCCCGTCGAGCGCCGCCGCCGGCATGACCAGGGTGACGGCGTGCGCGGCGCGGACCTCGTGGCCGCCGGCGGGCCGCTCGCCCGCGCTCCTGGCCTCGGCGTGGTCGTGTACGACGTTCGCCTCGACGGCTGACGTCGGCCGCGGCGCGTAGATGCCATGAACGGGCTCGCGTGATGCGGCCGACCGGACCTCCCCGGAGCCGGTCCCCGCTCGCCCCGCGGCCGCATCGCGGACCGAGATGCGCTTTCGGCGACGGCGGGTCGGCGTGTTAGCAAGCGCGCCATGGTCTCCTCCGACGCCGACACCACGGTGCACCGCGAGTACGCGGCCCGCCTCGAGCGACACCGCCACCGCGCTGCGGACCTGGCGCGCCTCGAACGCCGCATCGGCAACTGGCGCTTGCTCGTGTTCGGCGCCGGCGCCGTGCTGACCTGGCTCGCCTTCGGCGCCGGGCGGCTGGCGCCGCCGTGGGTCGGTCTCCCCGTGGTCGGCTTCGCGATCCTCGTCTTCGCGCACGCGCGTGTCATCCCAGCCCGCCGCCGGGCCGAGCGCGCCGTCGCGCACTACGAACGCGGCTTGGCGCGCCTGGAGGATCGCTGGGTGGGGGGTGGCGAACCGGGCCTGCGATTCGCCGATGAGGCGCACCCGTACGCGGTCGACCTCGATCTGTTTGGCTCCGGCT
>CAZGUU010000356.1:0-5129 GCA_964529315.1 uncultured Enterobacteriaceae bacterium
AGCAGGGTCTGCCCGGGTGCTGGGATGCCGACGCCCTCGACGAACACGGCGGCGAACACCGCCGCGTAGCCCCAGCGGTCGAGCAGCGGCGCAACGGCGGCGAGGTGCTCCTCGATCCCGCTCACGGAAGGCAGCGCAGGCGCAAGGCGTCGACGTCGACGGCGCCGCTCGCCGCCGTGGCGCGGATGCGCAGGGCGGCGCTGCCCGGCCGCGGTCGCCCTGGTGCTCCGGCCAGCGGCACTTCGATCGTCGCGGCGGCGCTGCACGCATCGGGGCTCGCAAGGGGCAGGCCGCCGATCGCCCCGAGCAGCGCTGCGCGCCGGGCGGCATCGCCAGGGCTGCGGCTCGCCTGCGCTGCGGAGGGGCGCAGGACCTCGATTGCGGCGAGCGGCCCCGGCTCGCAGGCGGCGAGGCTCGGGTCGTGGTTCCCGGCGCACAGCGAGACGCGGATCGCGCAGCCATAGGGATTGGTCCCGGCGTCGCACACCGGATCGCCCTGCGGGCAGTCGAGCGTACGGCCGGGCAAGCCGCCCGGGCCCGGTGCCGGCAGCGGCAGGGTCTGCCACTCGGCCGCGCAGTCGGTGGTACGGGAGCCGCCGCCGGGGGCACAGGCGCCGCGCGTGCAGGCCGACCCGGGCGCGTAGACGGCTGCGACCTGCGGTAGCAGGTGCCGGGTGCGTGCGAGCCAGTAGTCGTAGAAGTCGGCGCCACCCGCGCCGGGTGCGGCGAGCGCGAGCTGGAGCGAGCTGGCGAACTCCGTCGCGCTCGGCTGCACGCCGATGCGGCTCGCTTCGACGTGGATCAGCGCCGCGGCGCGTCCCGCCGTGCGCGCGACGAACTCCGCAGCCGCCGCGGCGGTCCACGCGGCCGAGAATCCTCCGTCGGGGAAGAGCGCGCGCCATTGCTGGAACATGAGCTCGGCCATCGCGTAGTCGGGGCCGAGGTCGAGGATCCCGTCCCAGTCGAAGCCCGATCCGTCGCGGATCGCTTCACTCGACAGCAGGCTGCCGTCGGCGCCCGCGGCCCAGGTCTGGACGACGAAGGCCGGCTTGCCGGCGGCGCGCACGGCGCCGAAGACGGCGTCGTGCAGCTCGGTCAGGCCGAGCGCGCGGTGGGCCTTCCACTCCGGCGAGTCGAAGCTCCCGGTGAAGCCGGCGGTCATGCTCGAGTGGTAGTCGGCGCCGTTGTCCCAGAGCTCGTCGATCGTCGCCTCGGCCGCTTCGATTCCGTCCAGGTCGGGATAGTGGACGAGCAGATCCTCGATCAGGCCGACCAGCCACGGGCGAAAGCCGCTGCGCACCGAGAGCAGCGTGCTCGCGGGTCGGTAGTCGTCGCCGGAGAGCGTCTTCTGCCGCCAGTCGGGGCGCTCGCGCCAGACGCTGGCAAACGCGTTCACCGGCAGCCAGGCGACCACCGCCAGGCCGCGCGCGTGCGCCTCGGGGAGGAAGCGCCCGAGGAAATCCGCCGCTCCGTAGCCCGCCTCGACCTCGGTGTGCGCGTAGCCCTGCGGATCGTAGAAGGCGCCGTAGGCGGGATTGTAGGCGCGCAGGAAGACCGTGTTCGCGCCCATCCGAGCGCAGTCGTCGAGCACGGCCTCGATCGTGGCATCCACGTCGAGGCCCAGTCCGTAGAGGTAGGATGGGTCGACGCGCACGCCCCGGACGGGCGCGGGGATGGCGAGCGCGTGCCCGATCGCGGGTACGGCCAGGGCGCCCGCCAGGGAGAGTGCGGCCAGAGCCGCGCGCAGCGGCGTCGTGCACCACGGTCTCATGCGTCGCACAGTGGCGCATCGCGCGGCGCCGGGCAATGCGCGAGTGACCCATGCCGCCTGTCCGCATCCTCGAGTGCGAGCGTCTCGAGCGCGCCGGCGATCGGGCCGAGGAGCCGGGGATGCTCGATCCCCTCGCGTGCGTCGATGAGCAGACGCCAGGCGAACGCCACGGCGAAATCCAATGCAGCCACGGTGCCGGTCTTTGGCACCGACCGGCGAAGAAGCGTCGCCCGGGGGGCAGCTGGCGGCCGGGTCGCGTTCCGCGCGGGGCTCCGCGCCGAGCCGCGGCAGCAGAGGTCGGGGCAGTGCGGACGCCTCGCAAGGAAGGGATTGCCAGGAAGGGCGTTGCGCGCAGTCGGTCGGAGGTCCCATCCTGGCCGAGGCCGTGGGCACGACTCTTGGTTGCAGCCGAGGGCTCTCGGCTCGCACGCGGCGACCCGCGTGCGCCGCATGCGCGACGAAGGAGGATCATGAAGCCGACCTGCAGAGAGCGATTCGCTCGATCGACCGTGGCCCTTGTCGCAGCGCTGCTGCTCATGGCGCGAGCCGAAGGCGCGTCGGCAGCGCTCGATCCGAGCCCGCCTGCGGCGCCGGTCAAGCTGGTCTTCATCCACCACTCGACCGGCGAGAACTGGCTCGCGGACGACGACGGCCAGCTCGGCCTCGCACTGCGCGACGCCAACTACTTCGTCAGCGACACGAATTACGGCTGGGGCCCGTCCAGCATCGGGGACTTCACCGACATCGGCCACTGGTGGACCTGGTTTCGCAGCCGCAACCGTGCGACCCACCTCGGCGCGCTTTACGCCGAGAGCGGCCAGAGCGGCGCCTTCTACTCGCGCCTGACTACCGACCCGGGCGGCCCCAACCAGATCGTCGTGTTCAAGTCCTGCTTCCCCAACTCCTACCTCGGCGGGGCCCCAGGCGATCCGGCCACGGTCGGCCCCAACCCGTTGCGTCGCCAGGATTCGTCCTCGTCTGCGATGACCGTGGCCAACGCCAAGGGCATCTATGTGAGCCTGCTGCGCTACTTCCGCAACCACCCGGCGAAGCTGTTCGTGGTGGTCACGGCCCCGCCTCAGGTCGCCGCCGACACCGACGCGGCGCACGCGACCAACGCGCGCGCCTTCAACGAGTGGCTGCGCACCGCTTGGCTGCAGGGCTACCCGCTGCGCAACGTGGTGGTGTTCGATTTCTACAACGTGCTGACCAGCAACGGCGGCAGCCGCTACACGAGCGACGCTGGCAGGCTCACCGGCAACCACCACCGCTATCGCGCTGGCAGCGTCGAGCACGTACGGACCATCGCGCAGAACACCTCCGCGTACGGTCGGGCCTCTGACGACAGCCACCCCACGGCGGCCGGCAACCGCAAGGCCACGGCCGAGCTCGTGCCGCTGCTGAACGTCTACTACAACTGCTGGCGAGGTCTCGGAGACTGCCCGCAATAGTGCCCCGCTCGACCCGGGCGTGAGCAGGAATCCCCTCCCGCCGCTCGGCACCACCGGGTGACGACGCAGCCGCGGCGGCGAATGCGGGATCCGGAGCGACTCCGCAGCCGCCGCGGGATACCCGCGCAACCGAAATTCATGAGATCGATGCGCGGCCCACCCGGCGGCGGCGAGGACCCTTCGCTACTGGACCCGCATTCGCCGTCGCGGCGGACCACAGGCACCCTGGGCCTCTCCGGGGATTCCTGCTCACGCTCTCAGCGAGAGACCCCGCCGGCGGAGGTGATGGCCGGGGCTGCGGCTGCCGGCGGGCTCGCGCCCCCGCGCACCTCGAAGGCGACCTCGTCGAGGACCCGTCCAGTGGCGTCGACGAGCACCAGGCGGTGCCGGCCAGCAGCGGGTGGCCAGAGTGCGAGCGCATCGGCCGGGCCCAAGTGGCGTGCATCGAGCAGCCAGCGGGCACCGCGTGGTGCGCCGTCTGCCTCGAAGGCCACGCGCTGGCGCGCCTGTGGAATGTCCGGGTCGATCGCGAACCGGCTCTCGGCGGCCGGGCCCGTGATGCGTGGGCGCCGCTGGGCCAGAGGGAGTCGCTCGGCTTGGGGCTCGGTGCCGGCCAGGAACCACTCGTCGCGCCCCGGCTCGGCGCCGTGCGCGAAGGCGACGCGACGCCGGACGAGGCGGGCTGGCGGCGCGGGCCGCTCGTCGCCCAGGCCGCGGTGCAGGGCGCTCATGATCTCCAGCCAGGCTGGCGCCGCGCCGCTCACCCCGCTCACGTCGTGCATCGGCTCGCCCGAGAAGTTGCCCACCCAGACGCCGACCGTGTAGCGGGCCGAGAAGCCGATGCACCAGTTGTCGCGCATGTCCTTGCTCGTGCCGGTCTTGACCGCCGACCAGAAGCGCGTCGCGAGCGGGCTCTCCAGGCCGAAGGTGGTGCTGCGGCTCTCGCGATCGGCGAGCACGTCGGCGACGACGAAGGCGGCCTCGGGCGAGTAGACCGCGCTGGGCACGGCGTCGGGCGCGGCGCCCAGCGTAGCGCCCGAGAGGCCGCGCTCGGCAACCTCGCCGGCGGAGCTGGTCCCAGCGACGCCGGCGCCGTGCTCTGCGGCCGATACCGAAGGCGTCGAGCGCAGGCGACTCCAGCGGCCGCCATTGGCCAGCGTCCGGTAGGCGTTGACCAGCTCGGCCAGGCTCACGTCGGCGGCGCCCAGCGCCAGCGCGGGGCCGTAGTGGTCGCCCGGCCGATCGACGCCCGAGAAGCCGAGACGGCGCAGCACCGCGGCGAACGGGTCGGCGCCGAGCAGGCCCAGGGCGCGCACGGCGGGCACGTTCAGCGAGCTCGCCAGCGCCGTGCGCACGGTGACCAGGCCGCGGAAGCGATCGTCGTAGTTCCTCGGTCTATAGACTCCACCGGAGACTGGAAGGGAGAGCGGGGCGTCCTCGAGCGACGAGGCGGCGGTGAGCAGCCGCTGGTCCAGGGCGAGCGCGTAGAGCAGCGGCTTGAGCGTCGAGCCGGCTTGACGGTGGGCCTGCACGCCGTCGACGTGGCGCGCGCTCGACAGCGCGCCGCTGCCGCCGACGTAGGCGAGGATCTCGCCGCTCGCGTTGTCGACCACGAGTGCCGCGCCGTCGCGCACGTTGCGTCCGGCGAGCCCGAGCAGATTGCGCTCGAGCGCCTCGATGGTGGTGCGCTGGATCGCCGCGTCGAGCGTCGAGCGCACGGTACCGACTCCGGCGCTCGACGGCAGGAGCCGCGCGGCGAGGTGCCCGGCCAGGGCGATGCGCGGCGCGCTGGCTCGCGCCGGGTCGAGGGCCCGGCCGATCGCGGTGGCGAGGTCGAGCCGGACGCCGGTCCCGCGCCGCGAATCGAGCTGGCTCGCGGCGTCGGGTCGCGAGTCGAGCTGGTCATC
>CAZGUU010000357.1:0-5114 GCA_964529315.1 uncultured Enterobacteriaceae bacterium
CCCCCCCCCCCCCCCCAACAACACACTTTCCCTACACGACGCTCTTCCGATCTGCCCTGCTCGCCGGGCGCCGCAGGCCGGCGCCGGCTGCGCCGCGCGGGACGGCGGGAAGCGTCACGACGGAGCCCCCCGTGCCTTCCCCCGTGGTCGCGCCCGCCCCGTCGCCAGCCGTCGGGCTGCGCCTGCTCGCCGTCCTGCAGGAGGAGGCCCGCTTGGTCGACTTCGTGCGCGAGGACATCTCGGAGTACAGCGACGAGCAGGTCGGCAGCGCGGTTCGCGGCATCCACGCGGCCCTGCGCAAGGCGATCGACGATCGCCTGGTCCTCGAGCCGATCCTCCCCGGAGAGGACGGCGATCGGGTGCAGGTGCCAGTGGGCTTCGAGCCGGCATCGATTCGCTTGACCGGGCACCCGACGGGCCGGCCCCCCTACGCGGGGGTCCTGCGGCACGGCGGCTGGCGCGCCCGCGAGGTGCGCCTGCCCGTGCCCACCGAAGGGAGCGACCCGGCGATCCTCATGCCGGCCGAGGTCGAAGTGGAATGATCCGGTCCGACAGCCCCGGGGTGGAGGCCCCGAGCCGCTTCGTCGTCGGCATCGACCTAGGCACGACCAACTCGGCGCTCGCCTGGGTCGACACCGCGGAAGGCGATGGCCACGGGTCGCCGCCGATCCACATGCTCGCCATCGAGCAGCTCACCGCACCGGGCACGGTCGAGGTGCGCTCGCTGCTGCCGTCGTTCCTCTACCTGCCGCATGCGGGTGAGCTTCCCGCGCAGGCGCTTCGCCTGCCGTGGGGCGGACCGGCCGAGTCCGAGTCCGAGCCCGAGGTCGTGGGCCTGCTCGCCGCACGCCGTGCGGCGGAGCTTCCGGACCAGGTGATCAGCTCGGCCAAGTCGTGGCTCTGCCACTCGGGGGTGGATCGCAGCGCGCCGATCCTGCCGTGGCTGCCCCCGGGTGGCGCTGCCGCACCGGGTGCGACCGCGGGTCGCAGGTGCTCGCCGCTCGAGGCCTCGGCCGCCTACCTCGAGCACCTGCGCGAGGCCTGGAACCACGCCGTGGCGCGCGGCGACGAGGGCGCCCAGCTGGAGAGGCAGGACGTCTACTTGACCGTGCCGGCGTCCTTCGACGCGGTGGCACGCGAGCTGACCGTGCGGGCCGCCGCCGAGGCGGGTCTGACCCGCGTTCACCTCCTCGAGGAGCCGCAGGCGGCCGTGTACGCGTGGGTCGAGGCGAGCGGCGAGGCGTGGCGCGACCACGTCCGGGTGGGCGACCTGCTGCTGGTCTGCGACGTGGGCGGCGGCACGACCGACTTCAGCCTGGTGCTGGTCGAGGAGGAGGCCGGAGAGCTCGCCCTGCGCCGAGTGGCGGTCGGTGATCACCTCCTGCTCGGTGGCGACAACATGGATCTGGCGCTCGCCGTCCACGTCCGGGAGCGGCTCGCGGGCTCCGGAACCAGGCTCGATGCCTGGCAAGTCCGCTCGCTGGTGCTCGCCTGCCGCGACGCCAAGGAGAGGCTGCTCGACGCGAGCGCGCCTGCGGCGGTGCCGCTGGTCGTGCTCGGTCGGGGCAAGAAGCTGATCGGCGCGACGATCAAGACGGAGCTCGCGGGCGAGGACGTGCGCACGCTGCTCGTCGAGGGCTTCTTCCCCGCGGTCGACGCCGCGGCACGCGCCGCGGCCGGGCGCGAGGTGGGTCTCGCCGAGATCGGCCTGCCCTACGCGAGCGATCCAGCGATCACTCGCCACCTGGCGGGCTTCGTCGCGGCCCACTCGGGTGCGGTCGGAGCGCTGAGCGTGGGCAGCGAAGCGCCGCCGCTGCCCACGGCCCTGCTGTTCAACGGCGGCGTGATGCGTGCCGACGCCCTGCGCGGGAGGGTGGCCGAGGTGCTCGGAGGGTGGAGCCGGGAGGCCGGGCTCGAGCCGCCCCGGGTGCTCGAAGGGGCCGACCTCGAGCACGCGGTCGCGCGCGGGGCCGCCTACTACGGCCTGGCGCGTCGCGGCCGCGGCGTGCGCATCCGCGGCGGAACGGCACGCTCGTACTACGTCGGCATCGCCAGCGCGATGCCCGCCGTGCCGGGACATCCGACGCCGGTCAAGGCGCTTTGCGTCGTGCCATTCGGTGTCGAAGAGGGAAGCCGCATCGACGTTCCCGGCGCGGAGTTCGGCCTCCTGGTCGGTCGCGACGCGACCTTCCGCTTCTTCGCCTCCTCGACGCGCCGTGAGGACGGCGTCGGTGCGGTGCTCGACGAGTGGGAGACGGGCGAGCTCGAGGAGCTCGCACCGTTGCAGGTAGCGCTGACCGGCGAGCCGGGGACGCGGGTCCCGGTGCGGCTCTCCGCCCACGTGACGGAGATCGGCACGCTCGAGCTCTGGTTCGCGCCACCCGGCGAGCCGCCGCGCTGGCGGCTCGAGCTGAGCGTGCGCGATCCGGGTGGTCGCGCGTGAGCGCGCCGCCCGAGGCGGCGCGCTTCGTCGTCGGCATCGACCTCGGCACGACCAACTCCGCGGTGGCGTGGGCCGAGCCAGCGCGCGGCGCCCAGATCGAGCCACTGGCGATCGCGCAGCTGGTGGCGGAGGGGGAGGTCGCCGAGCGAGACACCCTGCCGTCGGCGCTCTACCTGGCCGGAGAGCACGACGTCCCCGCCGGCGCGCTCGCTCTGCCCTGGCGCGAGGATCAGCGCTTCGTGGTCGGTACCCTGGCGCGGCGCCTGGGCACGCGGGTCGCCGGCCGGTTGGTGACCTCGGCGAAGTCGTGGCTCTGCCACGGTGGCGTGGACCGGACGGCGGCGATTCTACCCTGGGGGGGCGCACCCGAGGTGCTGCGCCTGTCGCCCGTGGCGGCTTCGGCGCGGATCCTCGAGCACATCCGCGACGTCTGGGACGCGTGGCACCGAGATGACCCGCTGGCGACGCAAGACGTCGTGCTGACCGTCCCGGCCTCGTTCGACGAGGTGGCACGCGAGCTCACCGTGCGCGCGGCCAGAGAGGCGGGCCTCTCGCGCCTGCGCCTCCTGGAGGAGCCGCAGGCGGCGATCTACGCCTGGATCGCGGCACACGACGACTGGCGCGACCGCCTCGCCGGAAGGGGCTCGATCCTGGTCGTCGACGTCGGCGGCGGGACGACGGACTTCTCGCTCATCGCGGTGCGCCGCGGCCCCGAGGGGCTCGGCCTCGATCGGGTCGCCGTGGGCGAGCACCTGCTGCTCGGCGGCGACAACATGGACATGGCGCTGGCCCGCCTGGTGGCGAGCCGTCACGCCGAGGCGGCGGCGCTCGACGCCGCCCGCTGGCAGCAGCTCGTGGCGCTGTGTCGCGAGGCCAAGGAGCGCCTGCTCGGGGAGGATCCGCCGGCATCCGTCGCCCTGTCGCTGGCCGGCCGGGGGCGCGGTGTGGTGCGCGGATCGGTCGCCGCAGAGCTGGGCCGCGAGGAGGCTCTGGCGGCCGTCGCCGACGGCTTCTTTGCGTCGGTCGAGCGGGAAGCGCGCCCCAGGGAGCAGCCCGGCCTGGCCCTGGCCGAGCTCGGGCTGCCGTTTGCCGCCGACCCGGAGATCACGCGCCACCTCGCCGAGTTTCTCGCGCGGGCAGGCGATGGTGCGGGCGGCGCGCCGCTCGCGCGATGGGACAGCGCGCCGCAGGCAGTCCTGTTCAACGGCGGCGCCATGAAGCCGGCGCTGCTGCGCGGGCGCGTCCTCTCGACCCTCGAGCGATGGGCTGGCACGCGGCCGGTCGAGATCGAGGGCTCGGATCTCGATCTGGCCGTGGCGCGTGGCGCGGTCGCTTACGGCCTGGCGCTGCGTGGCTTGGGGGCACGCATCGGCGGTGGCGCGGCACGTGCGTACTACGTGGGGCTCGCTCGAGAGCCGGGCGCGCCGGCCGCGGCACCGGACGCCGCCGCGCAGGAGAGCGCGCCGGGGGTGGGCGCGTCCGCCGCACCGGCGCGTCGCCTGCTGTGCATCGCACCCCTCGGCATGGAGGAGGGCGACGCGATCGAGATCCGCTCGCCCGAGTTCGAGCTGCTGGCGAACGCGCCGGTCCACTTCCCGATCTGTGCCTCGACCGAGCGCCGCGAGGATACGGGCGGGGCGGTGATCGAGGCCGATCCCGCGGCGCTGCACGAGCTCCCGCCGCTGAGCGCGGTGCTGCGCTTCGGGCGATCGCTGCAGGCTCGCTCGATCCCCGTCCACCTGCGCGTCGAGCTCACCGAGACCGGAACGCTCGACCTCTGGTGTCACTCCCGCACGACCGACCACCGCTGGCGCTTGAGCTTCGACCTGCGCGGTGCCGCGACGAGTACGGGCGGTGCCACCGCCAAGGCTGCGCCCGCCCGCGCGGCGGAGGAGGCGCGGGGAGGCGCCGGCAGCGAGCCGGAGGGCGCCAGCGAGGTCGGCGCACGATCCGCTGCGCGCGCAACCGATCTAGTGATCGCGCCCGAGCGCATTGCCGCCGCGCGTGCCCGGATCGAGTCGTGCTTCGGCGCCGGGCCGGGCGGCGTGGATCCGGTGCGATTGGTGCGCGACCTCGAGGAGCTGCTCGGGGCGGGCAAGGACGCCTGGCCGCTGGCCTGCATCCGCCAGCTTTGGGACGCGCTGCTCCCGCTCGAGGGCGCGCGCGCCAGGACCCCCGCGCACGAGGCGCGCTGGCTCAATCTGGCGGGCTTCCTGCTGCGGCCCGGCTTCGGCGAGGTGCGCGACACCTGGCGAGCCGAGCAGGTCTGGCGGCTGTTCGATCGCGGGCTGCTCGCACCGGGCGCGGCCCAGGTGCGTGCCGAGTGGTGGTCGCTGTGGAAGCGGGTCGCCGGCGGCCTGACCCGCCAGCAGCAGCAGGCGCTCTACCAGGAGATCCGTCCGCTCCTGCTGCCCGATGTGCGCAAGAAGGCGAGGCCCGGGCGTTGGAAGGCCGGGCCCCAGGAGCTGCGCGAGATGTGGCAGGTGGCCGGGTCGCTCGAGCGGCTGGCGGCCGGCGCCAAGCTCGAGCTCGCGGCTCGTCTCGCCGAGCGCGTGCAGGCGGGCAAGGCGAGCGAGGTCGAGCTCTGGGCCCTGGGACGGCTCGCCGCGCGAGCGCCGATCCACGGCCCGGCCAACTGCGTCATCGAGCCCTCTCGCATCGAGCCCTGGCT
>CAZGUU010000358.1:0-5110 GCA_964529315.1 uncultured Enterobacteriaceae bacterium
TGGTTGCGGCGGAACGAAGGCAATACTCAGTCTGTGACGGCGAAGCCGCGGGCGATGCTGCCGCAGCGGAGGAAATCGGGCAGCTCCTGCTCGACGAAGGCGGGCAGGCCCGCGCCGTCGGAGCGCCGCCCGACCTCGGCGAGGAAGTCGAGCAGATGCGCGTGGCGTGCCCGCGACCGCGGGCGGGGGAGAAGGGCGCGTGGACGACAGATTCCGGTGGCTCGCCGAATTCGTGACGGCCTTGCCGGGAAGCACCGTGCTTCCCGGCAGAACGGGATGCTCCAGGCAGGCGCGCCTGGTTCCCCTGCGCAAAGGCCACTCTGGCGTCGTGCGCCCTCCCGTTCCTCGCGATTCCGCCCCTGAGGCCGAGCGACCCTCAAGTGCGCGAGACGATCGGCCGAAGGTCGCTATAACATGGCGCGGGCGATCGTCTGGACCATCGTCGTCTTGGCCGCGGCCGCAGGCTGCACGCGGGATCCGCGGGACGAGCTGCGGGCACGGGGCCTCGAGCCGACGACGGAGTCGTTCGCGGCGAGCATCCGCGACGGGCAGACGGAGGCGGTGGAGCTCTTCCTCGCCAGCGGGCTCCGTGCGGATGCGCGTGGAGCCGATGGCACCCCGCTCTTCCTTCTCGCCGTCGCACGCGGGCATGCGCCCGTGGTCGCCCGGATGCTCGAAGCGGGGGCCGATCCCCAGGCGATGGGCGAGGCCGGTGTGGGACCTGCCCTGGCGCTCGCGGCGGGCCGAGGCGATCGGGAGATGGTCGAGACGCTCCTCGAGCACGGGGCCGCGGTCGATGCGCGCGAGGGGCAGTGGGGAATGACCCCGCTGGCCGTCGCGGCGTTTCGCGGCCACGAGGCCGTGGCTCGTGCGCTGCTGGACGCGGGTGCGTCGGTCGATGCGGCCGACCACGATGGCGCCACGGCTCTCCACCGAGCGGCGATGCAGGGCCACGCGGCCGTTGCCGCGGCTCTGGTGGGGGCGGGGGCCGACGTTCGACGAGCCACGCCGGGCGGATCGACCGCCCTCGACCTGGCGAGCGACGCCGGGCACGCGCGGGTCGCCGCCGACCTGGTGGCCGCCGGTGCGACGGCTTCGGCAGCGTCGGCGCCCTGTGCCGCCCCGTCGAGCTGGTCGGTCGCCGATCCGTTCACCGACAAAACGCCCTACTGGCCCGAGTACGCGGCGCTCTGGACCATAAAGAGCAAGGACGGTCCAGACTCCCGCCGCGTGCTCCTGCGCTCTGCCGACGCCGGGCAATCCCAGGCGTTCGTCGTGCGGGCGAAGGCCGAGCACTGGCTTCCACGGTTCGCGCCCGCGCTGCGCGAGCTGGACGAGTACCCCTATGGCGAGCAGCGGGCGGGCCGAACGCAGACCGCCGACGGCGTGCCGCTGGACTTCGTCATCGCTCGCCGTCAGGTCGTGCGGCGAGGGCGGGTGCGCGAGGACACGACCCACCTGCTGGGCGCGGCCTGGCAGGGAGAGCGCGTCTTGGTGGTCGATGCCGGCGGCGCGACGGAGGCCTTCGATCCGGAGGTCGTGCTCGCGTGCCTCCGCTCGATCCGCCTGGCACAGGAGGGGTGATGTTGCATCGAAGACGGGCGGTGGCCGTGGCATGGATCGGATCGATGCTCGGACTCTGTGTCGCGAGCACCCCGGCGCGAGCCGCGGAGAAGAGCGTCGTGTACGAGATGGGTCAAGCGTCCGCCGGCTCGCCGGGGGACGTCCCCGTCCTCACGGCCGAGGACATGGATCGCCTGCGCCAGGAGCGTCGCGAGCAGATCGAGCGTGGCACGCCGCTGGGCGAGGAGACCGACGCGGTCGAGGCGATCCAGCGCGGCCGACAGCCGGGGGCTCGGCCTTAGCGCGCACCTCGCGTCGCCTGGGACCATGGCCGAAACCCGAGGGCCGGCGTGCGCCGGCTGCGGGTCCACGCTATGGGAGGGGGTGCGCATGCCCGGGCACGAGCCGGGCCTCCCCATAGGGTACCAGGATGACTCGATCGACTTCCAGCGCAAGGAAGCCCGAGGTGGGCGAGCCGCGTGTCGCGGTGACGCCGGCGCGCGTGGCGTGGACGTTCTACCGCCGCCTCCACTTCGCCTACGCGATGAACGTGCTGCTGCTCATCGCCACCGGGCTGTTCATCCAGATGCCCGACATGCGAGCATCGGTGCTCGGCGGCCACGGCCGGCTGATCGCCACGATCCACGAGTGGTCGGGCGTCGGCATGCTCGTCCTGCCGCTCCTGGCGGTGATGCGCTCGCCGCGCTGGGCGCTGAACAACATCCGCCGGCATTCGCGGCGAACCAGCGCTCTGCGGGTTCACGCCGTGCACCTCTGGTTCACGCTGCTGACCGGGCTGCTCTTCGTCGTCACGGGCTTGGCGATGTGGTTCCAGCGCTCGCTGCCCGACGCGATCGTCGACCCGTCGATCGAGCTGCACTCGATCTTCAGCTACGCGCTCTACGCCGCCGTCGTCCTGCACGTCGTCTCGGTGCGCAAGCGCCTCTTCCGCATGGTGTGGAAGCCGCAGGCGGAAGCCCGCGAGGAGCTCGCCGAGCCGCCTCGCGCGGCGGTCGGCGGCTAGCGCCACGGGTCGAGCCGCCCCGGGGCGGAGCTGTTCGGCCGCGTGGAAGGCCGAGGCCTTCGAGGCGAGCTAGCGGTCGGCGAGGCCGCCGCCGGCTCCGCTCCCGAAGTGCACCATCACCTTGCCCGCCGCTTCGGCCCGCTTTGCGGTGGCGAGCGCCTGCGGGAAATCGTCGAAGTCGAACCGGTGGGTGATCATCGGCCGAGCGTCGACCTGGCCCGAGGCGAGCATGTCGAGCACCGGGCGGAACTCGTCGGGGTAGGCCAGGGCGCCGCGGATGGTCAGCTCCTTGGCCATGACGTGGAAGAGCGGCAGGGTCGCTTCCTGCTTGTGCATCGCCACCACCACCAGCCGAGCGCCGAGCTTGGCGCCTTCGAGGACGGCGCGTACCACGGGCGCCGCGCCCGAGGCATCGATGAAGACGTCGCTGCCCACCGCGGGCATGGCCCCGTGCACCATCTCGTGGCCGTGGTGCTGCCGAATGACTTCCCAGGGATCCGTCTCGGCGGGGTTGCACACAGCGACCGCGCCGAGCTGGCCGGCCAGGGCCAAGCGAGTCGCGGAGAGGTCGACCGCGACCACGTCGCGGATCCCGCGGTAGCGCAGGCAGACGATCGCGCCCAGGCCGATCGGCCCGGCGCCGAAGACGACCACCCTGTCGCCGGGGCGTGCCTCGGCGCGGTTCACCGCGTGCATCGCGACCGCGAGCGGCTCGACCAGGGCACCCTGCTCGAAGGTCAGGCCATCGGGCAGGGGGTACACGCAGGCGTCCCGGTCGGCGTTGCGCACCAGCAGGTGGGGGGCGAAGCCGCCCTCGGTGCCGCCGTTGCCGATTCGGTTCTGGCTCGCCTCGGGGTTCACGACCACGCGCTGGCCGGGCGAGATCCCCGCGATCGCGCTCCCCACGGCCTCGACCACGCCCGAGAGCTCGTGGCCGATGGGCATCGGGCCTCCGCCGGGAAGGGGGAGGCCGCCCATGGCGACGTAGGCCAGGTCGCTGCCGCAGATGCCGCAGGCCGCCACCCGGACGACCAGGTCGTGGGGGCCGGGCTCGGGCCGCGGGACTTCGACCAGGCGCACCTCGTCGGGTCCGTGGATGGTCGCCTGTCGCATGGCCTGGCCTCCCGTCGCGCGAGGCGGGCTTCGCCCGACCCGCCGCACCGCGGCACCGCCGCGCCGACGCGCCGACGCGCGGTACGGCGGCTATGCCAGGCCGGGGGTGGCGCATCAAGCCGGCACGCCGCGCGGGGCTGGCGACGGACAACGCGACAGGGCGGCGTCGGGTCGCCGGGTTTGGCCGCTCGGGATCCGTGATAACGTCGGCCGATGCCTGCCCCGCCGCTCGAGCACCTTCGCGTCGTCGACCTCACAGATCTGCGTGGCGCGCTGGCCGGTCGCCTGCTCGCCGACCTGGGCGCCGACGTCGTCAAGCTGGAGCCGCCGGGTGGAGACCCGGATCGGATGCGCGCGCCCTTTGCCGGCGGTGCCGCGTCGCCCGACCGCTCGCTGCCGTTTCTCTACCGCAACGCGAACAAGCGCGGCGCGGTCGTCGACCTCGACGACCCGGCGGGCTGGCAGCGCTTCGTCGAGCTCTGCGAGCACGCCGACGTCCTGATCGAGAACCTCTCCCCGGAGGCGCGCGAGCGCCGCCACATGTCGCCGGCCGAGGTGCGCGCGCGCCACCCGCACCTGATCCACGTCGCGTTGGCGGATTTCGGCCTCGACGGGCCACGCGCTGGCTGGCGCCTCGAGCCGCTGCCGGCCTTCGCCGCCTCGGGCGGGCTTTTCGCCGCGGGCTTCCCCGATCTGCCGCCGTGCACGATGCCCGGCCATTTCGCGCACGACGCGGCATCGGTTTTCGGCATCGCCGGTGCGCTGGCGGCGCTGCTCGACCGCGCGCGCCACGGCGCGGGGCAGACGGTCGAGGTCTCGGTGCAGGAGGCGGCCCTGCACTGCATCAACCCCTGGTCGATCCCGCTCGCCGACTACGCGCGCCTCTGGCCGCTGCTGCCGGCCAGCCCGTCGCGCAATGCCGACGGCGCCTATCTCGTTCTGCCGACGGCCGACGGCTTCGTGCGCATCCTGCCCGGCACGCCGCGCCACTGGGCGGGATTCGTCGAGCTGCTCGGCCAGCCGGAGGCCCTGGCCGGCGACGAGTGGCAGCACCCGCTGTACCGGATGATCAACGGCGACGTGATCCGGCTGATGGCGCAGGACGCGCTTCGCGAGCGGTCGCGGGCCGAGGTCTGCGCCGAGGGGCGGCGGCTCGGCGTGCCGATCGCGCCGGTGAACACCCCCGACGAGTTCGTCGCCGAGGAGCAGACGCGCGTGCGCGGCTACTTCCGCCGGCCCGGCTTTCCCCACCTCGGAGACGCCCCCTTCGCGCCGCTGCCGCTCGACTTCTCGGCGACGCCGGCGGTGCTGCGCCGGCCCGCACCGGCCCTCGGCGAGGACGATGCTGCGGGCTTCGCGGGTCGGGGCGCGCAGCCCCGGCACCTGCAGCGCGCGGCCGCCGAGGGCGGG
>CAZGUU010000359.1:0-5106 GCA_964529315.1 uncultured Enterobacteriaceae bacterium
AACAACTATTGGCCCGGTCGGCGGCTTCCCGGGGCGGGACGCAATGGCGGACCTGCCTTTGGTGGGCGCTGTGAGCGACGGCCGGGGTGCGGCGATCGAGATCGACTGCGGAAACGGTGGGGGTGGCGCCAGGCCTGGGGGCGTTAGGCAGGTCTGCGTTGTGCCCCGCCGCGAGCGTGGGCCATGGGACCTGGGGCGCGACGGAGTGGCCGAGGGGGACGGGCTGGCCGGCGGGCATCACCCGGCTCCCGCGAGCAGGCGATCAGCCGGGCTCCGGACGCCGGCGGGGCCGCGGTTCAAGACGTGGGTGTACAGCATGGTCGTGGCCACGTCCCTGTGTCCGAGAAGCTCCTGGACGGTCCTGATGTCGCTCCCATCCTCGAGCAGGTGCGTGGCAAAGGAGTGGCGGAAGGTGTGGCAGGTGGCCCGCTTGGAGATCCCGGCGACGAGGACGGCGCGACGAACCGCCTGCTGCACGACGGTCTCGTGGAGGTGGTGGCGCCGGCGCTGGCCGGTCACCTCGTGAAGGTAGAGCCTGGTCGCGGGAAAGATCCACTGCCAGGGCCACTCGCGACCGGCGGAAGGCAGCTTTCGTACCAGGGCCGCGGGTAGCTCGACCCAGCCCGCACCCGAGGCCAGGTCGCGCTGGTGCTGGGCTCGGACCCTCGTCAGGTGCGCCTCGAGATCCACTTTGATCGTTTGGGGGAGCATGGTCGCGCGATCTTTGTCCCCCTTGCCCCGGCGCACGAGCACCTGGTTGCGCGCGAGGTCGACGTCCTTCACCCGCAGCCGGCAGCATTCGAGGAGCCGCAGGCCGGAGCCATAGAGCAGCGTCGCCATGAGCCGCGGGGCGCCGTCCATCCTCGAGAGAATCGACTTGACCTCGTCGCGGGTGAGGACCGTGGGCAGGCGGTCGGGGGCCTTGGCGCGGACCAGGCCGTCGAGCCAGGGCAGGTCCTGCCCGAGCACCTCGCGGTAGAGGAACAGAAGCGCGGCCAATGCCTGGTTCTGCGTCGCGGCAGCGACCCGGTGCTCCTCGGCGAGAGAGGTCAGAAACGCGGTGACGTGGGCGGCGCCGAGCCGGGCTGGATCGCACCGGCCATGAAACTCGTAGTAGCGACGCATCCAGGCGAGGTAGGCCTCCACGGTGCGCGGGCTGAAGTGGCGCAGGCGCATCGCGGCGCGAGCCCGATCCCCGAGACGAGGCGCCCTGGGTGCCTCCATCGAAGCGGCGCTCGGGGCCTTTGCGGGTCCTTCACGCGCGTACCACGGCGCGCTCGCTGGACCGGAAAGAAGCCATCGCTCGCTCGAGTGCGTCCGGCAAGGCGCACGGAAGAGCGCAGGCGGTGCGGCGAGACGGGTCGCGGTCGAGCCCCGCGCTGGCACTTGGATCACCGACGCTCCTTTGCGATGGGAGCGCACAGAGTAGCCCGGACCGCCGAAATGGACAAGGAGCTTGCCCACTCCGAGGAGAGATTTTTGTCACGGCGAGCACGCGCGGGCTGGCTGCCGGCGCTCGGTCGCGGCTGAGCTCGTCGTTGCAGGCGCCACCGGGGCCGCCGTGCTCGAAGCGTACTGCGCTCGACGAGCGCCAGCAGGGTCGCCGCGAGCGGAGGGCGAGCCCGCCCCGCTCAGCCCGCCGTCTCGACCTTCGCCTGGTCGAGCGACCAGTAGCCGCGCAGGGAGCGGATCTTGCCCGCGGCGTCGAGCGCGTAGGTGAAGATGCCGTGCACGGTCACGGAGGCGCCGCCGGGGAAGCGGGTGGTCAGCGTGAGCAGGTGCGCCGACTCGTTGCCCGCGGCGAACGACTCGTGCGCCTGGATGGTGATGCTCTCCGAGGGCTCGATGTGCGACTCCCAGAAGCGCCGCGCCTCCGCCTTGCCGCGGAAGCCCAGGCCCGTGGGGTTGGTCGGCGCCTCGCCGATCGGGTCCTCGATCGTGACGTCGTCGGAGAGCAGGTCGAACCACTCGTCGCGCGAGCGGCTCATGACGCACCGCCACGAGCTGCGCGCGGCGGCTAGGGCGGGGTGCTCCGTGCTCATGCGGGGGCCGCTACTTCACCAGGCCCCACTTGCGCTTGTTGGCCTCGATCTGATCGGCCGTGGGGTGCTCCTTCTTCTCGTGCTTCTTGACCTCGAAGTCGCCGCTCGACTCCATCATCTTGTAGTTCAGCGCCGTGTCGTCCTTGAAGACCTCGGGGACGGCGACCTCCTCGAAGATGGCCTGCCACGGGCACTCGGGCTCGCACGCGCCGCAGTCGATGCACTCGTCGGGGTGGATGTAGAGCTGGTTGGGGAAGGTCGCGCTGTCGGACCCGGTGTACCCGTAGATGCAGTCGACCGGGCAGACCGCGACGCAGCCGGTGTCGATGCAATCGATGCACAGCCGGGTGATGATGTAGGCCATTGCTCCTCCTGAAACGCGCCGCACAGCGCGGCGCACGGCGCCGATTGCCGGGACATATAGCGAGGTCGGGAGGCAATGCAACGGTCCTGCGCCGGCGCGACGAGGGGGTAGGCGGGCGCCGGCCCTCAGCCGAAGCGACGCACCAGCAGGCGCAGCAGGACGTCGGCCAGGACCAGGGCCAGGGCGGCGGCGGCGAGCGCCTCGCGCAGGGGCAGGGTGACCTGCCGCTCGGCGGGGGCGCGGGCGAGGATCGTGGCGAGCGGTGCGTTGGTCTCGCCGCCGGTGATCTCGGCGAGCTGGGCGAGCAGCGGCCAGCTCGGCTCTGCCTCGGGATCCTCGCTCGCCGCCGCCGGGTCCTCACCCGCCGTGGGCAGCCACTCCTCGCGCGAGAAGACCGGCTCGCCTCCGCGGCGCAGCGAGACCACGACGCGCGGCTCGATGGCCTCGAGCGGCGGCAGGGCGAGCTCCCAGCGTCGCGGGCCTACGGCCGTGGGCAGCGCGTCGCGCACTCGGCCGTCGCGATCGGTCAGGCGCACGGCGAGCTCGCCGGCGGCGCCGGCGGCGTAGCTGTCGATCGAAAGGATGCGCCGGCCCGCCTCGGAGCGCACCGCCAGACGCAGCTCGTCGTTGCTCTCGGGTCGCGCCACCCAGCGGACGAGCTGCGCCCAGAAGCGGCGCACCTGACCCCAGCTCTGCCACTCGGGCGAGGGATCGGCGGTCAGCACCACGGCGCGGCCGAGCCCGTTCTGCCAGCCCGCCAGGATCGGCACGCGCCCGCCGGCGTGCTCCGTCGAGAGCCACTCCTCGGCGCCCGGCTTGAGCGGCACGGCGGCGAAGTCGCGCAGCACGGGCAGATCCTCGTCGCGCAGCCCGCCCAGGGCCTCCGCAGCGCGACGCACGCGCGGGCGGAAGCCCGCGGCCGCTGGGCCGCTCTTCTCCTCGCGTCCGGCGCGGCGCTGCGTGTCCTGGATCATGAGATTGGGCAGGGAGACGGCATCCGTGACCAGATAGAAGTGTCCGCCGGTCTGCTCGGCGATCGACTGGACCAGCGCGTAGCTGTCCTTGTCGCTGCCGATGCGGATCGAGGTGACGGTGATGCCGGCGCGCGCGAGCGCCGCGATCAGCGGCTCGTGCTCGACGGCCGGGCGGATGCTCGCGCCGTCGGTGAGCAGGATCACGTGCTTGGTCGGCTTGCCGCTCGCGACCAGCTGGCGGGCGGCGATCTCCAGCGCCTCCTTGAAGTCCGTGCCGCCGCTCGGCTGCAGGCGCGAGATCAGGTCGACGAGCCGGTCGCGGTTGGCCGAGAGCGGCTGCAGCGCTGCGAGCATCGAGGTCTGCGTGTCGAAGGCAATCGCGCCCACCTGGTCGCCGTCGCCGAGCTGTGCGAGCAGGGCGAGCGCGGCCTCGCGGGCGTAGGCCATGCGCGTCGGGCTCTGCGCCGAGAGGTCCACGCCGTAGCTCATGCTCGAGGAGCGGTCGACGACCAGAAACAGCGCAAGCGGCTCGCGCTCGCGCTTGGGCGGCACCTGCTCCTTCACGCGCACGGGAAGGATGCGCTCGAGCGGCGAGCCGCGCAGCGCCACGTCCGAGACCAGGCCTCGTCCCGCGGCGACGATCAGCCCGCCGCCCAGCTCGCGCACGTAGCGCTCGAGCGCTTGCTGGCCGGCGGCGGGGAGGTCCCTGCGCTCGAGCTCGCCGATCACCACCGCGTGGTAGCGGGCGAGATCCTCGGCGGAGAGGTCGCCCAGGCGCGGGGCGCGCGCCACGTCGAAGCCCGCCTCGCGCAGCAGCGGCTCGAGCGCGGCGTCGTGCGACAGCAGCAGCACGCGCGGGCGCGGCAGGACGCTCACCGCGGCGGTACGCCGGGCGCGCGCCGAGACGACGTGCGGCTCGCCCTCGAGCGACACCGACACGGCGAAGTGCCCCGCCGTCCCGGCGCGCACCTCCGCGTCGACCACCGATCGCCCGGGCGCCACGCGCAGCGGCACGCGGCCCAGCTCGCGCTCGCCCTGGCGCGCGACCAGCGTCGCCTCGAGCTCGCTCGGGCCACGGTTGGCGATCGCCACGGCCAGGCGCAGATCGCGCCCCTCGCGCACCAGCTGCGGTACCGCGACGTGCTCGATGGTGAGCGGCGCCTGCGCGCGCGGCGGCACGATCGGGAAGATGCGCAGGCCGCGCCGGCGCGCGCTCTCTGCGGCGGCGGTCGCATCACCCGCGGTCTGCTGGCCGTCGCTCAGCAGCACGATGGGCGTGCCCGGGCCCAGGGCCAGGCTCGCACCGGTCTCGATCGCGGTCATCAGGTTGGTCGCCCCGCGGTCGAGCTCGGGCGAGGCCGCCTCCGGCGGCAGCGCGGGTGCGCCGGGCCCGAAGACCAGGCGCGTCTCGCGGGCGAAGCCCAGCACGGCGAGCTGGTCGTCGCGGCGCATTTGGTCGACCATGCGGCCGAGCCAGTCGGTCATCCACTGCGACTCCGCCGGCGCGATGCTCGCCGAGCGATCGACCAGCGCCACGACGCCGAGCCGGTCCTCGCGCTCGATCTGCACCAGCGTGGCACCCGCGGCCGCGCCCACCGCGCACAGGTAGGCCAGAGTGCGCGCGCCGCTCGCAAGCCATAGCGGCCACACCGCCTCGCCCGCGGCCCGCGCGCCATTGCCTGCACGGCCGTCGCGCGCGCTTGCCGCAAAGGCCCCGGCACCGAAC
>CAZGUU010000360.1:0-5098 GCA_964529315.1 uncultured Enterobacteriaceae bacterium
CCCCCCCCCCACACCACCACTCTTTCCCTACACGACGCTCTTCCGATCTGCGGCGGCGTCGCCGTCGGCCGATGCGGCGGAGCTCGCCGTCGAGGACATGGAGACCGCCGCCGTCGCCCGCGAGGCGGCGGCGCGGGGCGTCCCGTTCATCGCCTTTCGCGCGGTGTCCGACGGGCTCGGCGACCCGCTCGACCTGCCCGGCTTTCCGGCGCAGTTCTTCGCCTACTATCGCCTGGCGGCGCGCAACGCCGCCGCCGCCGCGCAGGCATTCCTCGCAAGGTTGGCGGCTTTACCCGCCGCCCCCCGCGTGGTTGCCTGCGCCCCGGAGGTGCTCGACCGATGACCGCATTCCACGACCCCACCGGCGTCTTCGTCGGCCGTGACATCGGCGGCCACGACTACGAGATCACCCCACAGTCCGTCGCGGTCTACACGGCGGGCACCGGCGACGACCACCCCTGGTACCACGGCGACTCGCCGCTCGGCGGACCGATCGCCCCCGCCCTGCTGCACCACTCCGAGGTCTACAAGGACCTCGGCTGGTACCTGCCCAACCTCTTCGGCAACCTGCACGCGCGCCAGGAGTGGGAGCTGTTCCACCCCATGCGCCTGGGCGAGCGCGTGCGCACGCGCTCGACGGTGGTCGCCCGCTACCGCAAGCGCGGCCGCGACTACGTGGTCGCGGAGGTGCTGATCACCGACGCCGGCGGGCGCTGGCTGCAGCGCAGCCGCACCCACCAGAGCTTCCTGGTCGAAGACGACCGAAGCCACATGGCCGTCGACCGCGAGCGCGAGAAGCGCGCCGACCGGGTGTTCGCCATCGGCGAGGGCCCCGGGCCCGACCTGGAGCCGCTCGCCAGGACGGTCTCGCTGGCAATGTGCGACGCCTTCTCCGGGCCCGAGCGCAACTACCACAACGACCGCGAGATCGCGCGCGCCTTCGGCTTCCCCGACGTCGTCGTGCAGGGGATGATGCCGATCTGCTTCGTCTCCGAGCTCATGACCCGCGCCTTCGGACAGGGCTGGCTGCAGGGCGGCAAGCTCGACGTGAGTCTGGTCAACGTGGTCTGGGCGGAGGACGCGCTCGCGGTACGCGGCCGGGTGCGCGAGGAGTCGCCCGAGGGCGACCACGAGCGGATCGCCTGCGACGTCTGGTGCGAGAAGCTCGACGGCACCAAGACCCTGGTCGGAACGGCCAGCGCGCTGCGCTGAGCGCTCGGCGCAAGCGCCGGCCGCCGCGCCTCGTTACCTTGGGCCACACCTGCTCGGGCCCCCAGACATCGAACTCGCCACGCCGGACGGGTCGAGCGGCGTAGCCGTGGCACTGGCGCTCCTCCTGACGGGCAGTTTCCAGCCGGAGCAGCGCGTCGCGCAACGCGCGCCGCGTGAACGCCCACCGCGTCGTGCCGATCCGTATCGAGGCCCGGTCCACCTGCTCGACTAGGTCTTCCTCCAGGGTCCTCTTTACGGTCCGCCGTCGGTACGTCGTACGGATGGATCTCGTCATGCAAGCCAACATTCGCACGGGGCGCGCGCGTCGCCCCCGGGTGACGTTCGAGAAGCCCGACGCGTCCACGACCCGGTGGGCAAGGCGCGCGCGCTGCGCTCGCCGGCCGGTCCCGGTCAAGCGGCGGGCCGCACCCGTAGCAGGTGGAGCCCCCCCCCAGGGCCCGCTGCGCGCCTCGCCCCCGCCGACCCAGGTGACGTCGCGGGTCAGCAGGCCGAGATCAGCGAAGCGCTCGGCGTGCTCGACCGCGAACTCGCGGATCGCCCGGGCCACCTCGGGGTGGTACCCGTCGTGACAGACCACCAGCGCGTGCTCCGCGAGCCGTCCCTGGACCCCGGCCAGGTCGCGCGCCAGCCCCGCACAGGAATGATCGCCGTCGAGCAGGGCGAAATCGAAGCGGCCGCCCGCCACCTGCTGCGCGCGCTCCAGGATGTCGGGGGAGGCTCCAACCAGCAGCCTGCCGCGCTGCTCGATGCGCGCCAGGTGCTCGGGTGCCACGTGCGGATCCGGATCGACGCAGACCATGCGCCCCGAGCTCCGCGATGCGTCCATCGCGGCGGCGGCAATCAGCGCCGAGCCGCCCTGGAAGGACCCGACCTCGAGGTAGCGCTGCGGGCGCTGCGTGAACACCAGGGTGTAGAGGCAGAGGCGCTCGGCGACGGTCATCCAGCACGGCGCCCGATGCAAGACCTCGAGCGCTGGTATGTCGACTTCATCCCAGGTCTCCGACATGTCCCGCGTCAACCACACCGGCGGCTCGGCCTGCAGCTGCCGGGCGCTCCACCGCTGCACGGCGTGCCGCAGGCGTCGGCCCAACCCCACCCTCCCCATCCGCGACTCGTAGCGGTCTACTCCACAGACCGTCAAGCCACCCCGACCGCGGCGCCGACTGCGGTGCAGTCGGCGCCCGAGGCACGCGACACTCGTTCCTGCTCGGCCTCGGCGTATTGGATCATCTCGCCGCCGACGCGCGCCGCGCGCGGATCGTCGGGCCACTGGCGCCGAACCTCGCACACCAGCGCGTGGGCATCGTCGAAGCGGCCGTGGTCGACCAGCAGCTTGGCCTTGGCCAGACGGATCACCGCGGCGTACTCGCGCGGGACGCGCGTCTCCGCGCGCTCCATCGCGGCCAGCTGTATCCCGAGCGGCAGCCGCGCCACGTCCGCCGCGGCCAGCGCCCGTCGTGACGGCACGCGCTCGCAGAGGAACACGGCGGATCCGTAGTCGAAGTAGTCGAGCGGGGTGAAGCAGTCGCGCAACAGCTCCATCGAGACGATGATCCAGGGCTGCCACTCGTGCACGTAGTCCTGCTGGATCAGGATGGACTCCTGCGGGAGCAGGCGCGGGAACCAGCGCGCCGTGACCGCGGACTGAACGGGCACCGTCTTCATCACGTCGAGGAAGAGGATCTCGACGGGTCGCCTCGGCCAACGGTGGTCGCAGACGTCGCCGCGATGCACCGCGATCAGCTCGGCCCAGCGCGCGACGTTCTCGCGCCACAGGTCGAAGAACGAGTCGCCGACTCGAAGAGCGGAGTCGGCGAAGAACTCGCGCTTGGCGTACCAGTCGAGCGCGAACGTGTCGTAGCTGTGAATACGCCGGCGCTTGGCCTCGACCCTCGGGTTGCGGGCCAGGCCGTCGGCGAGCGCGGCCGTCGACCCGCCCAGGAAGCAGCCGGCGTCGACGATCTCCCCGCGGCCCCGGAAGTACTCGCTCGCAAGCCAGTGCAGCATGCGAAGCTCGGCCCCGCTCAGCATGGTCGGCGGCGGCTCGAACGCGGTCGGCTCGTGCGCGGCCCACGGCTTCGCTCTCAGACGGTCGAGATCCCGTCCACCGCCCCACCGCCAAGCCGCGAGTCGTCGCCACATCGAGCGAGCCCCCTCGGGTCTCGGAGCTCGGGGCTCAGAGCTCGCTGCTCAGCACGGCGATCGAGAAGTACTGCGCCCCGCCGCCGTAGGCATGGCCCATGGCGTTCTTCACCCCGCCCACCTGGTGCTCGCCGGCGCGGCCCATCACCTGCAGGGCCGCCTCGCCGAAGCGCAGCATGCCCGAGGCACCGATCGGGTTCGAGTTCAGCACGCCGCCCGAGGGGTTGATCGGCAGGTGGCGGCCGAACTTCTGGTCGCCGCGCTCGACCACCCTCCAGCCGTGGTTCAGCTCGCAGAAGCCCAGGTTCTCGAGCCACATCGGCTCGTACCAGGAGAACGGCACGTAGATCTCGGCCACCTGGATCTCGTTCCACGGATCCTTGATGCCGGCCCGCTCGTAGACCCACTTGGCGCAGGTGCGCCCGGCCAGCGGGCTCACCTGGTCGCGGCCGGGGACGCCCATCGCCTCGGTGAAGGTGGCGCCGGCCTTGACCCACGCCGGCTTGCGCGGGCCCTTCTTGGCCAGCTCGGCGCTGGACATCACCAGGGCGATCGCGCCGTCCGACGACGGGCAGGTCTCGAGGAAGCGCAGCGGATCCCAGAGCATCGGCGAGGCGAGCACGTCCTCGACGGTCATCGGGTCGCGCAGGTGGGCGTGCTCGTTGCGCCCGGCGTTCTCGCGCGCATTGGCCGCGACCATCGCGCCGATGTGCTTGGGCGAGCCGGAGCGCGCGATGTAGGCACGGCAGTACGGCGCAAAGTAGCCGCCCGCGCCGGCCACCATCGGCTGCACGAAGGGGTAGCTGGGCGAGAGCGCCCACATCGCGTTGCCCTCGGACTGCTTCTCGAAGGCGACGGTCAAGACGCGCTCGTAGAGCCCCGAGGCGACGTGCGTGACCGCGGTCAACGCCGTCGTGCAGCCGACCGAGCCGGCGGTGTGCACGCGGAGCACCGGCTTCATGTGCCCGCCCAGCGCCCCGGCGAGCATCTGCTCGGGCTGCATCACGCCCTCGAGCGCGTCGGGCGCCTTGCCGACGACGATCGCGTCGATGTCCTCGTGCGTGAGCCCCGCGTCGAGCAGCGCCAGGTCCACCGCCTGGCGCACCATCTCGGCCATGTTCACGTCGGGATGGCGCGCCTTGTGGTGCGTCTGGCCCACGCCGACCACCGCGACCGGCCGCTTCATGTCCACCTCCGCTCGGTGCCCAGCACCCAGACGATGTTTTGCTGCATGCAGTGTCCCGCCGCGGCGTGCGCGATGGCGCGACGCGCGCTTGGGACGGCGCGCTCGCCGGCGCGGCCCGAGAGCTGCCGGAAGACCTCGGCCAGGCGCAGCAGGCCGGTGCTCATCACCGGGTTGCCGCACAGCGCGCCACCCGAGGGGTTCACTGCCGGGCCGCCGCTGGCCGCTGCCGCCGAGCCCGCTCCCGTCGCCCCGCCGACGCCCGCAGGGAGCCCGAGCGCCTCGCGCAGGATCAGCTCCTCGGCCGGGTTGGTCGAGCCGAGCTCGACCAGGTCGGCCTCGCTGGCGCTCTTCATTCCGGCCATGCCGAGCGCCTTCTGCGCCGCCAGGCGCGCGCTCGCGCTGCGCGAGAGATCTCGCGCGCCCAGGCTCTGCAGCTCGACGCGGTGGTCGACGCCGTGGATCCACACCGGACGGTCGCACAGCTTCTCGGCCTTGCCCTCGGCGGCCAGCACCATGCAAGTCGCGGTTTCGCCGATC
>CAZGUU010000361.1:0-5097 GCA_964529315.1 uncultured Enterobacteriaceae bacterium
CCCACCGCCGCGCGCACCTCGATCGCCGGCGCCGCGCGATCCTCTCGCAGCGCGCCGGACCTCTGGTGCCTCACTCGCCCTCCTCCCGGGCCGCAGCATCGCCCGCCGACCCCGTGAGCGCACCGATCAGCCTTCCCAGGCGCAGCTCCACGTCGCGCGTCTGGCCACCCAGCTCGAGGAACGCCCGCATGAGCCGGCGCGCTTCGGGCAACGCCACGGTCTGGTTGAAGCGGTCCTCCTCCTCGATCAGCCCGGGCTCCCACGGCGGCAGCGCCGCGTCGACCGCCTCCTTGGCCAGGCGTACCGCCTCGGGCGGCATCGCCGCGATGCGCTCGGCCAGCGCCGCGACGAAGGGCATCAGCTCCTCGTCGCCCAGCACGCGGTTCACGTAGCCCATCGCGGCCGCCTCCTCGGCGTCGAGATCGCCGCAGCCCAGCACGATCTCCAGCGCGCGGGCCCGGCCGACCAGCCGCGCCAGGCGCTGCGTCCCGCCGCCGCCCGGGGTTATGCCCAGCGCCACCTCGGGCTGCGCCAGGCGGGTGCGCGTTCGGGCCGCGAAGCGCATGTCGAGCGAGAGCAGCAGCTCCGAGCCGCCACCGCGCGCGATCCCGGCGATCGCCCCGATGCTCACCTTGGGCATGCGACGTAGCTGCTCGAGCAGCGCGACGAATGGCCCCACCTCGGTCGGCTTGGCCGGCTTGGTCTCGGGCAGGGTCAAGATCCAGCCCACGTCGGCGTGGGCGATGAAGAAGTCCGGATCGGCACTGTGCAGCACGATCACCCCGACGCCGGGATCCTCGGCGAGCAGCGGCGCGAGCCTCGCCAGGTCGAGGAACAGCGCGAGGTCGAACAGGTTGATCGGCGGGTGATCGATCGTCACCCACGCAACGCGCTTGGCCACCCGCACGCGCAGCGCCTCGAACCTCTCGTATCGCGCCATGGCTCGACCCTCCGCGCCCGACAGTAGGCCCGCCCAACGGACCGCGTCAATGGCCGGCGGCGCGCCGGCGAGCCAGCATCGTTCACCGCCCCAGGATCTGCGCCGTGGAGAGCACGGCCGTCGAGCCGTCGGGCACACGGCGGTCGAGGGGCCGTGCGGGAAGCCGGCAGCGGCTGGCCACGAGCGCCTCCCGGGTGCGCTGCTCCACGATGCGCTCCAGAGCGCTCTCACCTCGCGCCGAGCGCTTCGGCGATCTCGGTGACCGGCACCACCTCCACGCGCGGGTGAACGCGGTACCGCCTCGGGCCCGGATACGCGACCAGGATTCGCTCCAGCCGGAGGTCCTCCAGGGCCACCCGCATGGACCTCGTGAGCTTCGGCGCGTCGGCCCACTTCGCCTCGACACCCAGGCGCTCGGAGCCTCGCGTCACTAGGAAGTCGAGCTCCGCTCCGGAGTGCGTGCCCCAGAAGAAGACGGAGCGCTCACCGACGGCGCGGATCACCTCCTCGAGCACGAAGCCCTCGAAAGAGGCGCCCAGCTTCGGGTGGCCCTCGATTTCCCGCGGCGTCCTCGCTCCCAGGATCGCGTGCAGAAGTCCGCTGTCGCGAACGAAGACCTTGGGCGACTTGACGACCCGCTTCTCGAGGTTCTCGAGCCAGGGCGGCAGCTGCCGGACGACGAGCGCCCCGGTCAGGATGTCGAGATGCCGCTTCACCGTGACGTAGGACTCGCCCAGCGAGCCGGCCAGCTCGGCCCCGTTCCACACCTGGGCGTGCCTGTGCGCCAGCATCGTCCACAGCCTGCGCAGCTGCGCCATGGACCGCACGGCGACACCCAACGCCGCCACGTCCCGCTCGATGAAGGTGCGGATGAAGTCTTCGCGCCAGCCGAGGCTCTCGGCCTCCGAGCGGGCGAGAAACGCCCGGGGGAAGCCACCCCTCACCCACAGCTTGCGCCAGGCGCTGGCGCCGACCTCTCGGATGGCGAAGCCGGAGAGCTCGACGAAGCGCACGCGCCCGGCGAGGGTCTCGGAGGACTGCCGCAGCAGCTCTGGCGAGGCGCTGCCCAGGACGAGGAATCGAGTCCGGCGTCGTGCCCGATCAGCGAGCACGCGCAGCACCGGAAACAGGTCCGGCCTCCGCTGCACCTCGTCGATGACGACGAGACCCTCGAGCGCCTCGAGCGCGGTCATCGGCTCGGCCAGCCGCTGCAGGTCGCGCGGATCCTCGAGATCGAAGGTCTCCCCACGCTTGCGGCCGACCACCTCTCGCGCGAGCGTCGTCTTCCCGCTCTGCCGCGGACCCAGCAAGGCGACGACCGGGCTATCGCGGAGCAGTGCCTCGATCCGCGCTACCCACGCCGCTCGACGCACTCGTAGCATGGCTGAAATTCTATAACTAGACTGTCAGTTTTTCAAGGATTTGTGCACCGGCTGCACTCCTCGCGCGGCCAGCGCCGTTTGACGCGACTGGCACTTGCCGGCCATACACCGGCGCGAGGAGGCGACCATGAGCGATCTGGCGAGCAATCCGGCGTTTCGAACCTACGCGGTCTGCGCGTGCATCCTGGCGATCAAGATGCTGCTCACCGGCAACTACACGTCGCTGGTACGCATCCGGCTCAAGAGCTTCGTCAACAGCGAGGACGCCCAGGCGTTGGGCGGCACCTCGGACGAGCGCGAGCATCCGGCCGTCGCGCACGCGCTGCGCATCCAGCGCAACGACGGCGAGAACATCCCGCTCTTCTGGGCCGTGGGGCTGGTCTTCGTGCTCGACGGTGGATCAGCGAACGCGGTGTGGTGGTACTCCTGGACGTTCACCGTCGCGCGACTGGTGCACTGGGTCGCCTACCTGAACCATCTGCAGCCGTGGCGCGCGATCTGCTACTTCATCGGCTACCTCTGCATCCTCGGCATGGCACTGCAGGTCGTCTTCTGACCGAGCGCCGCGCCCCTCACGTCCAGCCGACCACGATCTTGCCCACCGAGCCGCGCCCTTCCAGGAAGTCGTGGGCCTCGGCGATCTGCTCGGCGGTGAATCGGCCGCCCACGGTTGGCGCCACGGCGCCCTCGAGCGCCATGCTCACGACGGCCTCCAGGCAGCGCTCGAGCACCAGCGGGCGGTGATCGGCGATGCGCAGCATGTTCACGCCGATGATCGACTTGGAGCCCGTCAGCAGCGCAATCGGGTGGGGCAAGCCGAACGACAGCGCGAAGCGAGCATCGCGCAGCGCCTGCAGGGGCCCCGCGCTGCGCGACGCCGCACCGAAGCACACGATGCGCCCGCCGGGGGCGAGCAGCTCGATCCCCTGGCGCACCGCGGCACCGCCCAGCGAGTCGAAGATCACGTCCAGCCCGTCGCCGCCGCGCAAGCGCCGCACCTCGTCGGCGAAGTCGACCCGGGCGTAGTCGATCGGGTGGTCGACGCCGAGCTCGCGCAGGTAGGCGAGCTTCTCGGCGGAGCTCGCGGTTCCGTAGATCACGCACCCGCGCCGCCGGCAGAGCTGCACCAGCGCCGTGCCGACGCCGCCGGCTGCCGCCTGGATCAGCACGTGGTCGCCCGGATGGAGGCGGACCATCTCCTCGGCGCAGAAGTACGCGGTGCCGTACTGCGTGGGCAGCGCCACGGCGACGCCTGCGTCCATGTCCTCCGGGATCGGCACCACCGCACGCACGTCGGTCACCGCGTGCGTCGCGTAGCCACCGAAGCGGGTGAGCGCGGCGACGCGCGTTCCGACCGGCGGCCCGTCGGTGCCCGCACCGAGCGCGTCGATGCGCCCGACCACCTCGTATCCGATCACCGAGGGGAGGGGCGGCGCATCCCCATACGTGCCGTGGCGCGCCGAGACGTCGGCGTAGTTCAGGCCGAACGCCTCGACCGCGATCCGCACCTGTCTCGGCGCCGGCTCGGGCGTCGCGACCTCGCGGATCTCGAACGCCTGCTCGCTGGCTCCGTGACGAACGAGAACGACCGCCTTCATGAGTCCTCCCTGCCCAGCGACGCGACCGTGCCACGTCGCGGACAGCGTCCCGCCTTCCGCTCTCCCGGCGCGTCGGCGGCGCACACGGAGCCGCCGCCAGCCTCGAGCTTCGCCTTCCCGTCGGCACCCATATCACGGTGCCCGTACGACGGTAGCGCCGGGTCGAGCGCGCGGCAGCCCTCGGTCGGGGGCGGGCGCACGCCTTCGAGCGCGCGCTCTGCCGGCTGGTGATCGACGCCCCGCCCCGCGCTTCCCGACCGGCACCGAGCACGAGGCCACCCCGCAGGCGCACGGTCGGCGGGTGAACGACGGCGCTTGACGGCTGGCTCCGATCTACGACCTGCTGCCGCAGGTGAAGGGCGCGATGGAGAGGATGCGCGCCGCGCAAGCCGCCGCGGCGCCGAAGTAGGCCGACCGGCTCGTCGCTGCCCGGTGGCGCCGCCCCCCTCGGGCGCGTATCATGCCGCGCGATGCACGACGCGATCCGGCGCGCCTTTGCCGCCTCGATCCGAGCCAAGGAGCAGTTCGTCACCGAGCACGCGGCCACCCTCGAGCGCGTCGCCCGGGTGATCGCCGACGCCCTGACGCAAGGTCACAAAGTGCTGATCTTCGGCAACGGCGGCAGCGCGGCCGATGCCCAGCACATCGCCGCCGAGATGGTGAACCGCTACGTCGTCGAGCGGCGCCCCCTGCCGGCGATCGCGCTCACCACCGACACCTCGGCGCTCACCTCGATCGCCAACGACTACGGCTACGAGCAGGTCTTCGCCAAGCAGATCGAGGCACTCGGCGCGACCGGCGACGTGGCGATCGCCATCTCGACCAGCGGCGGCTCGCCCAGCGTGCTGCGCGCCATCGAGGCCTGCGGCCGGGTCGGCCTGTTCGTCGTCGGCCTGACCGGGGGCGACGGCGGCGAGATGCGCGACCAGGTGGACTTCCTGCTCAACGTCTCGGCGACCCGCGAGACGGCGCGCGTGCAGGAGACGCACATCGTCGCCGGCCACGTGCTGTGCGATCTGGTCGACCGCCTGCTGTTCCCCGCCGCGCACCGAAGGGACGACGCTTGAAGCGCCGGCCGCCGGCTCGTCTCGCGCGCGACGACTCGCCGGCGGCGTTCCTCGCAGCCTCGATCCCGGCACATCGCCCGCGCCGGCGCTCGCTCGAGCCGACGGCCCCC
>CAZGUU010000362.1:0-5092 GCA_964529315.1 uncultured Enterobacteriaceae bacterium
GCGGCTGTACGCGGCGGCGGCTCTCGCTTCGCCGCAAAACGCTCCAGGTCGATCATCAGCCGCGGAGGCCGGCCGGCCGCGAAGGCACGCACCTGGCCGACCGGCGATGCGCTCTCGACGCGGATCCGCACGTGGCCGTCGTCGTCCCTGCCCAGCTCCACCCGCGTGCGCCCTCCTCCACCCGCAGCCGCGTCGTCGAAGCTGGTGCCGGCAAGCTCGGGGGCCAGATCCACTCCGGGAACCGTGACCTCGATGCGGCCCTCGCCGTCCTGCGAGGCGATCGCTCCGGCAATCGGCTCGCTGGCGAACAGGACGATTCGCTCCCGGTCCTCGAGCACGAGGAAGTGCGGCGCCGAGCCGAGGCGGGCCGCCGCGGCGGCCTCGCCGCTGGCGATGCCCAGGGCGATCAGGCACCCGATCCGGCAGGCGATCCGCCAAACCGTCGCTGGCTTCCCCCGAAGCGGCATTTCTTGCCGACCTCGCAACGGTCGTGCCACCAGCCCGCGGGGCAAATCCTGCCGCATTCACGGTGCGCTACGGCCCATCGCAGTGGCGCGGTCGGAGGATTGGCCCGATGCGCGGTCGGTGGTTTGACGCGCTGGGGTCGGATGCTTGACCGCCTCGCTGGGCCGAGCGCTCGTCCGCTGCAGCGTTCGCGCACGCCTCCCGCAATGGGGGCAGCGCGCTCCTGCGGGCAGTCTTGCCCGGGGACGGCGCACCCGCCGGAGACGCGCCACGCCAGGCGGCGCGTCTCCGGCGGACGGGGGGGCGTGCGCCGCCGTCAGGCCGTGGCGCTGGGGGCGTCCGCGCGCTGCGACCACGCGCGCAGGAAGGGCGCCAGGCGGCCCTCGATGAGCCGGTGAACCTCGGGGGAGTCGTGCCGCATCTGCGCCTCGAGCAGCTCGCCGGCGAGCGGCTCGAGCTCGACATCCGTGGCGAGCGGGCTCGCACCATCGAGCATCGACGTCTGCTGGTCGAGGATGAGAACCAAGCGGAGCTCCTCGAGGAGCTCGGAGAGCACGCGATTCGCGCCGCGCTGGTCGCCGCGGCCCAGGCGCTCGACCGCGAGCTCGACCTTGAGCACCAGCACGCGCAGCGCATCGCGGATCTCTCCGCGCAGCGCCGGACCGAGATCGCCGAGCAGGCTCGTGCCCAGCGCCAAGCGCGATACGCTCGTCGCCGGGCGGCGCGCCCAGCGCGCTTCGTCGCCCGCGGCGAACACCTCGCCGTCGAGCTCCACGCTGGTCAGCACGTGGCTCGGATCCACCTGAGCTCCGATCGCCTCGACCACCTCGCCGACCGTCGCTCCCTCGGCGGCGAGCTGGCCGACCTCCCGATCATTGATGAAGACCTGCATCTCGAAGCTCCCTTCTCCCGGTCCCCTCACCGAGGAGAGTGCGCATGCAATTCGCCGACCAGCCGAGGTCGCGGTACAGCCCGGACGATTCTTCCACCAAGGGGCCGACCTCGACGCCCTCGAGGTTCTCCTTGCCGAACTGGAACATGTGCGCCAGAACGCCGAGCTCCGGGTACAAGCCGGCGGCTTCGGCGATCTGCCGATCGAGCGCCTCGAGCTCGCGTCCCAAGCGCTCGACCTGCGCGATCGGCGTGCTCGCGACGGCGAGCAGCCCTCTCATGCGCCGGGTGATCTCCTCGCCTTCGCGCGCCATCGCGCCGAGCTCGACGAAGGGCGTGATGTCCACCCCGCTCGCCAGGGGCTCGGGCAGGTCCACGCCCTCGAGCAGCGCGAGCCACATCGCCCTATAGGCGATGCGCAGCGCGGCCTGCCGGTCGGGCCTCGTCATGCCGAGCGGCTCGCAGTCGTGGTAGCCCGCCGAGTCGAAGCGGCCGCGATAGAGCCGCAGCCCAGGGGAGCTCGCGCCCAGCGCCTCCAGGCGCTGCGAATCGTCGGCGAGCCGAGCGAGCACCGCTTCGGCCACCGCCTCGGGCGCGATCAGCTCGCGGCAGAAAGGGTTCAAGCAGCTCACGTTGTGGTCGCACGGCGCGCAGGGCGCCATCGCTTGGATCATCAGGTGGCCAGCTCCGTAGGGGCCGGTGTCGAAGGGCAGCGCCGGGCCGAAGAACAGCGACACGACGGGCGTCTCCACCGCGGCGGCCATGTGCATCGGGCCGGTGTCGCCGGTCACGAGCAGCGAGGTGCGCGCGAGCAGCGCGCCGAGCTGCGCCACCGTCGTGCGGCCGCAGGCGTCGATCACCCCCGGACCGATCCGCTTGGCGACCTCGGCGGCCAACCCACGATCGCCCCCGCCGCCCACCAGCAGGACCCGCAGGCCGGCCTGGCCCAGACGCCGGCCGAGCTCGGCGAAGGCCTCCTGTGGCCAGCAGCGGACCGACTTGCTCGCCCCGAGCTGCAGCGCCACGACTCGCTCGCCAGGGCACAGCTCCGCCGCCGCGAGCAGCTCGCCGGCGAAGACCTCGGCTTCCGGCGCCACGTCGTAGAGCAGCCGTCGCGGCCCGCGCCCGCGTCCGGCCACCGAGCGGTAGACGTCGACCAGGTTGAAGGCCGCCGTCGATCGATTCAGACACATCGCGGCGAACAGCCTCGACCACGGGTGGCGGATCACCCGGAAACCGTCGCTGGTCATCGACCAGCCGCGCACGTCGGGCACCTCGAGCAGGCCCATCAAGACGGCGCTCATCCGCGAGCTGGAGAAGTTGAAGGCGAGATCGAAGCGCATGGCGCGCAGCTCGTCGACCAGCTCGCGCACGCAGCCGTAGGCGTCGAGCAGGCGCTCGCCGCCGTCCAGCAGCAGGCGCCCCAATCGATCGAGGTCGACGCGGTACACGTGGTCGATCCCGGGCAGTGCGTCGCACACCTCGGCGAAGTTCTTCTCCGCGGCGAACGTGATCTCCGCCTCGGGGTACAGCTCGCGCAGCACCGCGACGCTCGGCGAGGTCTGCAGCAGATCGCCCAGGCGGGTGAGGTTGACGATCAGGATGCGCCGCACGCTCGAGCTCATGCCCGGTGCTCCGCGAGGTAGAGCTCCTCGAACTGGTGGAGGAAGAGCAGGATCGACTCGGGCTCCTCGAGCGCCCCCTTGCGCGAGCAGATCTCCCCGACGAGCTGGGGCAGCGCAAACGGCGTCTGCGGCGCAAAGCGCGCCAGCACGCCCGAGAGCTCGGCGGGCATGCGGCTGCGCAGCGCGCCCACCGTGGGCGTGCGCGGCCGGCCCAGCAGCCGCTCGGGCTGGGCAGCGACGATCGCCCCGAGCATCGCCCGCACCCGGTGGTCGTAGGTGTGCTCGGCCAGCGCGCGGCGTCGCATCCGCTCGGCCATCGCGCGGCGCTCGTCGGGGTGCGCCAGGAAGTGGCGCGTGAGCTCGCGCATCTCGGCGACGTTCGCGGCCACCGCGACCTCGTCGCCTTCGGCGAGAAGCGCCGGCAGCAGCCGGCGCCGGTCGACGACCTGGAAGGCGCCGCAGCCCGCGAGCTCGAAGGTCCGTGGGTTCACGAAGTCGCCCGTCGGGTCGACGCCGTCGTGGTAGGTCGAAGAGTGCAGGTTGAGATTGACGGCGGTCGCATTGAAGATGCGCACGCTCTCGTCGGTGCCGATGCGCGCACCGCCGCGCTGCACCACACGCGAAAGCGCCGCGGCGCCCTCCCAGTCGCTGCCCCAGATGCGGAAGTCGAGGTCGAGGAAGCTGCGCAGCGCGTGGCGGCGGTTGCGATAGCCGGCGCCGACGAACGACACGTCGCTGCCAAGCGCGCGACGCTCCTCGGCGTCGAGCTCGAGCGGACGGTGCACCGCGGGGTCGAAGCCGCAGGGCAGGTAGGCGACACGGGCATCGCTCACCGCGGAGAGCGCCGCCAGGCACTCGTCCTGCTGGATGGTGAAGACGTGGTCGTAGTGCGGCGCGACCTCGCGCCAGTAGGTGAAGCGCCGGAAATCCTCGACGAACCACAGCACGCGGATGGCGCCGAGCCGGCCGATCTCCTCGAGCGCCGCGGGGCCGAGCGGCGCCTGGGCCAGGGCCAGGACGAGGTCGGGCTCGGCCGCCTCGACGGCCGCCACCACGCCCTCCCCCAGCACCTCGCAGTAGCGCCCCTCGAGGCGGCGGCCCCGGGCCCGCCGCGCGGCAAACAGGTCGAGCTGGCGCAGGCCGTCGTGAAAGCCTGCGAGGTCGAGGAAGCGCACGTCGTGGCCGAGGCGCGCAAGCGCGCGCCAGGCGCACTCGGCGATCGGCCAGGAGCCGCCGTAGACCGGCGAGACGACCAGGATCTTGAGCTTGCGACCGGTGCCGGCGGCGTGCGCCTGCCATGCCTCCAGAGCGCCGCGATAGGCGCGACCCGCGACCAGCAGGGCCGGCGCGTAGGCAACCACCCAGCGGCGGCGTGGCTCGCTAGCGCCCGGCCGCTCACCGTCCGGGGCTGCCTCGCCTACCGAGACGCGCGACAGCAGCGCGCGCAGATCGCGCCGTGCCAGCGCCACGCGCCACACCGCCGGATCCGGCTCGACGATCGTGATCCCGCCGGCGAAGGCTTCGGCCAGCGCCTCGACGTGGTGCCCCAGCCCGAGGCCGACGACCACGATCTCCTCGGCCTCGGCCGCCCCCGGGCGCTCGAGCGTGGCTCGAGCCCAGCGCCGCGCCTCGGCCACCGGGTCGGTCAGGTTGGCCAGCGGGACGCCCCCGATGCTCAGCACCGGCTCGCCGCTCGCCGCCGCGTCGACCGCGTGGCTCGCCGGAACCGGGCTCGCTGCCACGCGCGCGGCCAGAGCCGGAGCCCGCGCGCGCAGCGCGCTCCAGTTGTCGTCCTCGGTCTGCGGCGGGAGCATCGTCCGCCCAGGCAGAGCAATGCCGGTGCCACGGAGAGGCGTCACGCCGAGTGGCACCGAACGCGCCATCGCAACCGCCGCAGCGCCGCGCCATCGGGCAAGAGCCGCCGGCGGCGCGGCAGGAACTTCCCCGCGCCTACGAAGCCGAGCCGGCGGCCGCTCAGGCCATGCGCGAGGTGAAGCGCGGCGCGGCGCTCGGCGTGGCGACGTACGACCGGACCCGATCCCGCGCCCGGCGAACGCGGCCCAGCCGCGTACCCAGGTCGTCGCGCGCGGTGCGCGCCCGCTCGAGCAGGG
>CAZGUU010000363.1:0-5081 GCA_964529315.1 uncultured Enterobacteriaceae bacterium
ATGGGGAAGTCCTGATACCGAACGGCGTGCGCCGGCGCCCGTGGGCCGGCCCGTGCTGGGAAGCGCCGGCCGAGCGTCGCGGCGGGCAAAATTGCCGCCGCGCGAGTCGGCGTGGTAACGGTAGCGGATGCCGGTTTCGCTGGAAGACGTCGAACACATCGCGCTGCTCGCGCGGCTGGGGCTCGAGCCGGAGGAGGCTGCGGCCCTTCGCCGCGACCTCGACTCCATCCTGAGCTACGTCGAGGACCTGCGCCGTCTCGACACGACCGACGTCGCGGAGACCGCGCACGTCGTCGACCTGCCGACCCCGCTGCGCGAGGATCGCGTGGCAAACCCGGAGGCCCCCGAGGCGATGGTCGCCGGCGCCGCCGACCGGGATCGGACGTACATCCGCGTCCCGAAGATCATCGAGTAGGCTGCCGGACATGTTGCCTCTCTCCCATGGTTGCGGGGCTGCGCTGCTCGGCCCGCGAGCCGGCCGGCCGCAGAGGTCTCCTCGGGTATGAGCCCCTCGGATCCCACCGCCTGGACGCTCGCCGAGGCGCGGCGAGCCCTCGAGCAGCGCGAGATCTCTTCGCGCGAGCTGGCTCGTGCCTTTCTCGCGCGCATCGCGGCCGTGGAGCCCGCCGTCCATGCCCTGCTCTGCGTCACCGAGGAGCGTGCCCTGACCGAGGCCGAGGCTGCCGACCGGCGCCTGGCTCGCGGCGAGCGGGCGCCGCTGCTCGGCATCCCGGTCGTGCTCAAGGACATCTTCGCGACGCGTGGCATCCCGACGACCTGTGCCTCGCGCATCCTCGAGGGCTACCTCTCGCCGTACGACGCCGACGCGGTCGAGCGGCTGTCGGCCGCAGGCGCCGTGCTGATCGGCAAGGCGAACCTCGACGAGTTCGCCATGGGCTCCTCGACCGAGAACTCGGCTTTCGGGCCGACGCACAACCCGTGGGACCTCGGGCGCGTCGCCGGAGGATCCTCGGGCGGCTCGGCCGCGGCCGTGGCCGCCGCCGAGTGCCTGGCATCGCTCGGCACCGACACCGGCGGCTCGATCCGCCTTCCCGCCAGCTACTGCGGCCTCTCGGCCATCAAGCCGACCTACGGCCGGGTATCGCGCTACGGGGTGGTCGCCTACGCATCGTCGCTCGACCAGGTGGGACCGATCGCGCGCTCGGTGCGCGACGTGGCCGAGGTCCTCGGCGTGATCGCCGGCCACGACCCTCGGGATTCCACCTCTCTGCCGCTGCCGGCTCCCGATTACGCCGCCGCGCTCGACGGCGAGGTGAGCGGCCTGCGCATCGGCGTACCGCGTGAATACTTCGTCGCCGGCATGGCCACGGAGGTCGAGGCCGCCGTCCGCACCGCCATCGAGCACCTACGAGGCCGCGGCGCGACCGTGGTCGACGTGAGCCTGCCGCACACCGAGTTCGCGGTCGCGACCTATTACCTCATCGCCCCGGCCGAGGCCTCCTCGAACCTCGCCCGCTACGATGGCGTCAAGTACGGCCTGCGGCACGAGCAGCCCGGCGACGGCTTGCTCGACATGTACCGCCACACGCGCGACGCGGGCTTCGGCGCCGAGGTGAAGCGGCGCATTCTGCTCGGCACCTATGCCCTCTCTGCGGGCTACTACGACGCGTACTACCGCAAGGCACAGCAGGCTCGGACGTTGATCCGGCGCGATTTCACGGCAGCGTTCGAGCGCTGCGACCTGATCGCCACGCCGACCGCGCCGACCACGGCCTTCCCCCTGGGGGCGAAGACCGCCGATCCGCTGGAGATGTACCTCTCGGACGTCCTGACGATCTCGGTGAACCTGGCCGGCCTGCCGGCTCTCGCCCTGCCCTGCGGCTTCGATTCGGACGGGCTGCCCATCGGCCTGCAGCTGATCGCCCCGGCGCTTGGCGAGGCAGGGGCGCTGCGCGCGGGCGACGCCTACCAGCGGGGCACCGATTGGCACCTGCGCCGCGCGCCACTTCCCGGGAGCGCTCCCGGGTCCACCGTCCTGGCCGCCACGCGGGGCGAGACAGACGGCCCGCAGCGATGAGCTGGGCGGCGCTGCGGAGATCGACGCGATGAGCGAGCCCTTCGAGTACGGCCCCTGGGAGCCGGTGATCGGCCTCGAGGTCCACGCGCAGATGACTGCCGAGTCCAAGCTCTTCTGCGCCTGCTCGGCCGCCTTCGGCGCGCAGCCCAACGCGCACACCTGCCCGGTCTGCATGGGCATGCCGGGCGTGCTGCCGGTGCTCAACCGCCGCGCCGTCGAGCTCGCCGTGCGCACCGCTCTGGCCACCGGCTGCGAGATCCCACCCGTCGCGCGCTGGGCGCGCAAGAACTACTTCTACCCGGACCTGCCCAAGGGCTACCAGATCAGCATGTACGAGGCGCCGCTGGCGGTGCACGGACACGTCGACATCGAGATGCCCGAGGGCACCAAACGAATCCGCCTGACGCGCATCCACATGGAGGAGGACGCCGGCAAGAACGTCCACGACGCGCACGACGACCACTCCCTGGTCGACCTGAACCGGGCCGGTGTCCCGCTCATGGAAATCGTCAGCGAGCCGGACATCGCCTCGGCGGCCGAGGCCGCCGCCTACCTGCGCGCCCTGCGGACCACGCTCCAGTACCTCGGTGTCTGCGACGGCAACATGGAGGAGGGCAGCTTCCGCTGCGATGCCAACGTCTCGATCCGGCGCCGCGGCGCCAGCGGGCTCAACACCCGCGCCGAGATCAAGAACATGAACTCGTTTCGCAGCGTCGAGCGCGCCATCGACAGCGAGATCCGCCGCCAGATCGAGCTGGTCGAGGGCGGCGGCCAAGTGGTCCAGGAGACCCGGCTTTGGGATGCCGACGCCGGCCGCACGCGGACGATGCGCTCCAAGGAGCAGGCCCACGATTACCGCTACTTCCCCGAGCCGGACCTCCTCCCTCTGGCGGTCGATCGAGCCTGGGTGGAGGAGCTCCGCCGCACGCTCCCCGAGCTGCCGCCCGCGCGGCGCGAGCGCCTGATCCGCGAGCACGAGCTCTCGCCCTACGACGCCGAGGTGCTGACCGCCCGCCGAGACCTCGCCGACTACTTCGAGGCTGCGCTCGGCGTGCACCGCAACCCCAAGTCGATCGCCAACTGGGTGATGGGCGACCTGCTCCGCCTGGTGCGCGAGCGCAGGCTCGACGACGCCCTGGTGATCGTCGACTGGCCCGTGACCCCGGGCGCGCTCGCCGAGCTGGTCGCGCTGATCGACGACGGCACGATCAGCGGCAAGATCGCCAAGGCCGTCTTCGAGGAGATGGTCGAGAGCGGCGCCGCGCCCGGCGCGATCGTCGAGCGCAAGGGCCTGCGCCAGGTGACCGACGAGTCGGCGATCGCCGCGGCGGTGGACGCCGTGCTCGAGCAGAGCCCAGACAAGGTCGCCGAGTACCGAGCGGGCAAGGATCGCCTCCTCGGCTTCTTCGTCGGCCAGGTGATGAAGGCGACCGGGGGCAAGGCGAACCCGCAGGCGGTGAACGAGCTGCTCCGCGCCAGGCTCTCGGGGCCCGCCGCGAGCTGACGCCCCGGGCAGCAGACCCGCCCCCAGGCCACCGGCTCGCGGGCCGCCCGGACACGCGCTGCCGGCGCTCCGCGCTGCGCCCGAGCCTACTGCGCCGGCTTTCGCGGGACGACGAACAGCCGCACCAGCGACAGCGGGACGCCGCGGTGCAGCGGCGAGGCGACGAAGAAGCGCGACGCCATCTCGGGCGGAACGCTCGCCACCACCGTCGAGCTCACCCTCGCCGACATCCACGTGGTGAGCCGCTCGGCCTCGCCTGGAGGCAGCAGCAGGTAGACCACGTACCGGCGCATCAGCAGACGAAAGACCACGGCCGGCAGCGGGACCCTCCAGCGCAGGACGTCGCTCAGATAGAGGGCGTCGGCCGACGTGTAGTAGTTGATGTTCTCGGCCGGCCGGCCGATCGCATCGCTGGTCAGGACTACGGCCCGAGGGGCCAGCACCCGGGCCAGCGTGGCCCGCGCCAGATCGACCTGCGGCCGCTGGAACGAGGCACGCACGTCCAAGCCCTGGAACGACCGCCAGGCGAGCAGCGCCACGAGCAGCCCAGCGAGAGTCGGTGAGAGGACGCGCCGCGCGCGCTGCTCTCCGGCACTGCCCCCGGCGGGCAGCAGGCTGGCGAGCAGAGCCGCGCCGAGCGCGGCTCCCAGCACCACCGAGACCCACGGGCGCGCGTTGGCGGCGGCGAAGTCCTCGCGCGAGGCCAAGAGACCGACCGCCAGGGAGGCGAGCAGGGCCACCAGCGCACCGGCACGATACCCGAATCGCCCGCGCACGTGCTGCGGGGCCGCCACCAGGCTCTGGGCCCCGTGCAGCGCCAGCAAGGGGAGCATCAGCAGGGCGCCCAGGACGTAGCGCGGGTCGGGCCGCACCCAGAGGCTGAAGAACACCAGAGAGAGGCCGACGTAGGGCACGACGGCGAGCAGCAGCATCGGTCGCGTCCCGGCGGTGCACGCACCTACGATGGCCAGGGCAAGGCCCAGATCGCCCATCACCTCCCGCACCTGGGCGAGGTTGGCGGGAAGAGTCGCGGCCAGGTGGCTCAGGCGAAGGCCACCCCCTTGCACGAGCGCGGGTGTCGGGGTCGCAGCGGGCTCGTCGGCGAGAATCTCCTCCACCCCTGCGGTCCGCGGCTGCGCCTCGCTCGGCGTGGGGACCGAGAGCGGCGCCCCGGGGCCCTCGTCCGCGATCGCAGCCGTGACGCCGAGCATTGCCGCGAGTCGCGCCAATCGCTCCGCAGCTCGGGCGTCGTCTCGTGACGCCGTGATCTCGCGCAGCTCCATGGCCTGGGTCGGCACGAACGGGTTTCCAGTCGCGAGCCAGTTGTACGCCAACAGGGGCGTGCCCCCGACGAGCAGTCCGAGCGCCAGAGCGAGCCAGCCTCGGCGCCGCAAGCCGCCCCCGGCGAACGCCACGAGCCCGGCCGGCACCAGGTAGAGCAGCGCGTCGACCCGGGTGGTGATCGCGTAGCCGAGCAGGCAGCCGGCTGCCGCCCCGCCGAGAGCTCCCCCGAGCCTCCTCCCGGTGCCGAGAAGGGCC
>CAZGUU010000364.1:0-5080 GCA_964529315.1 uncultured Enterobacteriaceae bacterium
CCGCACCCGCCGGCGACGCGGCTCGCTCCCGTCCGGCGCACGCGCTCGCGGTGCGCTCCGCCCCGCCGCGCTCCTGCCCGCTGCGCTCGCTCGCGGTGCGCTCGTGCGCTGCGCGCAGCAGAGAGCTCAGACGCTCCTCGTGCTCGGCCAGACGCGCATCGAGATCGCGCGCCTCGCCCTCGGCCTGCGCAACCAGCAGGCGGAGCGCGGAGTAGATCTCGGCGAGCTTCGCCTCGCGCTCGCGCCACACCTGCGTCGGGTCGCGCCGCAGGCGCACCAGCAGGGCGCCGAGCAGCACGACGACGGCCACGTCGAGGGCCGGTACCATCCACGGGGCGAGCCACTGCCAGTGCGCGCTCATCGGCGATCCTCCTCGGGGCCGAAGTGCTCGGCCAGCAATCCCCCCAGGCGTCGCAGGGCCTGGGAGTGCAGCTGCGAGATGCGCGACTCGGTCAAGTCGAGCACCGCCGCGACCTCGCGCATGGTGATGCCCTCGCGATAGTAGAGCGCGACCACGGTGCGCTCCTTCTCCGGCAGGCGGCCGATCGCTTCGGCGACCAGGTGCGCCCGCTCGCGCGAGAGCAGAGCCGAGACCGGGTCGGCCTCGTCGGCGTGCAGAATGTCCTCGATGTCGACCTGCGCCTGTCCCGGCTCGACCTTCATGTCGTCGATCGCGGTCATCGTCCCGCGGCCGACGTCGACTAGCAGCGTGTGCAGCTCGGAGAGCGGGATCTCGAGCGCCGCGGCGACCTCCTCCTCGGTGGCCGGCCGTCCGAGCTGGCGCTCCAGCTCGCGATAGGTCTTCTCCAGGCGTGCCGCCTTGACGCGTACCCCGCGAGACATCCAGCCCTGGCTGCGTAGCCGGTCGAGGATCGCGCCGCGGATGCGCACCTGGGCATACGCCTCGAACGAGGGCTGCTTGGCGGAGTCGAAGCGCTTCAAGGCGTCGAGCAGGCCCTCCAAGCCCCAGCTCACCATCTCGTCCATCTCGACGTGCGGCGGCTTGTAGATCGCCACGCGCCGTACGACGCGCCGGACCAGCGGCAGGTGGGCGCGGATCTCGTCGTCCGAGTAGGTCGGCACGACGGCGGGAGCCGCCGCTGCACCGGCGGCCGAGTAGCTCTGCTGTGCCCTGGCGGTCATCATGCCACCCCCTCCTCGACGATCCGGCCGACGAGCCGGCGCAGCCCTCCCCGCGAGGGATCTCCCACCGCCCGGCCGAGGACGTCGCCGGCCAGCGCGCCGAAGGCCCGCGCGACCGGGCCCCCGGGCGCGAACTCGACGATGGCGCGCTGGCGGCGCACCGCGGCAGCCACCTCGGCGTCGTGCGGCACGAAGCCCCGGTACTCGAGCGCGAGGTGCAAGAAGCGCTCGGCGACGCGCGCCAGGTGGGCGAACGTGCGCCGGGCCTCCGCCTCGCTTCGTGCCATGTTCACCAGGACGCCGAAGCTGCGCTCGGCGTAGCGCGTGGCCAGGACCTTGATCAGCGCGTAGGCGTCGGTCAGCGAGGTGGGCTCCGGTGTGACCACGACCAGGGTCTCCTGCGCGGCCACGGCGAACAGCAGGACGTTGGCCGAGATGCCGGCCCCGGTGTCGATGAGCAGGACGTCGAGCTCGCTCTCCAGGCGCGCGAGCTGCGCGAGCAGGCGCTCCGCCTGGCCCTCGGTCATGCGCGTCAGCTCTTCGAAGCCGCTCGCCGCCGGCGCGACGCGGATTCCGGCCGGCCCCTCGATCAGGATCTCCGCCAGCTCGCGCTCGCCGCGCAGCACGTGGCGCAGCGTCGCCCGCGGGTGCAGCCCGAGCAGCGTGTCGACGTTGGCCAGGCCCAGGTCGGCATCGAGCACCAGCACGCGCTGGCCGCGCTGGCCGAGCGCCACGGCGAGGTTCACGACCACGTTGGTCTTGCCCACGCCGCCCTTGCCGCTGGCCACGGCGATGGTGCGCAGGGCGGGTCGCGCGGCTTCTCGCCGCGGATCGCCCGCCGCCGTCTCGCCGAGCCCGGCCTCGGGCCGGGCCTCTGCGGGGCTTGGAAAGCTCAGGATTCGTGCCCGGCGTGCCGGGGCTTCGGGGGTCGCCCGCTCGCTCGTCATCGGATTCGTCCTCGGTGTCATGCCGCCGTCAGCCACTGCACCAGCGTCTCGCCGCTCGCCTCCGCCAGGTCGCCCGGCACGCGCGTGCCGGTGCCCAGCCAGCGCAGCGGCACGCCCACCTCGGCGAGCCAGGAGAAGACGTCTCCCGGAGCGCCGCACTCGTCGACCTTGGTCACTACGCAGCTCTGCGGCGCGAGCCGGGCGAGCTGCAGCCACGCCCGCCACAGCGATCGCGCCGAGGCCGTCGCGCTGACCACCATCGCGACGCCCACCGGCTCTCCCGCGCCGGCGAGCAGGGCCTCGATCTCGCGCGCCGACTCGCCGTCGCCACCCAGGCCGGAGGTGTCCACCAGGACGACGTCGCGGTCGGCGAGATCGTCGATCGCCGCGTGCATCTCGCGCTGGTCTCGCGCCGTGCGGATCGGCAGCTCGAGCAGGCGCGCGTACGCCGCGAGCTGCTCCGCCGCGCCGACCCGGTAGCCGTCGGCCATCACCAGGCCGATGCTCGCCTGGCCGGCCAGGCGCTGCTGCGCCGCCAGCTTGGCGATGGTCGTCGTCTTGCCGCTGCCGGTCGGGCCGACGAAGGCGACCACGCGCGGCAGCTCGCCCGACACCGAGACCGGCAGGTGCTCCAGCATGCTCGAGCGCAGCGCCGCCTCGCGAGGCTGCCCGCTCGAGCGCTCGCGCTCGAAGGCCGCGGCGATCGGGGTCGCCAGGTGGCGTGCCAGGCCGCCCAGCTCGAGCCGCTCGGCCAGCTCCACACCCTCGCTGCCGAGCGGCGCGTCGTAGCCGCGCATCTCCTGCAGGCAGCGGTCCATGCGCCGCACGCGGGTCGCCAGGCTCTCGAGGTGGCGGTGCACCAGCGCGAGCTCGAGCGGGGTGGCACCGGCGAGGGCATCCGCGGTGCCGCCGGTGCGATCGCCGCACGGCCCGATCGGATCGACGACGTCGTCGAGGTCGACCGCGGCGGTGACCTCGATCTCGCCGTCGGCCGACGGGCGCGTCGCCAGGATCAGCGCCTCGGCGCCGAGCGCGTCCTTCACCTTGCGCAGCGCCTCGCCGGTGGTCGGTGCCGTGAAACGACGGAGTCGCATCAGATCGCTCCTGCGGCTGCCTGGCCGAGCCCGCGCGGGACGTCGATCACCGCCGCGCGCACCCCACCGGCATCGTGCTCGTCGTCGTCGAGGCGGAGAACGCCCATGGATTGCACCTTCACGTTGGTTGGGATCTCCGGCGGGGAGAGGATTGCGATGCTCGGCAGGAAGCGCTCGACGAAGCGCCGCAGGTGCGGCCGGACGCCCGCCGAGCACAGCACCACCGGCTGCAGCCCTTGCGTGGCCACGCTCTCGGAGAGACCCGAGAGACGCGCGAGCAGGCGTTGCGCCGTGCCGGGCTCGAGCGCCAGGAAGGCGCCGTCCTCCGTGCGATGGACCGATTCGCCGAGCAGACGCTCGAGCTGCGGCGCCAGCGTGACCAGCTTGAGCACTCGGTCCTCGACCAGGTAGCGCTGCACGATGGCGCGGCCCAGCGCCTGGCGCACGTGCTCGGTGAGCGCCTGCGGGTCCTTGGTGGTCGCGGCATGGTCGGCCAGGGTCTCGACGATCGTCAAGAAGTCGCGCACGCCGACGCCCTCGCGCAGCAGCGCCTGGAGGACCTTCTGCACCCCGCCCACCGAGAGCAGCTGGGGCACGAGCTCCTCCACCGCCTTGGGATGGGTCTTGGCCAAGGCGTCGAGCAGGGCCTGGACCTCCTGGCGGCCGAGCAGCTCGTGCCCGTGGCGGCGGACCACCTCCGTGAGGTGCGTGACGACCACGGTCGCCGGATCGACCACCGTGTAGCCGGCGAGCTGCGCCCTCTCGCGGTCGGCGAGCGGCACCCACAGGGCGTCGAGGCCGAAGGCTGGCTCGCGCGTCGGGATGCCGGGGAAGGTCGGGTCCGCGCCGCCCGGGCTGATCGCCAGCACGTAGCCCAGGCGCAGATCCGAGCGCGCGATCTCGACGCCGCGCAGCAGGATGGCGTACTCGCCGGGCTTGAGCTGGAGGTTGTCGCGGATGTGCACCGGCGGCACCGCGATGCCCAGCTCCTGCCCGAGCTGCTGGCGCAGGTTGCGGATGCGCTCGATGAGCTCCCCGCCGCGCGCGCCGTCGACCAGCGGGACCAGCTCGTATCCGACCTCGAGCTCGAGCGGGTCGAAGGGAGCGGGAACCATCGAGCGCGCCGCGGGCTCGGCCTTCTCCCCTTTCTTCTCGCCGCGCTCGCCCGCCGCGTCGGCGCCCGCCTTGCCCTTGGCCGCCGTCGCGGAGTCGGCGCTCGCGTAGGCGAGCCCGCCCATCGCCCCCGCCAGGACGACGAACGGCACGAAGGGCAGCCCGGGAATGAGCGCGAACGCGACCAGCAGGACGGACACCGTGCCCATGACACGCGGGTTCAGCATGAGCTGCGAGGTGAGCTCGCTGCCCAGGTCGGCTCCCGAGCCGGCGCGGGTGACGATGATGCCGGCGGCGGTCGAGACGAGCAGCGCCGGGAGCTGCGAGACCAGGCCGTCGCCGATGGTCAGCGTGGTGTAGATCTCGGCCGCCGACTGCAGGTCGAGCCCGCCCTGCACCACGCCGATGAACAGCCCGCCGACGATGTTGATCGCAGCGATGAGCAGGCCGGCGATCGCGTCGCCGCGGACGAACTTGCTCGCGCCGTCCATCGCTCCGTAGAAGTCCGCCTCGGCCTCGATCGAGCGCCGCCGCTCGCGCGCCTCGCGCTCGGAGAGCGCACCCGAGTTCAGCTCGGCGTCGACGGCGAGCTGCTTGCCGGGCATCGCATCCAGGGTGAAGCGCGCCGCGACCTCGGCGATGCGCCCCGCGCCCTTGGTGATGACCACGAAGTTGATCACCACCAGGATCAGGAAGATGACCACCCCGACGACGTAGCTGCCGCCCACCACGAAGCTGCCGAACGCCTCGATCACGTGGCCCGCGGCCGACAGCCCCTCGGAG